>NZ_JCAFWP010000003.1:0-165975 GCF_059295135.1 Stenotrophomonas sp. INTA L402-1
TTTTTTTGTTGTGTGTTGTGTGTGTGGTGTGTGTTGTGGGGTGGTGTTGCTGTGTGGGGTGGTGTTGTTTGGGGGGTTGCGCTGGGGGGTGTGTGGTTTTGGTTTTGTGTGGGTGTTGGGGTTTTGTTTGCCGGGGGGGGGGGGGGGGGGGGGCGGCGCCGCGGCGCCCCCCCCCCCCCCCCCCCCCCGCCCCCCCGCCCGCCCCCCCCCGCCCCCCCCCCCCCCCCCCCCCCCCCCCCCCCCCCCCCCCCCCCCCCCCCACCCCGCCTTCGACAGTTTTCCGCGATCTGTCGGAAATACTCTTGGGGTCAGATCCGTTTTCCGGAGGAAAACGGATCTGACCCCAGATTGATTTCGATATCTGACAGACGTGTCGACCAAGGTCGACACCTACCGACAGCCGCAGGAATCTGTCAGAGGTGGGGCGGTGTCGGAGTGCGGGGTGTCAGCCGCATGGATGCGGCTGCCAAGCCTCCATGGACGGATTTACGGCGTCCCCGCACTCCGACATCGCCCCGCCATCCAACGGAATGCACGCCGTTGCTGTTGCTGTTGCTGTTGTCGTTGCTCCGGCTTGTAGCGGGTGCAGGGCGCAGCCCTGCAAAGAACCCCCTACTCCTGCGGATCGCGGGTGATGTGGATGTCGGTCGGGGTCGACAGCGGAATGTTCCGCTCCGCCAGGATCTGCAACAGGCTGAAGTACAGATCGCTGCGGGTCGCATACACCTGCCGCGGGCTGGCCACGTACGCGAAGCTGTTGATGGTGATCTGGCCACCGGCAATGCTGTCGATGTAGACCGTCGGTGCTGGCTGTTTCAGCACGTTGGTGTGCGCGGTGTACGCATCCAGCAGCGCCTGGCGCAGGCTGCCGACATCGGTGCTGGGCGGCACCGCGAACTGAATCTGGATGCGGCCCTGGTTGTTGCCCATCGTCATGTTGCGCACGGTCTTGGTGACCAGCTCGGAGTTGGGCACGATCAGGGTGGACTTGTCGCCTACCTGGATCTCGGTCGAACGCAGGCTGATGCGGCGGATGTCGCCCTCCTGGTCGCCCAGCTTCACCCAGTCGCCGATCTTCACCGGGCGCTCGGCCAGCAGAATCAGGCCGGAGACGAAGTTCTGGGTAATCACCTGCAGGCCGAAACCAATACCCACCGACAGCGCGCTGACCAGCAGTGCCAGTTTGCTCAGCTGCAGGCCCATCGCGCTCAACGCCCAGATCACCGCGATGATGATGCCGACGTAGCGGGCAACCGTACTGACCGAATTGCGTGCGCCCAGGTCCAGTTCGGTCTTGGGCAGATAGGTGTCGGTCAGCCAGCGCTGCACCAGCTGGGTGATCGCCAGGCCGGCCAGCAGCGCCAGTACTGCCATCACGATCCCCGCCGGTGCCAGCTTGGTGCCACCGATATCGAATCCGGTCGTGAACAGTGAAGTGAATCGCTCCACTACTGCGCCGATGTTGCCGAACGGCGCTACCAGGGCAAGCAGCGTGAGCAGCACGACCACGGTACGCAGAACCGCCGACAGCAGCACGCCGGCCTGCTCCAGCCGCGACACGCTCAGGCCGGTACTGAGCAGGATGGTCTGACCCACCTTGCTGTCGGCGTTGAGCATCCACGTGCTCAAGTCATCGACGAACTTGAACAGCAGCGTCGCCGCCAGCACCACGATGCTGCCGCCGATCAGCTGCTGGTTCACGAATTTGGCGAAGTTCAGGTAGCCCATCAACGTCGCGACGATGGCGGCCACCACCGCGACATTGCCCGCCACGCGCGCCAGCACCAGCCAGCTGCTGCGGCGCACCGGCGTGGTCGCGCCCATGCCATCGGCCTGCGCCTCCAGCTTGGCCTCGGCCTCGGCGGTCTGCCGGCGATGCAGGCGCGCCAGGGTCACCAGCATGGCCATGATCAGGCCGAGATAGGTCAGCGCAATCAGGCCATCCAACGCCACCGTGGTGACGTCGCTGGTACGCGTGGCCTGATCGAGGGCCACCAGCACCGTGCTCAGCCAGGCAAGCGCCGCCGCGCCCCACGCGTACTTGCGCAGCTTGAGCGCGGCGGTGTCATCCAGATTCAGCAACCGCCACGACGGCCGCTTGGGAACCAGCATGCAGGCGCTGAGTGCCGCAATGAACGCAGCGCGGAACGTTGCGGTCTCCAGCCCGTCGGCCACCACCTGCAGGCGCGGCGCAATCGCATTGATGGCATCCAGCGCCGCCATCAGCACCACCACGGCATAGCCGGGCAGCAGCGTGCCCACCAGCAGCAGCCACATGGCCAGGCCGGAGCGCCGCAGGCGGCCATCGGGCGCACGCTCGGACGCGGCAAAGCGGCGACCCAGCCGGCGCAGCCACAACCGCAGCGGGAACATCATGACCAGTGCAGCCAGCAGGCCCAGCAACGGCGTGCCCCAGCCATTGGCCCGGACGCCAGCGACAAACGTATCGCGCCCCTGCTCGGCCAACGGCGCGACGCGTGCGATATCGATCGGCAGGCGCTCGGCAACCTTGCTCCACAGCGCGGGCGACAACGGCGAGGCGACCTTCTGCCCCAGTTCTTCGGTACGTTGCGCGGCGCGCTGCTGGTCGATGTCGGTCGCCAGCTGCTGGGCGCGCACGGCACTGGTCTTGGCCTGCGCTACCGACGCGGCCAGTCCGTCGCGTTGTTTGTTGATGCTGCGCCGTTGCGCCGCCAGTTCGGGCGGCTCGGTGGCGCCCTCGGCAGGCGTGCCCAACTGCGCCAGCTGTTCGTCGAGGCGGACGAGCTGTGGCTGCAACTCCTTTTCCAGCGCCTCGGCGTCACGCCGTACCTGCGAGGCATTCTCGGACAGCATCGCCAGCGTCTCGATGGCGGCCGCATCACCACGCTTGCGGTCGACCTCCTTCAGCTTCGCATCGATACCTGCCAGCTGCTGCTTCGGCGTGGGCGCATCATCCTGCGCCAGCACCGACGCGGACAGCAGGAAGGCGCTGCACAGCAGCAGGGCCAGCCAAGGGCCCCGTGCACGGATCGATCGCAGGAAAGAAGACAAGCCAGCCACACCGGTTCGCGCGGACCACCGCGCCTGCGCGCGACTATACGGCAGAGCCGGTCAAGGGCGGATGGACGGCCCTGGCAGCGTCGAGCATCAGTACTTCAGGCGCAGCTCTTCCACCGTCGGCTGCTGCAGCGCGTACCAGTCCTGGAACTCTTCCTCGGTAATCTCATCGGGCGCATATACCGCCACCGGGTGCCAGTCGTGGTCGGTCGGCAGCGGCTGGCGCGGGCCGGCGCGCAGGCTGTAGGCCACGCCTTCGTAGTCGACCAGGTCATCGACCTGCGGCCATTGTTCGCGTGCGAACGCGGATTCACTCTTCAACAGGATCACCTGGTACATCGGCACCTCCACCTCGGTTGGATCAGGAAAACACGGCGCTGGCAGCAGGATACCGCCACGCCGGTGACAACGGGCGCTCCGCCGGGGCGACGGAACGTTCTGGACACGGCCATCGCCCCGGCTTCACCCGCCCATGGCAAGGCCATCGGCATCGTGGAGGCCCACCCCTGCCACGACCACCGATGACCGAGCACCCGCCGCTGAAGACCGTCGCCGACCTCAAGCTGCCCCGCTACCTGGGCACCTGGTACGAGATCGCGCGCCTGCCGATGCGCCACGAGCCGGAAGGCTGCACCGACGTGTCGGCGCACTACACCCTGCTCGACAACGGCAACGTCGGCGTCACCAACCGCTGCCGTATGGACGGCGAGGTCGAGGAAGCCACCGGCGAGGCCTGCGCCGTCGACAACGACAGCGCGCGCCTGGAGGTGAGCTTCCTGCCCAAGGGCCTGCGCTGGCTGCCGTTCGCCAAGGGCGACTACTGGGTGATCCAGGTCGCGCCGGACTACAGCGTGGCACTGGTCGGCAGCCCCGATCGCAAGTACCTGTGGCTGCTGGCCCGCGAACCGCAGCTGGACGCTACCGTGCAGGACCATTATCTGGCCGCCGCCCGCCTGCAGGGCTTCGATCTGTCCGAACTGATCCAGACCCCGCATACCGGCCGTCCCACCGCCTGAGCAGCACACGGCCATGGACCTGAAGAGCGGTTACCCCTGGTGGGCGATACGCAATGGATTGATCCAGGCGTTTCCGCCATTGGAAAAGGATCTGCGCTGCGACGTGCTGGTGGTCGGCGGCGGCATCACCGGTGCGCTGATTGCCGACGAACTGTCCCGGCATGGCCACGACGTGGCAGTGATCGAGCAGCGCGATATCGGCTGGGGCAGCACCGCTGCCAGCACCGCGTTGCTGCAGTACGAGATCGATACCCATCTGCTGGAACTGGCGCAGCGCCATGGCCAGGACGCCGCCGCGCTTGCCTATCGGGCGTGTGCCGAGGCGATTCCGGCCCTGGGCGACGTGGCTCGCGGCCTGAAAGACGTTGATTTCCAGCGCATGGACAGCCTGTACCTGGCCAGCCGCCATCGCGACGTGCCGCGCCTGATGGCCGAAGGTGAGGCACGGCGCGGAATCGGCCTGGATGCCCGCTGGCTGGGCCCGGAGGCACTGCGGGAGCGCTTCGACGTGGACGCCGGCGGTGCCCTGCTCACGCGCCAGGCGGCGCGGGTCGATCCCTATCGCCTGACCTATGCGCTGCTGCAGCGCGTGCGCCGGCGCGGCGGCCAGGTGCATGACCGCACGGTGCTGCACACGCTCACTCCCTCCGCACGCGGCGTGAGCGCCCTCACCGAGGACGGCGCCACGATCCACGCCCGCCACGTGGTGCTGGCAATGGGCTATGCCAACCAACGCTGGCTGCATCAGCGCGTCGCACGCAACCGCAGCAGCTATGCCTTCATCACCGACCCGATCGATGCGGACGTGCTGGGCCGCCTGCGCAACACGATGGTGTGGGAGAGCGCACGCCCGTACCTGTACCTGCGCGCCACCGGCGACCGCCGCCTGCTGGTGGGCGGGCTGGACGACGCCATCGACATCCCCGCCCGCCGCGATCGGCGCGTAGAGCGCAAGGCCGACAAGCTGATGAAACAGCTCCAGCACTGGTTCCCGCGGCTGGATCCGGTGCCCGCCTTCTCCTGGGCCGGCACCTTCGCCGAAACCGCCGACGGCCTGCCTTTCTTCGGCCCGCACGATCAGTGGGGGCCACGGGTGCATTTCGCCATGGCCTACGGCGGCAACGGCATCACTTATTCGATGATCGGCGCCCAGCTGCTGCGGGCCCGGATCGAGCGGCGCAGGCATGCGCTGGAAGGGCTGTTCGGGTTCGGGCGGCTGTGACCTGCAGCCAGGCATGGCCTGGCTCTACCCCAATCCGGCGCCGACAGGCATCATTCAAGCAACCCCTGCTAGCGTCGGCCTGTACCGCCGCGTGTTGCGCGGCCACCTGTCCGCTGGAGCGCCGTCATGATCCGCCCCCTGACCCTGCTGCTGTGCCTGGCCCTGCCGGGAACCGTGCTGGCCCAGTCCGCCGCTGGCGCCACCGCGCCGCAGGCCGCTGGCCTGGACCTGACGCTGCCGCAGGCGCCGATGCGCTACCTCAACGACCCGGCCCTGCAGCAGGACCCGCCGGGCACGTACTACGGTGACAAGAGCGGCCCGCGCGTGCACGACGACGCCAGGATCGCCGACGTGACCGACGACAAGGTCAAGGTGTCCGGCAGCTTCACCACCGGCATCGGCTATTCGAAGAACGGTGGCAACAGCCACTACAACGCGGCCACGCTGAACCTGAGCAAGAACTACACCACCGATGAAGGCAAGACCCACGGGGTCAACGTCAACATCCACGTGAGCGAAGGCAAGGGCCCGGGCTTCTACGGCCCGTACGGCGGCTACTACGGCCGCGGCCCGGGTTATTGGGATTACCCGCCGCCGTTTGGCTGGTAAGCCAGCTCCTGTAGAGCCGAGCCCATGCTCGGCTGGTAGTCGCGCGGTAGCGCCGGCCGCTGGCCGGCGACTCGCGGGGTTGGAAACGATCATGGGTTGCCGGCCAGCGGCCGGCACTACCAGCAGGTCAATCCAGCCAGCCATCGCGCTCGCTGTGCAGGATGCGGCCGTCATAGCCGCTCAGGCGCACCTCCACTTTCTGGTTGCGGGCATTGCGCGCTTCCAGCGACCAGGTCGCACCATCGCGTTCCAGCGAATGGATCTCGCGCAGGCCATGCGCCTGTGCCCGTGCCAGCACCTGCTCGGTGGTCAACAGCGCGCGCTTGCTGTGCTCGTCGAAGATCTCGCCGGTCTTGGGGTCAACGTAGACCTCGCTGAAGCGGCCATCGGCGCGGCTGACATCCGCCTCCCACAGGCCATCATCGCGTTCGATCTCGTGGATCTGGGTGTAGCCGGCCTTGCGCAGGGTCTGTTCGACCTGGGCCATGCCCAGCGGCGCGGCCTGTGCGGCGGGAGCAATCGCAAGGGTGACAACGGTGGCAAGGGTGAGCGACTTCAACATGGGGGTTCTCCTGTTCGTGTTCGTGGCCGGACCATCCCGGCAACGCCACGATGCACCCCGTGGCTAACAGCGCCTTAGCCGCCCCTGTTAGCCAACGGTTAGTCACCCCCGGCACACTCACGCCTGTTCCTACAGCTCTCACTGCACCCCGATGCTCTCCACCCTGCCCCTGCTGCTGGCCCTGGCCAGCGCCCCGACCGCCGCCGCGCCTGCACAGGACCCTGCGCAGCAGGTCGCGCGCCGCGCCGTGCAGCAAGGCCGTTACGTGCCATTGGAAAGCGTGGTGCGCGATGCCCTCAAGCGCTACCCGGGCCAGCTGCTGGAAGTGGAGCTGGACGATGGCGTCTACGAAGTGGAGATCCTGCGCGGCGACGGCGTGGTGGTTGAGCTGGACTATGATGCGCGCAGCGGAAAGCTGCTGAAGACGGAGCTGGACGACTGATGCGCATCCTGTTAGCCGAAGACGATGCTGCGCTGGCACAGCGCCTGCTGCCCCTGCTGGAACAGGCCGGCTACGTGGTGCACGCGGTTACCGACGGTCGCGAGGCCGAGGAAATCGGTCAGATCGAGGATCTGCAGGCCGCCATCGTCGACCTGGGCCTGCCCGGGCTGGATGGACTGAGCGTGATCGAGCGCTGGCGCGGCAACGGCCGCAGCTTCCCGGTGCTGGTGTTGACCGCGCGCGGGCGCTGGCACGACAAGCTGGCCGGCTTCGACGCCGGTGCCGACGACTACCTGACCAAGCCGTTCCAGGCCGATGAGCTGGTGCTGCGTCTGCGCGCGTTGATCCGCCGCAGCCATGGCCACGCCAGCCCGCGCCTGCACTGCGGCCCGCTGCAACTGGACGTCAACGCTGGTCGCTTCGAACTGGACGGACAGCCGCTGGCGCTGAGCCCGCAGGAGTTCCGCCTGCTCAGTTACTTCATCCATCACAGCGGCCAGGTGATCGGCCGCGACCGCCTGGGCGAACAGGTGTTCGATGGCGGCCACGATCCGGACTCGAACGCACTGGACGTGCTGCTCGGGCGGGTGCGCCGCAAACTCGGCATCGATCTGATCCAGACCGTACGCGGCCAGGGTTGGCGGCTGGCCGCGCCGTGAGCCGGCAACCCTCGCTGCGACGGCGCCTGCTGCTGGCTGGCGGTGTCGGCCTGCTGCTGGTCTCGCTGCTGGCCAGTGCGCTGCTGGGCGAGCTGTTCAAGCGCAGCGCGCGTGACCGCCTCGACCACGAACTGCAGCAGGACATGCTGACCCTGCTGGCGCAGGCCGAAGTGGATCCGGACGGACAGCTGCGCCTGCGTCAGGAACCGAACGACGCGCGCTTCCAGCGTGTGTTCTCCGGTGCCTACTGGCAGATCGCCGGTGCCGATGGCCGCGTGCGGCTGCAGTCGCGTTCGCTGTGGGATGAAACCCTGCCCGCCACAGCCAGCGGGCCGGCCACGCGCAATCTGAGTGGGCCGCTGCAGCAATCCCTGCGCGCACGCGTGCAGCAGGTGCGCCTGCCGCGCGCCAGCGAGCCGTTCGTGGTCGTGGTCGCCACCGACCGCAGTGCGCTGGATGCGGATGTGGCCGCATTCCGTCAGCGCACGGCCATCGCTCTGGCCGTGCTGGTCGCGGCGTGGCTGGCGGTGCTGGCCAGCCAGGTGCACTTCGGCTTGCGCCCGCTGCACCGCCTCGGTGCACAGCTGGAACGGGTGCGTCGCGGCGACGCGCAGCGCATCGAGACGCAGGGGCTGGGGGCGGAAGTCGCGCCGCTGGGTGAGGAGCTCAACGCGCTGCTGGAGCATCAGCAACGCATGGTGGCGCGTGCGCGTACCAGCGCACAGGATCTGGCGCATGCGCTGAAAACCCCCCTGAGCGTGCTGGCCACCGAGGCCGATGGCGACGGCGCGGACTGGCGCGCCACCGTGCGCGAGCAAAGCGCGCGCATGCAGGCCAGCGTCGATCGTTACCTGGCGGCCGGACTGGCCGCCGACCATCGACAGCGCACCGACGTGGCCGCTGTCGCGCAGGCACTGTGCAGGCTGATGGCACGCGTGCATGGCGAACGTGGCATTGCGTTCACGGCAGAAGGCATCGATCCGGCGCTGCAGTTCGCCGGTGCCAGTGCCGATCTGGAAGAAATGCTGGGCAACCTGCTGGATAACGCCGGGCGGTGGGCGCAACAGCAGGTGGACGTCACCGCAGACAGCAGTGACGGGCAGCTACGCATCGAAGTACGTGATGACGGCCCGGGCCTGGCCGCGGAGTCACTGTCGCAGGTCACCCAGCGTGGCGTGCGCCTGGATGAGCGCGAGGGCAGCAGTGGGCTGGGCCTGGCGATTGTGGGTGATATCGCTGCCAGTTATGGCGGGCGGTTGGCGTTGGAAAATGCACAGCCGGGATTGCGGGCCACGTTGTGGTTGCCGGTGGCGTGAGGCGGCCAACCTGACGGCGGGTAGTGCCGGCCGCTGGCCGGCAACCACGTGATCAACGGGAACACCGGTCGCCGTGCTCCCGGTAGGTGTCGACCTTGGTCGACACGCATCAAAAACGCCGACCAAGGTCGGCATCTACCAAAGCAGTGCATCAGTTCCCTCGGCCATCGTGCATCTGGCAGGCGCCGACCTTGGCCAACCCAACGGCGGGTAGTGCCGGCCGCTGGCCGGCAACCACGTGGTCATCGGGAACACCCTGCGGAAGCCGGCCAGCGGCCGGCTCTACCAAGCGCCAATCCGACCGGTCGCCGTGCACCCGGTAGGTGCCAACCAAGTTCGGCATTCACCCAGCATCAACGGTGGTGCATCCACCAGCAATCAATCGCGTCCAGCACGATGTGGATCATCAATCCGATGCCCACCAGCCGCGTCTTCTTCGGCACGCACAACCCCGCATAGACCGCAATCGCCGGTGCAGTGTGCAGCGGGTGGAACCCGATGCTGCAGCGGTTCGGTGCATAGATCGGATCGGCCAGCAGATGGTCCAGATCGATGATCCAGCCCAGCAGCATCAGCAGCCACGCCGAGGCGAAGCGCTTGCGCCAGAACAGCCATGCCAGCAGGGCTGGCACGGCGGCATGCAGGAACAGGTGGAAGATCGCGCGCGCGCTCATCGGGGCCGGTAGCGCCGGGCCATGCCCGGCGTTCCCGTTGACCTCAGACCAGCGGTTCGTCGGACAGGTAGGTGTAACCGGTCAGGCCGGCTTCCAGCGCCTCCGACAGCTCCTGCGCACGTTCCGGCGACAGCTGCGCCTCGGCCACGCGCTGCGCATAGGTGGCGCGCAGCTCGTCCAGGCGGTAACCCACGTAATCCAGCATCACGTCGGTGGTGTCGCCGCGGCGCTGCTGGGTGATGGCATAGCCATCGGCATCGGCCAGCACTTCCACCGCATCGGTATCGCCGAACAGGTTGTGGATGTCGCCCAGGATTTCCTGGTAGGCGCCAACCATGAAGAAGCCGATGCGGTAGCTCTCGCCCGGCTTCATCTTGTGCAGCGGCAGCGAGCTGTCCAGGCTCTCGTTCTCGACATAGGTTTCCACCATGCCGTCCGAGTCGCAGGTCATGTCGGCGATGATGCCGCGACGGTCCGGGGTTTCGTCCAGGCGCTCGATCGGCACGATCGGGAACACCTGGTCGATCGCCCACACGTCCGGGATCGATTCGAACACGCTGAAGTTGACGAAGTACTTGTCGACCAGGCGCTCGTTCAGTTCATCCAGCACCGGGCGATGGCTCTTCTCGTCGTAGCTCAGGCGCGCACGCACGCCATGGGCGATGGCGTAGAACAGATCGTCGATGCGCGCACGCTGCGGCAGGTCGATCTGGCCCAGCGCGTAGCTGGCCAGGCCTTCGGCGTGGAAATGCTGCGCTTCCTGGAACAGTTCCACCGCCGGGCGCACGTCCAGCTCGTCGTGGATCTCGCGCAGGTGGCGGATCGCGGCCGGCTCGTCGTCGTGCTGGTCCGGCACGCGGCCTTCCTGCGCCTCCTCCACTTCCGAGACGTTGGCGATCAGCACCGCGTGGTGCGCGGTCATCGCGCGGCCGCACTCGGTAACGATGCGCGGCGGAGTCAGGCCGAACTCTTCGCAGGCATTGGCCAGCGGCTGCACGATGTTGCTGGCGTAGGAATGCAGGCCGTAGTTGATCGAGCAGAAGCTGCGCGAACGGGTGCCTTCATAGTCCACGCCCAGGCCACCGCCCACATCGACGTGGGTGATCTTCGCGCCCAGGCGCGACAGCTCCACGAAGTAGCGGGTGGCTTCGCGCATGCCGTTGGCGATGTCGCGCACGTTGGAGATCTGCGAGCCCATGTGGAAGTGCAGCAGGTTCAGGCAGTCGGCGTACTCGGTGTCACGCAGCGACTTCCACAGGTCCAGCAGCTGGCGCGGCGACAGGCCGAACTTGGCCTTGTCGCCACCGCTGTTCTGCCACTTGCCGGCGCCCAGCGAGGCCAGGCGCATGCGCACGCCCAGGCCCGGCTTCACGTCCAGCGCCTTGGACTCTTCCAGCACCAGCTTCAGTTCGGAAGGCTTCTCGATGACGATGAAGGTCTGCAGGCCCAGCTTGCGGCCGATCAGGGCCAGGCGGATGTACTCGCGGTCCTTGTAACCGTTGCAGACGATCAGGCCACCCGGGCGCGACAGCGCCAGCACGGCCATCAGCTCGGGCTTGCTGCCCGCTTCCAGGCCGAAGCCTTCGCCGTGGTGGCTGGCCAGGGTGCCGGCCACGCCGCGGGTCTGGTTGACCTTGATCGGGTACACGGCGGTGTAGCCGCCGCTGTATTCCCAGTCCTGCTGGGCCTGGCCGAAGGCCGCCTGCAGCTTGCCCAGGCGCTGGCCGAGGATGTCCGGGAAGCGCACCAGCAACGGCAGCTTGGCGCCGGCCGCACGCGCCGCGTCGACCACCTTGGGCAGCGACACCACCGGGCCGTCCGCCCCGGTCGGTCTCACCACCATGTGCCCGGCCTGATCCACGTCGAAGTAACCGTCCGCCCAATGCGGGATCGAGTAGGTCTTGCGGGCTTGGTCGAGGGACCAATCGGTCATTTCAGTCGGCCTTGTTGGCAATAAAAGGGGGGGCATGATAACGCCTATATGCCCACAGGTTCGTTATCATGCGCGCCCGCGCCCGTGACAGGTTCCAACCTGAACGGGCCGATCCGTCCGGATGTGGCATCTGTGCCACGCGGCCCCGCCCGCCAGCCCGGCTTCACCCCTCCGAACAGGACTGTTTTCAATGACTGACAGCAACAACTGGTACATCGAACACTTCGAGCGCACCGGCTCGGCCATCGGCTACCGCATCACCGGCAAGCTGGACGAGGTGCAGTCGCCGTTCCAGAAGATCGAGATCTTCCAGACCACCGACTGGGGCAACCTGATGACCATCGACGGGGCCATCATGCTGACCAGCAAGGACAACTTCTTCTACCACGAGATGATCAGCCACCCGGTGCTGTTCACCCACGCCGCGCCCAAGCGCGTGGTGATCATCGGTGGCGGCGACTGCGGCACCCTGCGCGAAGTGCTCAAGCACACCGGCGTGGAGAGCGTGACCCAGTGCGATATCGACGAGCAGGTCACCGTGATGGCGCGCAAGCACTTCCCGGAACTGTGCGATTCCAACGACGACGCCCGCGCCGAGCTGCTGTTCGACGACGGCGTGGCCTACATGGCCAACTGCCCGGCCGGCAGCGTGGACGTGGTGATCGTCGATTCGACCGACCCGGTCGGCCCCGGCGAAGGTCTGTTCAACAAGGCCTTCTACGAGAGCTGCTTCAAGGCCCTGAAGGACGACGGCATCCTGGTGCAGCAGTCCGAGTCGCCGCTGATGCAGCTGGACCTGATCAACGAAATGCGCACCGAGATGGGCAAGGCCGGCTTCGGTTCGTTCAAGACCCTGCCGTTCCCGCAGCCGTGCTACCCCACCGGCTGGTGGAGCGTGACCATGGCGCGCAAGGGCGACAGCAGCTTCGACTTCCGCCAGGCCGACTCGGCTGCCAAGACCTTCGAGACCCTGTACTACACCGCCGCACTGCACACCGGCGTGCTGGTGACCCCGCCGTTCGTGCAGGCTGCATTGAAGTAATGCGTGCCGACCAACGGTCGGCACCCAACGATGCAAAAGAAAAACCCGCGCTGGCGACAGCGCGGGTTTTTTCATGTTCCGGTAGTGCCGGCCGCTGGCCGGCAACCTCATGTAACGATCAAAGCGCCCAGATACCCGCAATCACCGCCACCACCAGGCCCCACTTGATCAGCTGGTAAGCCACCACGCTGCGCTCGCGCAGTGCCTTGGCCTTCAGGCGCACCTTGTAGACGCTGCCGAAGGCCTTGTTGACGCCACCGGTCGGGTCACCCGGCAGGTTCGGCGAGGCACCGCCGGCCAGCAGCGTGGCCGCCACCGCGCGGTTGAACAGGCCCGGCAGGCCGAAGCGCAGCGGGCGGGCGATGTCACAGAACAGGATCACGCGGTCATCCGGCGTCTCGTTGTGCGCGTGGTGGATGTAGGTCTCGTCGAACATCATCCACTCGCCGTCGCGCCAGCTCTTCTTGATGCCGTCCACTTCGATGTAGCAGCCGTCGTTGTTCGGCGTGGCCAGGCCCAGGTGCAGGCGCAGCGAACCGGCGAACGGGTCGCGGTGCGGGCGCAGTTCGCTGCCCGACGGCAGCTGCGCGAACATCGCCGCGCGCACATCCGGCAGCGACTCCAGCAGCGCGGTGGTCTTGGGACACATCGCCTTCGCCGACGGGTGCGACGGGCCGTACCACTTCAGGTAGAAGCGCTTCCAGCCACGGCGGAAGAACGAGTTGAAGCCGGCATCGTTGAACGTGCTGGAGGCGGCGATCTTCTGTGCATCGCGCAGCGCCAGCGCCTCGTCGCGGATCATCTGCCAGTTCTGGCGCAGCGGCTCCAGCTGCGGGAACTCCTTGGCCGGGTCCAGGAACGGCGTGGTCGGCACCTTCGAGAACATGTACATGACCACGTTGATCGGGGCCATGAAACTGGAGTGGTCCAGCAGCTGGCGCGACCAGCGCGCGCGGACCTTGCCACGGAAGTGGATGTACAGCACGCAGGCGACGAACAGCGCTGCAATGACGATTTTGATGATCAAAACACTTTCCTCCAGCCGCAGCCGGAACGGGAATCAGGGCGATGCACGGCCGGACGGCCAGCACCGGTGGGGACCGCGGCAGGGGACGGGGACGTGCCAGGAAGGGGCGGCCGCCGATGTCGCGAATTAACAGCTTATGGTCGGCAGGCCGTGCGTCGGGGTCAAGCTGGACGTGCGTGACGTTCAGCGGGCCGCGGATGAACGAAATAGAGCGAAACGCAACCTATTGATTCTGAAAGAATCACCGACCACGTGAGACAGAATTGTCCGATTGGGCGCGACGAACTGTTCCAGCCACGACCCCGACATTTCTCCGACAAATCGTGGAATAGCGAACTGGCGAGTACTAAAATTAACGAAAACTTAGTAACTCCCTGTAACACCGGTTCGCTTGACGCTTTGCGCCACCCACCGGGTCGTCCGAGACCCCGACATGTATCTTCCCGCTCTGCCCCCCTCCTCCTGCGGCGATGACGCCGCCACCCCGCTGCTGCTCAAGCGCGGCGAACGCTTCCTGGCCCCCGACGTCTACCGCACCTGCCTGGACGGGCGCGAGGCGGTCATCAAGGACTATTCCCGCTACCGCGGCACTCCCGTTTCGCTGATCGCCCGGCTGATGGTGCGCCGTGAAGCCCGCATGCTGCAGCGCCTCGGCGGCTGGAAGCATGCCCCCGCGCTGCTCGGCACCCTCGGTGGCCTGGCGCTGGGCATGGAGTTCATTCCCGGCCAGACCCTGAGCACCGCACAGGCCGTTGGCAATGAAGTGTTCGAGCAGCTGCAGCACGCGCTCAGCCGCCTGCATGCCGCCGGCATCACCCACAACGACCTGCATGGCACCAACGTGGTGGTCAGCAGCGGCGTACCGGTGCTGCTGGACTTCACCTCGGCCTGGCGGGCCCCGCGTTGGCTTCGCCGCAACCCGCTGAGCCGCCAGATGCGCCGCAGCGACATGAAGAACCTGCTGAAGATCCGCCAGCGCGTGACTGGCCAGGCGCCGAGTGCTGCGCAGGCCGCGCTCGTGGCCGACCCCGGCTGGGTCGCCGCCGTGCGCCAGGGCTGGAAGCGGTTCTACAAGTGGGCGAAGCGCCGGTAGGGGTCGAGCTTGCTCGACCGCTTTACCGCTCCTTGTAGAGTCGAGCCATGCTCGACTGCTCTTCCTGCATCGCGCGAAATGCAGTCGAGCATGGCTCGACTCTACAGAAACCGGGTTACAACGCGTCCGCGTCCAGCTCACCGGTACGAATACGCACCACGCTGCCCAGGTCGTACACAAACACCTTGCCGTCACCAATCTTGCCGGTGCCGGCGGCCTTCACGATCGCCTCAACCACGGCCTCAACCTGGTCATCGGTCACCGCCACTTCCAGCTTCACCTTCGGCAGGAAATCGACCACATACTCCGCGCCGCGGTACAGCTCGGTATGGCCCTTCTGGCGACCAAAGCCCTTCACTTCCGTCACCGTGATCCCGGTGACCCCACGCTCGGCCAGCGCTTCGCGCACGTCGTCGAGCTTGAACGGCTTGATCACCGCCATGACCATCTTCATCGTCTATCTCCTGTCTTCCGGCGTGGAGGATAGCGCCTGAACACGGCCCGTGCGAAGCCGCTGCCGCCTGTCCGGGCAGTGGTTGCCAGCAGTATCCTTGTGCCCGAATGGCCTGCCCGCGCCGGATGCACGGGCCCACCCCCACGGAGCACCCCATGATCGACCTGAATCAAATCGATGACCTCGCCCGTCGCCTCAGCGACCTGGTGCCACCGGGCCTGCGCGAATCGCGCGAGGAACTGCAGGCCACCTTCAAGAGCGCGCTGCAGGCCGGACTGGCCAAGCTCGACCTGGTCACCCGCGAGGAGTTCGAAGTGCAGCGCGCCGTGCTGCTGAAGACCCGCGAAAAGCTGGACGCGCTGGAAACCGCCGTGCGCGAGCTGGAAGGGCGCCGCGCCGCAGAATGAAAAAAGGAGGCGCACCGCGCCTCCCACTACAGAGTATTTCCCGGATGGGGCCTTGCAGCAAGGCCCACCGGGCGCCCTAGACTCGCCGGCCTGTCGATCCGGCAGGACACGCAGGGGCAGTGCCGATGGCGCAGGACACCGAATGGACACCCGTTTCGCATGACACCTGCGACCAGGTCGCCGGGCCGTTCTATCACGGCACCCGCGCCGATCTCGCGGTGGGCGAACTGCTGAGCGCGGGCTTCAGGTCCAACTATCGCGACAGTGTGGTGATGAACCACATCTACTTCACCACGATTGCCAAGGGGGCCGGGCTGGCTGCGGAGGTGGCCAAGGGTGAAGGGCGTCCGCGCGTGTATGTGGTGGCGCCGACCGGGCCGTTTGAAGACGACCCGAACGTGACCAACAAGAAGTTTCCCGGGAACCCGACGCGGTCGTATCGGAGTGCGCAGCCGTTGCGGGTGGTTGGGGAGATTACGGAGTGGGAAGCCTACGACGCGGAGTTCGTTCGGCAGTTGAAGGCGTTTGTTGCTTCGGGGAGTGGGGAGATCATCAACTGATGAATGGGAAAACGCTGACGCGGCAGTTCGGAGGTGTCTAATTTACGGGCTTAAGTTGGGCAATACCTTACAGCGCGTACATCCACACAAATCATACATGGGGTTCTCGCGCAAGCTCATAGCCCTGCCCGCGCTGGAGAGGCCTGAGGGTCGGGACGAGCATCGCCGCCGCCGCCGACTAGCCCGACCCGCAATTACTACTACCGGTTGACTTCTTGACGAGCGGTGCCTGAACGGCCAGCTGGACACGTGACCGACGCGCCGCTCCAAGCGGTATATGTCTTATTGGTACCGGATGCCTCCAGAGGCGCCCACGCCAGACACTCCAGTGCGGGAATGGCAGGTAGTTGGAATACCGTGCCGGGCAGGGGCTAGCATTCGTGACATTGGAATGTGACCGCGAGGAGGGCCGTCGTCTCCTCATACTCCGCCAATGGCTTAGTGTTTCAAAAGACCAAAGCTCCGTCTCAGCGGACGAGAATCGGAACCACTAGACTGATCACTAAATATGACGGGGGACACAAGAGAAATGGCGACGCTCAGCCTTGATCTCGAGAACTGCTACGGCATCCGTAGGCTCTGTCATGACGTCCGCCTGGACCGCAAGGGCTGCGCAGCCATCTATGCCCCAAACGGCTCGATGAAAACGTCGCTAGCGAAGTGCCTTCAAGATCTATGTAAGGGCGTTGACTCTTCCGACCAGATATTCACCGACCGAGTTACGAAACGCAGCATTTTACTTGACCGAGAGGAGTTGCAGAGTACGGGCGTATTCGTGGTACGCAGCTACGACGAAATGTTCTCGAATTCTGACAAGACTGCAATGCTCTTGGTCAATCATGAGCTTCGACTGAGGTATGAAGAACAGATGGGAAGCATCCAGAAGGCGAAGGAAGCCCTTCTGAAGGCGCTGAGGAAGATATCCGGCACCAAACGCGACATCGAGCGCGAAATCTCGCAGATTTTCGTAAGAAACGACAGGGATTTCGTTACTGCGCTGCGCCGCGTCCGAGAAGAAGTGCAAGCCGAGTCGATACAGGACTTCTCGAAGACCCCTTACGAAGTAATATTCGGCGACAAGCCAGCAGCGTTTTTGGAGAAGCCGGAGGTGAAGGCCGCGATCGCTGGTTACATCAAGAACTACAACGCCCTCCTGTCCCGTTCAACGTACTTCCGCAAGGGCGTCTTCAATTACTTCAATGCGAGCACCATCGCGAAGAACCTTGCGGACAACGGATTCTTCAATGCTCAGCATACGGTTAGACTCAACGGTACAGCCGAACCCACCGAAGTGCGCGACCGGCAGCAACTCGAGCTGATCATCGATTCTGAGCGCGATCAGATCCTCAACGATCCAACGTTGCGTAAGAGTTTTGAATCCATCGAGAAGGCAATTAATGCCAACGCGGATCTACGTGACCTGCATGCGTTCCTACTAGACAATGAGGAAGTCGTTCCGGAACTGGAGAACATGGAGAGCTTTCGCCAGAAGACCTGGATCTGTTACCTCAGAGCGTGCGCGTCCGAGTTCAAGACATTCCTTGAACGGGAAGCGGAGGGTGCAGGCGCACTCAAAGAGATCGAGGATCAAGCGGCGCAAGAGAGCACGCAGTGGAGTGAGGTGATCCGCATATTCAATGAACGCTTCAGCGTACCTTTCCGACTCGAAGTGCAGAACCGAACTCTTGTCATGCTTGGTCAGGAAAACGCGCCGACCCTTGGCTTTAGATTTGAGGATGGCAATGGAGATGTTGCGGAAGTCGACCGCAGTCGACTGATGCGCACATTGAGCACCGGGGAATTGAAGGCGCTTTACATCTTAAACGTCATCTTCGAGATCGAAATCCGACGGCAGCAGGTTGAGCCCACTATCTTCGTGGTAGATGACATTGCGGACTCTTTTGACTACAAGAACAAGTACGCGATCATCGAGTACCTACGCGAGATGTCCGAGGACCCCAAGTTCTTGCAGCTCATTCTCACGCACAATTTTGACTTCTTTCGAACCACCCAATCTCGGTACATCGAGCGAAACAGTTGCTACATGGCGGTAAAGGGACCAACCGAAGTGCGCCTCGAGAGCGCCTATGCACTAAAGGGCATCTTCCCCACATGGCGCGACAATTTCTTTGAAAATCCGAAGATGAAGATTGCTTGCATACCCTTCATCCGCAATCTGATCGAGTACATCGCTGACGATCAAGATCCTAGCTACCTAAAGCTCACCTCAATGCTGCACATTCGCGCGGACACGGCTGACATCAGCATCTCCGATCTCGATGGCATTTTTTGCGACCTATTCAATAAGAAGGGCGCGTCAGTTGAGGCGAAAAAAAGCGTAGTTGAGTTGATCAAGGAAACTGCCTCGGCCTGCCTCTATGAGCCTGAGGGCATTAATCTAGAGAACAAGATCATACTCTCACTTGGCATACGACTGGTCTCCGAAGAGTTCATGATTGCAAAGATCAATGACCCTGAGGAAGTAGCCAAAATCACCTCGAATCAGACAGGAAGGTTGTATCAGCTTTACAAACAACGAATAGGCGAGGGTGATAGGGAAGCCGTTGATGTGCTTCGCAAGGTTATGCTAATGACTCCGGAGTCCATCCACCTCAACTCTTTCATGTACGAGCCCATTCTTGACATGGCTGACGACCATCTACGCAAGCTGTACAGGCGCGTTATTGCACTTTCATAATTGACCCGATCATGCCCCCCGTCACACCTAATGCTCTTCGCTCCTCCACTGCCGCGGGCTACGTCGCCCTAGACTTATCCTGACAAGGATTCAATACAAAACAATCGAACGACTGGTTCGCGGATCGGCCAAGAAATCTATAAAACCCCTTCCAATTGATAAGTACTGAGCGAAGAGGTCACCGAACCATCCTCATCCGGCGTATACACACCAATTAAGGCATTATTATCGCGGATTGGAATTTCGGCACGATCTTCATAGCGGGAAAAGCTTTCGTTAATTCCAGCCTTGAATCGATCGGGCATGAATACATTACAGACCGCACCTCCGACCTCCGTCTGCGTAATTGCGTCTGGAAGGTTGTCAGTGTGTCCGAATAGGTACCAAACATTCAGGTGCAGGGTGACATCGAATTGAACAACCTCCACCGGCACACCAAACGCGTCGCGGATAAAGAATGGCGGAGCCAGATCTTGTGGGGACCATTTCATGACCATCGACGCGTCAGGATGCTCAATACGCCCGTCCCTGAGCTCTTTGATGACAAGTTGACGAAGTGGAACATCATTAATCGTAGTCCACGCGCTATTGGAAATTTTCCTTGCTGTGTCGCGACTGGCCACTAGCGTCCTGGCTTCCAGCGTCGGATGAACCACCTTAACAATTAGCGGGACCTGCACAACAAGGCCTTTCAGGACAGCATCAGCATTATCCACGACGCAAAGCCCTATCCCAAGCCTATTTGCCTTTTGGATAGCGGTTTTGCTGAAGCCCTTCCTAGATACCAGCACGCCCCTACTGGCCTTTATGTCCGTGACGACCGATGCAAAGGCATCAACGTGGCTGACAGTAAGCTTCGCCGCATAGTCTCGACATTCAATTGCAGTCACATACTGGATGCCAGCATGGGTGTGTTTAACTAAAACATCGATTTGTCGATCACCATCAGGGCCAGCAAGCAAAACATTCATAGCAACGGATGTAAGCTTCTCATCCTTACATAGACTTGAATAGACAAAATGAACCATGGATTCATATGCCTTTCCGTCCTTATTTTTATGATTCATTGAATAACCCGAGGATATTGCACGCAATTAATATTATAACGACACTTTGGCGAATCACTTGATCCTGGCCAAGGCCGGCTAAGAGAGCCTTGCCCATCGTGAAGGTCAAGAAGCTCTGCATAACGGACCATTGAGGACGCCTCGAAGAACCTGAGCGATGTTCGATACTGATCGAGATCCTACAACTATTCTCGGAGCTTGATTGGCCCGAATCCGCTTTCGGCTAAGAGCGGACCATACGAAAATACCAAACTTGACGTTCTCACGAGGCAGCTTCGCTGGGACGCACTATGGAACTAGCTCGCAAGATCGAGCACCGGCTTTAGCTTAACTAGACCGGCCTGCACCAAAGCAAGAAGCACTGTCGCCAACGTAAGTCCTGCGACAAGCCACTGAATCTTAATTACCTGGCTATGCCTTCTCTCTTGCTCAGACCGCTCCTCGACCAATCTAAGGGCCTGACCATTTAGGCGATAGTTCATCCCGTCTTTTGTCAACTCGCCAGTGTCTACTAGCGAATCCAAGTAGAGTTTTAGCCTACTGCGCACAGACTCTCCGTCTGGATGCGTCACCCAACGGATAGAGTGCATGTCTGTCATGAGATCAAGCGAGCTGAATGAGCTTTTTCCTTCTGCTGCCTGCTCAATCATAAATGTAAGGAGATCAAGTCGCTGCTTCCGCACTAGCCGTCTTCGGTTGTAAAGAAGCGCGCCCGCTCTCTCGAGGATACGACGAAGATGAATCATTACGTAAGGGAGCTTTAGATAGTAGCCGCGCGCGTAATCATTTAGCCCCTCATAGTATATGGTATCCGAGCCATAGTAGTGCTTGATCTTGTATTCCCCGCTCTGGAAATCGCCAATGGGGTAACGAGCCTCTCCAGCGTGCGTGTCTCCGTTCCAAGTTGAACAGACAAGATCTTCTGCTTCTCTACGCTCAACGATAAGCCATGGCCCACCATCCTTCTGAAACAAAATAATCTTCGAGTCGACCTTTTCGACGCCCGCCCCCATACGCAAGACGCCACCCTTGGATATAGGCTTCCTAAGGATGGAGTCAATAAGATTGATCTTGAGCTTGCCCAGAGCACTCATTCAGCACAACCTCTATCAAGCCGCGACGCGAAGCGTCATGAATTTAGCCAGCTATGGCAACAAGTGAGATACATTCTGGGGGACGATAACGCCAAACTCTCTGTTGAGCGACTTTACCTGTACCCAGATGCGCATTCTTAGAACGGGTAGATAGCTTTCCCACAAAGAGTTATCAATAGATACTTCATTCATGTAGTCACGGCAAGCGTCGTGAATGGCCCTGGCGATCGAGCGAAGCCTAGCGTCCCCCTCTATCAACCTACTCTGCCGCTCTATCTTAATTCGCGCCAACTTGATGGAATTACCCACAGCACTTGGATCCTCTGAGGCCACATGCCTGAAGAAGGCACCATGGCTGTCAATGATCTCGACAATATTCTGTGCAATTTTCGAGTTAGAGCTCGCCCGTTCGTAGAGCGGGAGAGGGCTTTGATGCGTCTTAAGTATTGCCGCAATTCTCGCCTCAATATCTGACTTCCACTGCCTAAGAAGCGACTCCGAATGATCAACCCCCTTGTTCTTGTCAATCTCGGCATGGCAACTGGCGCAAAGCCAAATGGCATTCGTCACGTCATTCAACACACTGTCGCCCAAGGGCTGATGACGCGCAGATCCCGGATTCTCACCAATGATATGTGCAGCTTCACCAATTTTAACCCGGAGCGCTGCACCTGCCAAGGATGGTCCAGCGGTAAGCCTTAGGCAATCTGGGTTTGAGCAGACATAGGCAGCACGGTACGCAATGAGATCTTTGACGCCCTGCAGAAATGGCATATATCTATTATCTCATGAAGAATGGAATGCATTTGATGTATATACTGCCAGATACGCAAGGTTTTCATCTACTCTCGCTTGAATGCCCCTTCCGGGCCAAGGCCGATACCGAGAAACTCGGCACCGACCCAAGTGCTCCGCACGATTCGGCTTAGCGGGCATTAGAAGCTTGGCCTGCGCCCAATCGGTGGTATCGGTGGTATCGCGTTGTGCAAGTCTCTTACCAGCTCTTGCAGGTTCGCGTTGAAGTTGGGACCACCGGACAGGTCGACGTACAAACGGCCTCTAAGGTTGGTGGGCATGTGCGCGGCGTCCCTGATATCGCGAATAACCGGAATGAACCTCATCGACAGTGGGTCGCTCGCGAGTTCAGAAGCAGTCACAAGGTGTTCGTAGCCGACACCTCCTACGCGCCCGTTGGCTCGGTTCATGTAGTTCTCAGTGCAGATTACAATCACACGTTCGCAAGATGCAGTCTGCTCCATAAAATGGGGCAGGTTCTGGCCAAATCGAAGGTGCGTCCTGTCAGATATAGCGTCAATGCCGTTCGCGCGCAGAGTGTTTACTAGGCTTCTCACCCATTCAATGTGCTCATGAGAGTCCCAAGAGTACGACACGAACACCCTGGGGGGTGGCATTGGATTATTCTTGAGATGGCCATATCGCAGTAGCACATCGTAGAGGTCAACGTCCTTCACCGCCCAGTGGCTCCTCGTGTGCTCCCACTTCCGCTCTGAAATATCTAGTGAGCCAAACATTTCGCGCAGCGCTAAGGCGGGAATCGGCCCCACTCCAGCGTCGAAAGACCACTTTATTCGCACTCCGCCGTATCTCACCTGGATGTCATCTACTCTTCCGACCCTGGCGGAAATACCGACATCACGTCCTCGGTCCTCGTACGCGAATAGAGTAGGAAGGGATTTGAGATGTTGGACAGTTGGCCCATCAAGGGAGCCGAACCGCTCAATAAGAGGCTGGGCGGTATATTCAAGAAATCTAGGTAGCTCGAGGAAAAATTCGTCTTGATCCCATGTTCCCTCTTGGTAGACCATCAGCAAGTTGTACATCCGCATTCTTGGCGACTGGCTTCACAACAGTATGCGCCCAGGGAATGCTCAGGCAACCTGTAAGTCAGCGGAAGGGCGCAAAGAGAGTCACAGTTTTATATGCAGGAGAAGGGCACGAGCATCACGGGCCCCGGCCTCAAGCCAAGGTGGTCTCGGCGCAACCGCCGGTGTAGCTCCACGATGGCTACTTCTTCAGCCACGGCCAAGTGAGCAGAATTGTCAGGACAGCTCCAGAGAGAACGCTGGATCTGGAGTTCCCTGGGTTGTTGGCGAGCCTAAGCAAGCAAATTCGTCGCGTCTGCCGGCAGTCCCACCATGAGGGGGATGTCGTATTTGCCGCACACAGCGCCTCTTGCTGAAGGAACTGACGACTCGGTTCCAGAGAAGCCGCTCCTCCCGCAACACAAGGCTCTCTCACCACCCCACGCTATGCCAAAATGCCAAAAGCGTCCCGGGCTTTGGCGGCATTGACCCCAACCCCTTGGCATTCCCAACAACATCAGGCAACTCTGGTAGAGCCACCGACAACGGGTGGCCGGGCGTCGAAAACCCGATTGCTGTTGTTGTTTACGCTTGTCAGCCGGCACCGCGCGTGGTGCCGGCTGGCAATCCGTCTGCCGGCTATGGCGGGCGGGGCGTGGGGGTCTTGTACCCGCCGGTTCCCAACATCCGGTTTTCGAGCCACGCTCTGCCCGCCACCTTTATCGGTGGCGGCTTCCCCCTGCTTGCACGGAGCCCGTCATGACCACGCCGCACTCCCCGCCCCCGCGCCCCATCCAGGAAGCGCGCTCGAACGCTCCGGCCCCGGACCCCAACAGCCTCATCGCCATCCTGCACGCCATCGGCGCTGGCGCTGCGGCCGACGGACAGCCTTGGCCCGAGCGGCATCACCTGCGCAGCCGGCAGATGCAGTTGTCCGACGCCGACTGCGCGCTCACCGGCCAACGCATCGTGCAGGAGATCCTGCTGGCGGCCGAGCGCACGCGCCAGAACGGCGAGCCGGAGCAGTACGTGGGCGACCGGGTGATGGAGGGGCTGGTGATGGCCGACCTCGCGCTGACCGCCTTCATCCACGAGCGGATGCGACCCAAGGACTGAGCGCGCATATGGCGCGGCGTTTTCTGTCTGTGTGCGGAGTGACGAATGAATCGCAGCGCCCTCTTCTGCATTGTTCCGAACTTTCTCGGGATTCACGCGAATCGGGCACCTCGGGCACCGTTTCGGCGCAACTTGTGGCTGCACTGAAGCCCAGCTAGCATCGGTCCAACGGCTTTCCCGTTCTGCCCCCGCATCCATAGATGGACGCCCCCGTGACCGAATCGACCGCCACTGAAGTTTCAGCCGAACCCGCATCTCACAAGGGCGAATTCTTCCTGATCGACGCCGGCCTCCTGGGCAACGGCAGGGTTCCAGGCATAGAGATCGCCAACGAAGAGAAGCTGATCGATCCAGGGATGAATGTCATCTCGCGTCCTGATGGAACGCCAGGCCAGTATCCGGAGCGCCCCCACCTGATTCATGTGCCCCAGAAGGGAGCAATGCCACGCGATCTGGAAGAACTCGCTGGCATCTGGATTGTGTCGGAACCGTTGAAGCAGCTGTTTGAGCGGATGGACCCCGAAGCGTTTGCCTTTGTGGCCTGCGACTTCAGCCTTGCCGACGGCAGCCCCGGCCCTCGGTACTACCTGGGCAATGTGCTGCGCAGGCTCGATGCCCTGGATGAAGCCGCTTCCCGCGTGAGAATCAAGCTCGACCACAACTATCAGACCGGCGAGGACGAGAAGCTTTACAGCCTTGTCGGCGGAGCCAGCCTGGTGTTCAAACAGGACGTTGTGGGTGATGCCCATATCTTCCGCCAGGATCGAATGGGCGCACCGCCCATCTGCGACCGCGCGATGTTTGATGCATTGGCTGCGGCCAACTTCTCCGGCGTACGGCTGCGTGATGTAGCCGATCTCTAAGACGAGCTCCTTCAAACGGATTCTTGAACGAGGTGGTGCGCATGGCCGACACGCCGGTTTTTCAGGGACACCATCTGATCGAACAGAATGCGTTCGAGCAAAGCCAACTGCTGAAGTCGCTTGCCAGGAGTGGTCATTTCACGCTCCACGGACCCGACAACATTCTCAACCTGCCCGCGAACCCCGCGCTGGCAACCCGCCTGGGTATTTCGCCACACTCAGGCGGCCCGTTGAGTGCGTACACGGATCAACTGAAGTTCGTTCTCGACGACCTCACGGAAACCTACGATGGCCGAACCCTGCTGGCGAAGGATTCTCCGCCGGATGTGCGCGCTGCCGCCGCCGAGCGTATGGGTGCCCGCATCCAGAACCTGGAATACACCCTTCGCGCCGGCATCCTCAACGGCGACCTGGTCACCAACACGCCCGAGAACATGACCGCGGCGGAAGCCAACGCCAAGATCCGCACATTCTTCTCCGATCTGGACGGCTACCAGCGCACCCACGCCGCGCAAATTGCGGAACTGAAGACCCTCAACCCCTCCGAGTTGCGCTGGCGCGCTGTCACCCAGTCCGAAGCCAACGTGAAGGCGGCGCTGGATGCCATCGACGAACCCGGCAACTCGACCCTGAGCGAGCGCTGGGGTGGCCGCGCATCGATGGGCACCGCGATTCAGGAGGCCAACCAGGGCGGTCGCCTGCCGCTGACCGAGCACACCGCTGCCCGCGTACGCACTGCGTTCAACCCGGAAATGCCACTGACCATCGTGCGCCCTGGCCCGGCAAGCACGGCCCCGGAACTGGCTGGCTCTGCAGGGCGAGCGGGCGCTGCAGAAGGTGCCGCCGAAGCTGCCGCCGCGCGCGGACAGATTACCGGCGCCCGCGTACTCGGGGCCGCGGGTGTCGCCGCACTGGCCGTGGACTTCGCCATCACCGGCCACCGCGTGGCCGAGTTGCGCAGCGAGGGCAACGACGCCGGCGCAAAATCTGCGGCCACCCACTTCGTGGGGCGTACCGCGGGCGGCTTTGGCGGCGGCTTCCTGTTGGGCGCAGGGTACGGAGTCGTTACCGGCTCGTGGACCGGACCAGGTGCGCTGGCTACCGGGCTGCTGGGCGGTGTGGCCGGCGGCTTCGCCGGTGAGTACTGGGCCCAGTACCAGGACAAGAAAGCCGTTTACACCCAGGTGGACCGCAGTGGCAACGAATGGAGCCGCGACCCGGAGGATGCAGAGGGCACCTGGAGCCGCAGCGTGCGCACACCGCAGCCCGACGGAAGCTACCGCGAGATCACGATGGTCGCCGGTGGCCGGCTGGTGGACGAGCTGAACTACAAAGCCGCCAACGACTCATATTCACTGGGCATGGCCAACCTGCCCAGGCCGCAGCCCCCCTTCAAGCTCGATGCAGGCGGCGAGAGCACGCCGCCGCGCGAGCCGTTTGAAACCAACCGCCACTACGTGCGCAATCCGAACAACGGCGAATGGAACCTCTCCATCCACTCAATGATTGATGGACGCGTTCCCTTTGACTACAGCGTGCCCGTCGGCCCGGAAAAGTCCGGCCAACTGGAACGGGAATCGCAGCGCATCATTGCCCAGAACGCGGCAAACACGCCCGAGGCGCTCGCCGCCCGTTACCAGGTCGCGTTCAACCAGTACAACTGGCACGAGTTCGCCACCATTGAGCCGGTACCGGAGGTGATCACCAACGCGCTGACCCAGACGCAGCCCCTGCGCGCCTCCAACGGCGAGAAGTACACACAGGACGCCAACGGTCAGTGGCAAACGCCGGGTTGGGTGTATGGCACCAACCCGGCCGAGGGCAGCATCATCGAGGAGCTCAATCGTACGCGCCAGAGCCAGCAGGCCGGCGTACGGGAGCTGACGTCCATGGCCGACATCGCCCGGGCCAACCCCACGCCGACCGAGTACGGCCTGCGCAGCCAGGTGGTGGACGCCTACTGTAGTGCCGGCATTGTGCGCAGTGCCGAAGAGATTGATGACGCCGTAGCCGCCGTTGCCCAGGATCACGCACGCGCCGTGCCCGACTTCGGCACGTTCACGCTGCAGGTACAGAAGGATGGCTCGCTGGCCACCTTGGCGGGGAAGGATGACGAGCGCATGCAGATCGTTTCCGTTACCACGCCGGCGGAGATTGCACAGGCACACCTGCAGCGCACGACCGCTCCGCAGGAACAGCCATCCGCAGTCGCTCCTCCGAGCGCACCCTCGCCACATACCACCTCGCCTGCTACACAGCACAAAACTGAAGTAGACCAACACCACAGCACAGCGCCACGCCCGGAGAACGCCGGGCTGCTGGGGCAGTTGCGCTCGTCGGTGGCCATGCTGGATGAAAAGAACAACAAACCGTGGGACCAGAGCAGTGATCGCCTGCTGGCCAGCGCCTACAGGCTTGCGGCAGAGGCCGGGTTCAAACCCGGCGACAAAATAGACATGGCGTTGAATGAGGCCACCGAAACCCGTGCTGCGGGTACCACATTGTTCGTGACGCGCTCGGGGCCGGGCGCGTCATCGGACCCCGCCGCCAACCGGGTGCAGATGCCGACGCAGGACGCGCTGGCGGCGGCACCGGAGCAGCAGTATGCCGCGGCCAACCGGAGCCTCGGCGCTCAGGACCAGGAGCGGTCACAGCAGCTGGCGCAAGTGCAGGAGCAGCAGCAGGAAGAGAGCCGGCAGGGGCCGCGGATGGGCTGATGGCAGCGTGACAATGCATACTCCATGAAACGCAATGACCGGCCCGTCGGCGTCAGGCGCTGCGCAGGATCGCTACCGGGGCTTCCTTGGCTGCTCGTCGCGCCGGAACATAGGCTGCGGCCTGGCCCAACAGAAGCACCGTCAGTACGCCAATCGCGAGAAATGGCGCCTCGATCCTGGCTACCTCGTAGTACCGGGCCACGGCCATGTTCAGGCCGATGGCCAGTGCGGTACCGACCACAGACCCGGTGGCGGTGAGGATCAGGTTCTCCACCAGGAAGTACCGAAGGATGTCGGATTTCCGGGCGCCCAGTGCGCGCCGGATACCGATCTGTCGATACCGCTTGCGGACCCAGAAGCTGGCCAGTCCGTATACGCCCGTAGCGGTTACCACCAACAGCGCCAACCCGGAGCTCAGGAACATGATCGCCATGGTCTGATCGTGGCGGAAGTAGTCGGCGCGCAGCTCGCGGAACGAGGTGCTGCGGGAGATCGTGCGGTTCGCATCGCGCTTCGACAACGTGGCCTCACTGGACGCAATCACATCCGCCACTCGCCCATCCGCGGCACGGATGGCGAACATCACGCGAGGCCCGTCAGGAATCAGCGGCAGAATGAGTGACATGTCATTGTCTGCATCGGTCTTCAGAACAGGCCGGGAAAGCGTCTTGACCACGCCGACCACCTGGATGGGATGCTGCGCATCGGCATACAGGAACTTGCCGACGGCGCCGCCCTGCGGAAACAGCCTGTCTGCCAGTGCTTGGGAGACAACGGCCTCGCTCACCTTGTAGAGCCCGGCATAGTCGGCGCTGGCCTCCATTGGAACGAACGCTGTTGCAGAGAGGTCACGGCCGGCAACAAGGGTCAGACCCAGCACCTCGGCTGCTGGAGAAGATGCCGTGTAGACAGTCGGCTCTGCCTCGACGATCCCGGAGATATCATTCCCTTCAAGCACCTTGTTGGTGAACCCCACCGACCAACTGCGCTGGGAAAGGGGAAGCGACTCTGCTGCGACTACCTGTTCGACGCCTGGCTGTTGCCGGATGGCCTCCAGGTCAGTCCTGATCGAGGCTGAAGGGTTGGCTGCTGCAGGCCCCAGGTACTCGGTCTCGATGACGCCCAGGTTCGCCTCTTCCAGGCCCGTCTTGTAGGTGAGGGTTCCCAGCCGCTCGGACAGCAGAAACGCAAGGTTCGTCACGCACGCGGTGGCAACCAGCACCTGCACCAGAAGAATGGACGCGATGACGCGGTTTCGGGTGAGCGCGCGGACGATAAGGGGGATTTCTGCAATGCTCATTCTGAAACCTTGATCTGCATGGCCAGACGGCCTGAGGTAGCGCGCAGCGCAGGGAAGAACGCAGCGACGACACTGGAGACACACGCCAGGCCCACGGTGAGAACGGCCATGCTGAGGTCCATGCTTGCCAGCGAGGCGTAGTCTTCCGGCTGCATCCGCACAAGGTACAGGCCGGCCTCTGCAACGATCAGCCCTACCGCTCCCCCCAGGCCTCCAATGATCAGGGCTTCAGTGCAGAGCTGATAGATGACATCCTGCCGACGCGCACCCAGCGCCCGACGGACCGATATTTCATGGGACCGGCGGATGAAGCGGGCGAAGATCAAGGCACTCATGTTCAGCAGGCAAACGATCAGGAACCCCAGGCACAGCGCCAACTGCAGCTTCACCTCGTTCGGGATGATGCGATGCTCGACCAGGAAGTCCTTCAAGGACACCATCCGTGGTGTGGTAGCCCTGTCAAACCTTCCCGCCTGGCGCTGTGCACGTGCGTAGTTGCCCACAAAGCGCTCGTACTGCTCGACACTGGCCGCGTCAGGCAACTCGGCCCAGAACTGGATCCACGATGTGCGGGCGTCCCGCAGGCGATTGAGGGGTTTGTCACCGCTCCATGAGAAGACGCTGCTGGACACCGTCATCTGCATTTCTGCTGCAACTCCAATCGGGATGAAGAAGTCTTCGCGCCCTTTGAACACATCCTGCTGAAGGTCCGTATAGAAGCGAGGGCGCGGGCTCCACGGACCGGCAACCCCCACCACCGTGAATGCTTGGCCACCAAGCAGAACGGTTGTTCCCACCAGGGCTTCACTACCCAAACGAGCAGCCAGATCCTGACTCAGCACGACAACCCGTGCGTGGGCAGCATCATCTTCACGCGTCCAGGCCCTGCCCTGCACCACAGGGATGCCGAACATGGCAAACGCATCTGCAGTGACATACTGCCCCTGCGTGAAGAATGGAATCTGCACGCTGCGCTGGGCATCCACCAATAGACGAGCAGATGCCAGCGCAGTTTGATGGGAGGCCGGGGCCTGCTGAAGCAGGTTCTGTGCATCTACCCAGGTGAGGGCCACCCGCGGGTCCATGCCAGGCCTGACCTCGTAGGAGGTGGGGAGTGCGTCAATGAATGGGTGATAGAGATGCTCGCTTCGCCCCGGCAGTGGATCCCACGTCATTGTCCGCACGACAGTCAACATCGTCATGCTTGCGCCGATGCCCAATCCCAGCGCCAGGATCAACGCGGCGCTCATCCCCTTGGTTTCCAGAAGCCTTGTGCGGGCCAGCGCAAAGTAATAGCCGAACATGTACGTTTCTCTAATGCAGGAAGGTGGCCGCAGTCGGAATCACGTCCACCGGTTCAATCGAAATCCACGCTGTGCTGTTCTGCGCCCTGTCGCGGGCTTCCAGCAGATGCATCAGGCGGAAACGCGAGCGCTGGACGATCCGAACTATCGCTTCGATATCCTTCTCGCTGCGATCCTTGATTAAGGCCCTGGGTATCTTGTTCTGATTCAAGGCCTCCACAACGGCCTCCAGGGTCAGGTAGCTGAGCCGCTGGGTGGAGGCACTGTCGATGAAGATCGAGGCACTCTCCGCCATGCGCGGCAGAAACGCCGCCAACAAGGCCTGGATGCTGTCCTGGGAGTGGTTGAAGTCGGAGAAGACCATGTCTATTCCGCCGTCAAACGCGGGGGCTTGGGCAATTTCTGCGAAGCCGATCTCCCGCCAGTTGGCTACGACGTGACCGTCGACCCCGGCCCACTGGAATAGGTAATTCAGGAAGGCGGGATAGTCCTGCCGCATCTCCCGCAACGAATCGGCAAGCGGCCCCTGCAGGCCCTCAACAAATCTGCTACCTGGCTCGCTGAAGAAGTGCGAGCCATTGTCGTAGGTATGAATGACTCCGGCACCGTTCTCTCTCAGCGCACCGGCCATCCAGGCGGCAGTGACGCCAAATCCTGTTCCTAGTTCGACCACGGTGCTCGGGCGCATCCGCTTGACCAAGCAGTACAGCAGTACGCACAGGTCCTCACTCCCGTAGACCCACCCCATGGACTCACGCAGCGTGCTCAGCCTCTCAAGCAGCATTTGCACCTCCTGCGTTGCCGGCAAGCAACCACGCGTCCAACGCGTCCCGCACAGCAGCATCGGCGGCGACGGAACGAAGGTAAGGGGAGAATGCGTGGAAGGTGACTGCCTCATCCGCCACGTACAGGAGCATCTCTCCCGCTTCGGATCGGAAGGCGTGTGCGGCCGCTCGCGTTAGTTGCTCGCACACACCACCATCGACCTCAACGCTTTCACGGGGAAAGTGGATTCCGTTGTAGTCCCGCCCAAGGAACCACGCAACCACGGGGACGCCCTTCGGCCTGGAAACGTGGAACTGGTGTCTGCGGCGCTCTTCATCATCAAGCTGCCGTTCCTGCCGCCAGTCAAAAAGTGACCATACCGACTTCTGCATGGGGTCTTCGATGCGGGACAGGTCTGGTTCTTCGTAGCCAAAACTGTAGGCGAAGTCAGGCGTGTTCGCGCCTGGAAGAGCGCGTTCGAGTTCAAACCACTGCACGTTCAATGGAGCCAGGCACCGGGACACACCGCGCGTGCCCGTGTCGTGACAGAGGCTCACCCCCAGCGCCAGAAGCGGCTGCAGGCGGATATGGAACCAGCGGGCGTCCACTCCGCGCTCGGCCAAAAACTGTTCGATCTGCGTTCCTGCCAGTGAGAAGACCCGATTCACCACATTGGCTCCGCGGAAAAGACGCTCGAGATGCGCACCTGGGCTCAAGCGAAGTACTTCGGGCCAGGGCTGGCCCTCCATTACCGGGATCAGTTCATCGATGTGCATGGCAGGGACACCTGTAGCCACGGCCCGCAGGGCGACCGGGTCAAGGTGATCCGCATGGATGACGACCGTTCTGCTCATTGCTGCCACTCCCCATAGCGATACTGCCGCTTCATTTCGGCCTGCATTCGATCGATCATCTGCCCAACCTCACTATTGATGGCGTCCTTGGTCATCAACCGACCACTGAGATCCTGCTCGATCAGGAAGCCGGCAGCGCAGACGGCCAGCCTGCGTTGGACGTGGCGCTTGGCGGTTTCACCCAGGTCCGGCGAGACTTCAAGATGACGTTTCAGCAAGCGGTGGCACACGTAGTAGACGAAGACAGCGTGGATGTAGGAGGAGTTGGGAATGGGATTCCCGGACCAGGGAGATACGACACGATGCTGGTAGTCATTGGCAACGAAGAATCCGTTGGCCAGCTCCCATGCGGCCAGATAGTTGTGGGTGCTTTCATGCATGATGCTCTCCATGCATGCCTCAACCAGAAGTTCAGGGTTATGCGTGTTCAGCAGTCGAATGGAACCCGGCTGCCTCGGCACATGCTCCGAGCCGTAGCGGCCGGCTTCATCGGAGGTGACGTCTGCCGACTTGCGTACGGTGATCCGCCGGACGAAGTTGCGGATGAGAAGGCCGTACATGGGTTCTGCACTATCGATCGCCGCCAGTGCGTCTGACAGCTTTCGCGAGACATGCTCGCGCTCCGCATCGGTCAGCGGCAGGCACGGTTGGCTCAGCACTCCAGAGCGTGGCTCATGATGCCGCGCCGGTGGGCTCTCAAGATCCAACGCGATACAGTCACCCAGCTTCGGCAACTGCCGAAGGGTCCACACGCCCGTGGCATCCTTTTCCGCAACGCAGTCTCCAACCGGACTGTAGAGCTGCCACTGCCGCGCCTCCCTCAGGTACCTGCCGGTCCGTCCCTGTGCCAGTTCGGCGATCGACTTCTCCCGAGCGATGATGTCGTGCAGCGCGCCAAGCGCGCGGGCCTGTTCCTCTGCCCTCTCCTGCTCGTCGGCTCCCGCCTCCAGCCTACCCTTCCGTGCGGACTCCAGGCACAGATACTGCTCACAGAACTCGGAACTGAGCAGTACGCGGGCTTGGTGATCGGCACCGATTGACTGGTACATCTGGAGCATGACACGAGCCATGGCCCCGTACTGCTGGTCGGCAAGCACTTCCTGAAGTCGCGCTCTCATCCTGCGGAGTCTTGACCAGAGGATGCCCTCGACGACCGACTCCATGCTTTCTGTTGCATCTGCGATTTCCATCAGGCAGATCGGGTTCTTTACATCTGGCGGTTGGGCCTGGGCCATCGAACTCATTCTCCTACTCCATGTGGTGATCTCCGTCCTCGCCACTTGCTCCTGGCCGCTCTTATCCACCTTCAAATCCACTTTGAGGCCCAAGATAAAAAGCCACCTCCGGCCTCCATAGGCGCTGCATGACAGTGATTCACGTGCAAGGGGCGGAGAGATCCCCGCCCCTCTCTCTTCAGACGTCGAATCGGGAATCCGCGGCAATGCGCGAAGCAAATGCCATCTGCTTGCTCGCCGTGTCATGATGGTGATGGGATCCGAATGAATCGGAGTGATGGTGCCCATCTGCGAGAAGCGCGGATTTTTCGTCTCTGAACTCACTGATGCTCAGAGACTGCATATCCGCCTGGATGGACGTCGACGCCGCAATGTCATTGGCGAAATTTCCGTTCGATGCAGCAGCAGAAGCCGAACCTGCGGCCGCGACACCCGCAATGATCAGCGTGATGGACGAGAGAGTCTTTACAGCAGTGCGTTGGGTCATTTTCTTTACTCCATGTAGTGGTGGGCATTTGATCTTCTGAGCTGCGAACGCGATCAGCGTTGTGGCTCAACTTGATTCAACGGCCCGCCGGCATCCAGCTGCAACCTCGCTGCTGTGCCGCGCACAGCTTCCGCCGCGTTTGGGCGGTTGCGCCCCAGCTTTCACTGCGTGCAGAGGGCAACCATCACGAGTCGAGTGCTTGAATTTGCGCTTGCGTGCTGGCCCTGAAAGGACGTCACTGTCGCTAACGTCTTGGCCAAAGATAGTGAGGACGCGGCGTTCATCCCGTATCGCCACGTGTCAGAAGCAGCGTCCTCAGCGCAATCAAGAAGATATTCGTGCGAGAACCGACATATGTAGAACTGCTACAGAATTGACGATCTGTATTGGCGCTCACACACTTCCCCGCACGCCCTGTGCAAGGGAGCATAGGAAGGGGAGTATTCATGGAGTTCCGCACTGATTCACTGTCCGCCCGGATCCGCGTTGCGCGTATCAGCAACGGGCTATCTCAAACCGATCTCGCCAAAGCCCTGAACGTGAACCGGGCGACGGTGGGCCACTGGGAACGCGAACTAGGCTTCGTGCCGTCTATCGACCATCTGCATGCGTTGAGCAGGGTCACGTGCGTGAGCGTATCTTGGCTGATTGCGGGGGACACCATCGCCGATGGTGGGAAGCCTGAAGGCATGCGCCTGCAGATGGAAGCCCACATGTTGACGGCATCGCGCAACCTTCCGATCTCCCTCCTCGACAACATTGTTGAGTTGATGAGGTCTGCCGAACGACATATCTGACGTCGTCCCGACGACTGAACCACACGTAGTGGCTGGCCGGACAAATCCTATACACACCGCCGGAGTACTCCGATGGTGATCGGCGCACCGCCGCCTCACCATCAAACGCCCCTCCGCAGGAATCCACACATGAGCCTGGCGCTGGTCCACAGCCGCGCCCGCGCCGGGGTCGATGCCCCGCTGGTGCGGGTGGAAGTGCATCTCTCTGGCGGCCTGCCTGTCACTCAGATTGTGGGCCTGGCCGAAACCAGCGTGCGCGAATCGCGCGAGCGTGTGCGTGCCGCCCTGCTCTGCGCGCGCTTCGACTTCCCGCAGCGGCGCATCACGTTGAACCTGGCGCCTGCCGACCTGCCCAAGGAAGGCGGCCGCTACGACCTCGCCATCGCGCTGGGCATTCTGGCGGCCAGCGGCCAGGTCGATCCACAGTCGCTGCTGCAGTACGAATTCCTGGGCGAGCTTGGCCTGACCGGTGAACTGCGGCCTGTGGCTGGAGCGCTGCCAGCAGCGATTGCGGCAGCCGAAGCCGGGCGCATCCTGGTGGTGCCGCCGGGCAATGCCGCAGAAGCTGCTCTGGCCGAGCACGCCGATGTGCGGGTGGCCCGTACCCTGCTGGAATGCTGCGCGGGGCTTGGCAATCCGCGCCTGCTGCCGCCAGTAGAGCGCGTGGACACGACGCCGTTGCCACTGCCCGATCTGGCCGACGTGCGCGGGCAGGCGCACGCACGACGCGCGTTGGAAGTGGCCGCAGCGGGAGGGCATCATCTGTTGTTGATCGGCAGTCCTGGCTGCGGCAAGACGCTGCTGGCCTCACGCCTGCCCAGCCTGTTGCCGGACACCGAGGAAGCCGAGGCGTTGCAGCTGGCTGCGATTGCCTCAGTCAGTGGCGAAGGGTTGGACCCAAGACGATGGCGGCAGCGGCCCTTTCGGGCGCCGCACCACAGTGCCAGTGCGGCGGCGCTGGTGGGCGGCGGCAACCCGCCCTGCCCCGGCGAAATCTCGCTGGCCCATCACGGTGTCCTTTTCCTTGATGAGCTTCCAGAGTGGAACCGCAGCGCGCTGGAAACCCTGCGCGAGCCGCTGGAATCCGGCCACATCCGCATCGCCCGCGCGGCGCGCAGCGTGCAGTATCCCGCGCGGTTCCAGCTGGTGGCAGCGATGAACCCCTGCCCGTGTGGCTGGGCCGGCGACCGAAGCAACCGCTGCCTGTGCAGCGACGAACGTATCAACCGCTACCGCGCGCGGGTGTCCGGCCCGCTGCTGGACCGTATCGACCTGCATATCAGCGTGACGCGCATGGACGCGGTGGAGCTGCGGGAGAGCACGCCGCTGGGTGAGCCCAGTGCATCGGTGCGTGAGCGGGTGGAAGCCGCCCATGCCCGGCAGCAGGCGCGTGGTGGGCTGAATGCACATCTGCCACCGGCGGCGCTGCGTGCCTGCACGAGGCTGAGCGAGGCCGATCAGGATCTGTTGGAGCAGGCGATTGAACGCCTGCAACTTTCTGCGCGAGCGATGCACCGGATTCTGCGGGTGGCGCGCACGATTGCTGATCTGGCGGGTTGCGAGGTGATCCAGACGGCGCATCTGGCTGAAGCGATCGGGTATCGGCAGTTGGATCGGGGAAAGCCTTAGAAATGCCGGTCGGGTTGGCTCTTGGTGGAGTCGACCGTTGGTCGACTCGCGCGCGAAGCGCGGCCTTCTGTGAAGTAGATGCAAAGAGCGGTCGACTAACAGTCGACCCCACCAAGGGCAGGCATCACGCCGCGGAATCCACCCACCCACGCTTCGCCAGCAACGCCACCCGACGGCTGACCAGCGCGTGCAGCTCCGCCAGCTCCGACGCCCGGTCAGCCGTCATGTTCCCGCCAAACAGCACCCGCGACAACGCCGCCTCGTCGCTGTCGTGCGGGTGCTGCCAACGGTCCCGGTACACCTTCTGGCAGACCAGCCAGGCCTGACGCAGCCCTCCGCCGGGCAGCGGGCGGACCACGCGTTCGTAGACCTGCCAGAACTGGTACTCGGCCCGCAGGTCGATTTCAGGCGCCACGGACAGCGCCTGCCGGGGCCGTCCCGGGCTCCGGATGTCGAACAACGGTGATCGCGAGTTGTACTGAGCCATGCCGACAGCATGACCCAGCAACATTGTGGGAACCTTGCGTCGCCGCCAGAAAATCCCTGTTTATTGCGCAAGGCGGGTTTGTGGGCGGATCTGGGCACCTGCCTGGGGGCCGCCAAGTGCATCCACGCATGGCGTGGATCTACTTAGAACGCCATCGAGGTACTGAACATCAGCTGCCGAGGCGCGCTGCGCTGCAGGGTCTGGTAATCCCCCGAGAACGACGAGCCGGCGATGGTGGCGGTGCCGATGTTGTGGCGGTTGAACAGATTACTCACGTCCAGCCGCAGCTCGAGCCCCGGCACCGCGCTGTCCGCACCGAAGCGGTAGGCGGCATAGGTGTTGACCTGCCAGAAGGTCGGCACGCGGATGTCATTCTCGTAGGTGAAGGGCTGGCGCAGGTACGAGGTGCTGGTGGCACCGAAGCGCCAGTCACCGAAATGCGCCGACAGGTCGCTGACCAGCGAGATCTGCGGGTAGCCCGGCTGGGCATTGCCCTTGATCGGGTACACCGTGTCGCCCACCACGAAATCGCTGTCGTAGTACGAACGGGCCACCGCCACGCCCTGATAGAACTGCAGGTGGTCGGTCAGGTCGGCGGTGATGCCGAGGTCGGCGCCGATCACGTGCATCTTCGGCATCAGCCGCACCGTGTTGATCTGCGCGAACTGGGTGCCAATGGCCGCCGACAGCAGGCGGTTGCGGATGTCGTTGTAGAACACGTCACCGGTGATCGTCAGCCGGTCGAAGCGATGCGACGCGCCGACGGTCAGATTCCAGTTCTTCTCCGGGCGCAGCGTGCCGGCCACGCGGTCGAACTCTTCCTGGTCGGTGATGGTCCACGCGGAGGCGGTGTAGCCGATGTTGCCGCGCTGCGCCACGCGATAGCCGTTCATGGTATTGGCCAAGTCGATGAAGGCGTCGGTGGATTCGGTCGGGCTCCAGAACAGCGAGACGTGCGGCAGGAAGTTGCTCTTCGCGCGCAGCGTGCCGTTCACCGGGCGATCCTTGGCATCACCCAGGCCGCCACCGCTGGTGCGGAAGTCCACGGCCTTGAAGCCGACACCCAGCTTCAGCGTGTCGTTCAACACGATGTCGTCCTGCAGGTAGAACTGGCGCGAGCGGGTCACCCAGCTCGATGCGTTGTCGGTCTTGAACGCAGGTCCGTACACATCGAACGGACCGGTGGCCTTCAGCGGCGGGCCCTCGCCAAGCAGCGGCTGCTGGTACCACTCGGTCTTGGCTGCGGCCTTGCTCTTCTCCTGCCAGAAACCGGCGGTGAAGGTGTGCGCGCCGGTCTCGAACTGCAGGTTGACCATGCCACCCAGCCGATTCACACGCGGCGTCTGCACCTGTTCGGAGAACGGTGCGCCGTTTGGCGACGGCACGGTCGGGTCGGTCAGCGTAGCCTGGGTGTGGCTGTTGGCGTTGTACAGCTGCACGTTGCCGCTCAGCGCCGGGGTGATCTGGAAGCGATGGTTGATCGAGGACACGCGGTCGCGAGTGATCTGGCCAGTGTCGTACGGGATCAGTTCGGACAGCTCACCGCAGGTGTAGGCGCCGCAGGACTTGTCCGCATTCTCCGGCGAGGCCACGTACCAGGCCCACGCGTAGTCCGGATAGAAGATGTCGGCCTCCCAGCCCAGCTTGCGGATCATGTCGAAGGAGATGTTGTTGTAGCCCCAGACCTTGGCCTTGCTGTCGGACAGGAACACGGTGAAGTCACCCCAGGCGACATCCTGCTGCAGCTTCAGGTCGCCGCGCAGGAAGTTCTGGGTGCCCTCGCCCTGGTACTTGTCGGCAGACACACGCTGCAGGTCGACCAGCACTTTCGGGCCATGCTCGCCGAGCTGGCCACTCTGCCCGGACACGGTGGTGACCAACGTGTTGTTGCTGCCCACGCCCTGTTTCACGCGCAGGCTGGGCGTGTCCTGCAGCTCGCGCAGGCGGTATTCCAGGCTGCCGCCGTTGACGCTGCTGGAGAACACGCTGACCGGTGCGCCACCGGGGCTGACCGTGATCGCGCCGATGCCATCGGGCACGCCCACGTTCACCACGCTGGTGCCGGTGAGCGAGAGGAAGCCGTTGTCGTTCAGTGGCACGCCTTCGAAGGTGATGCCCATTTCATTCATGCGGAAGCCGCGCACGAACAAGCTGGTGGCGGAGATATCCAGGCCCAGCCCATCGGTGGCGGTGTAGCTGGCGCCCGGCACCTGCTTGAGCATGGCCAGGCCGTTGTTGCCGGTGACCATCGCGTCGAGGTCTTCAGCCTTGATGATGTAGCGGTTGGGGCCAACCACCTGGGTAGGCGCAACGGCCGCGCCGCGTGGCGTGGCGATGACCTGCAGCGCGTTCAAGGTGGTGGGGGTGTCATGTGTGGCATCGTGCGTTTCTGCGGCGTACGCAGGTGCGGTGATGGCCGTGATGATGGCCAGAGCGAGGCGCGTCGTGGGTGGGGTGTTCATGGGCAGATCCAGGGTGCAGGGAGAGAGCGGCGCCGGCGCACGCCCAGCGCGTTGCAGCACCGGTGTCGGCGCTTTGGCTGGCGATGCGATTGCGTTGAGGGAGTGACGGCGCGGTGCGCGCCGGTCAGCAGACGAGGACGATCATCTGCTGCGGGATTCGATGGGGTGATTTCGACGTGCGAAATTCTTGCATCGCACTGCCGCATCCGCCATTGCGCGGTGGTACAGCGCGGATGGCGATGGGGATGGGTGGGCTATACGTGGGTATAGCCTGGGTCGGCGCATACGGTGCGCGTGTGCCAACCAAGGTTGGCACCTACCGAGGCGGACGGGACCCGGTAGAGGCCGACCTTGGTCGGCGCATACGGCGTGCGTGTGCCAACCAAGGTTGGCACCTACCAGGGCGGATGGGACTTGGTAGAGGCCGACCTTGGTCGGCGCATACGGCGTGCGTGCGCCAACCAAGGTTGGCACCTACCAGGGCACAGGGGCGCGCGGTTACTGCAGGACGAAACGCTCAATGGCGCGCGCCACGCCTTCGTCTGCATTGCTGGTGGTCTCGAACCGCGCCACCGCCTTCACCGCGTCGATGGCATTGCCCATCGCCACACTGGTACCGGCGTACTGCAGCATGGTCAGGTCATTCTCCTGGTCACCGATGGCCATCACGTTGGCGCGGTCGATGCCCAGGTGCTCGGCCAGCTTCTGCAGGCTCGGGCCCTTGCCGGCGCGGTGGTCGAACACTTCCAGGAAGAACGGTGCGCTCTTCAGCACCGCGAAGCGCTCGGTCAGTTCGCTGGGCAGGCGCGCGATGGCGGCATCCAGCACGTCGGGCGCGTCGATCATCATCAGCTTGATGAAGGACATCGACGGGTCCATGTCTTCCACGCGGCGATAGGACAGCGGCATCCGCGAGAGATGCGAGTCGGCCACGGTGTAGTAGCTGATGTCCTGGTTGGGCGTATACATGCGCCGGCTGTCCAGCGCCTGGAAGTGCACACCCAGGTCTCGGGCCACCTGCTCGCAGAACAGGAAGTCGTCGAAGCTGAGCGGATACTCGACCACGGTTTCGCGCGTGCCGATGCGCTGCACCAGGCCACCATTGCAGGCGATGCAGTAGTCGTCGTCGCCTGTGATGCCCAGCTCGTGCAGGAACGGTGCCAGGCCGGGAACCGGGCGGCCACTGGTCAGCACGATGTGCACGCCCAGCGCGCGCGCCTGCGCGATCGCCTGCTTGGCCCGCGCGGTGAGGGTGTGGCTGGGGTCCAGCAGGGTGCCATCCATATCGATGGCGACCAGTTCGATGGTCGATTGCCTGCGGCCCATGTCCATTGCGTTCAACTCGTGCGGGGCACGCCAGTTTAACCCCTCATGCCCGGTTCACCTCTTTGCCCACGTTGGCCGGGATACTGCGGGAGCCTGTGCGTCCCCCACCGCAGGACGGCCCGCTGACCGCCCTTCCCTGGAGAACCTTGCGACGCATGACCTACCGTGCCCCCGAAACCAATGACAGCGCGCCCCTGGCCGAGCAGATCGAGCAGATGATCGACGAGCTGCCCGGCGACCAGGTCAGCGTCGGTATCCTGCTCAGCGCACTGGGCGATGAAGGCCTGCTGCTGATCGTGATCCTGCTCTCGGCCATCTTCATCATTCCGGTGTCGATTCCGGGGCTGAGCACGGTGTTTGGTGCCTCGATCCTGCTGATCGGCCTGAGCCGCGTACGCAACCGCCCGCTGTGGGTGCCGCAGAAACTGGCGCGCCGCGAGATCGCCACCGACAAGCTGAAGGCCAACCTGGGCCGTGCGCTGAAATGGGTGCACCGCATGGAGCGGCTGTCGCGGCCGATGCGGCTGGCGGTGATGGTGCGCTCGAAGAAGATGATGCGCCTGAACAACCTGATGCTGGTGTTCGCGACCCTGCTGCTGATGGCGCCGGCTGGGCCGATTCCGTTCAGCAATACCTTGCCGGCACTGGCGCTGATGTCCTTTGCGATCGGCTTCATCCAGCGCGATGGTGCGGCGGTGGCGGCTGGTTATGGTTTCGTGGTGGCTACGGTGGTGTATTTCGGCGTGCTGCTGGGTGGCGTGGGGTTTGCCGCCGAGTCGGTGTTCAGTGGATTCCGCGCTGCGCCTTCGGAAATGTAGAGCCGAGCCCAGGCTCGGCGGCTTATGGCTTTTTGTAGAGTCGAGCCATGCTCGACTGCTGCTGGCAAAAGCAGTCGAGCATGGCTCGACTCTACAAGGCCAGATCCAACGCAGTCGAGCGTGGCTCGACGCTACAGAACTACTTGGCTGACACCCGCCACACCACGTCGCCCACGTCATCGGCGACCAGCAATGCACCCTCGGCATCCATGGCCATGCCCACTGGCGCGCCCATCAGCGTCTTCTCGTCCTTGGAGGCGAAACCACTGACCACGGTCTGCGGCCGCCCGGTCGGCTTGCCGTCCTTGAACGGTACGTAGACCACTTCGTAACCGCTCAATGGTGAGCGATCCCAGCTGCCGTGCTCGCCGATGAAGGCGCCGCCGTGGTACTGCGCCGGCAGTGCCTGGCCGGTGTAGAACAGCAGGCCCAGCGGTGCCACGTGCGAGCCGATGGCGTAGTCCGGCGTGATGGCTTTCGCCACCAGGTCCGGCCGCTGCGGCTGCACGCGCTCGTCCACGTGCTGACCGTAGTAGCTGTAGGGCCAGCCGTAGAAGCCATCTTCCTTCACCGAGGTGAGGTAATCGGGCACCAGATCCGCACCGATTTCATCGCGTTCGTTCGCCACGGCCCACAGCGTGCCGGTGCTCGGCTCCCAGTCCAGTCCGGTCGGGTTGCGGATGCCCGACGCAAAGATGCGGCTGCCACGGGTGGCCACGTCCACTTCCAGCACCACCGCACGGCGGTACTCGACGGCCAGGCCGTTCTCGGTGATGTTGCTGTTGGAACCCACGCCCACATACAGCTTGCTGCCATCACGGCTGGCCAGCAGTTCCTTGGTCCAGTGGTGGTTGATGGTGCTGGGCAGGTCGGTGAACTCGCGGCCCTTGTCGGACATGCGGGTTTCACCAGGCACGTAGTGATACTGCATGATGTTGCCGGTGTTGGCCACGTACAGCGTGTCGCCGATCAGCTGGATGCCGAACGGCGAATGCAGGCCTTCGATGTAGACATGCTGGGGCCAGTTGTTCGTGCCCGGCGTGCGGCGCAGCAGGGTGACCCGGTTGCCGCCTTTGCCGGCCTTGCCCGAGCGCGCCTTCACTTTGCCGGCGATCCACTGCTTGGGCGTGGTGACCGGTTCTTCACCGGGGCCGTTGCCTTCCACCACCAGCACATCGCCATTGGGCAGGGTCAGCAGACGCCGCGGATGCTCCAGGTTGGCGGCGATGCGTTCGATCTTCAGGCCTTCGGCCACCGTGGGCGACTGGCCATCGGCCCAGCCCACGCCGCGTGGCACCTGCATCGGCGGCATCAGGAAGTTCTTCGGTGCCGGCAGAGGCGGCTTCGCACCGGATTGGTCGGTGGGGTGGTATTCGGCCTTGCCGGCACAGGCCGACAGCATCACGGCCAGCGCCAGGGCGCCCACGGTAGGCAGGATGTGCTTAGCCATGACGGCCTCCCTGCAGCACCGGCGGCTGCAGTGACAGCAGGATCAGGCCCAGGGCGATCAGGGCCACGGTCAGCGCCGACAGGATCGTGCCCGGCACGGCAACGGCATACGCATCGCGGCTGTGCACGAAGGCATTCCAGATCGCCAGCAGCACCGCGACCAGGTTGAGGAAGAAGTCGATGCGGTCGATGCGGGTGGCGGTGCCGTTGCGGCGCCAGACCGTGAACAGGTTGATCAGGCGAGGAATGACGGCGATCAGCAGGCCGAAGGTGATCAGCCAGGCGGCGGCCTTGCCCCACATCACCTCGGCGCTGTTGAGATAGATCGCGTCGAAGATCAGCGCGCCGACGAAGAAGCCGAAGGGTATCGGGTTCAACAGGCTGAACAGCGTGGTGCCAAGGCCGCGATGGGCCTGGGCCAGAGGGTTGACCATCATCGTGCTCCGTGCGGAAGGGCGCACGGGCTGTAGTAGCACAGCCGGACGTGAGGGGGCGCGATGATGCCGGGTGGATCCACGCCATGTGTGGATGCGGATGCCAACCCAGGTTGGCGCCTACCAGATGCGGGCCGCTGCAGTCGTCATTACCCCACGGCATAAGTGTTTGTGACGCAATCGGCACATCTGCAGATTGGGAGTGTGAAGAGGTAGGGGGTTGTTCGTTGTGTCGCGTTTGGCTCGTTGCGATGGGGCAGTTCCGCCCCGCCGTCCTGCCATGCCGATTCACAACAGAAGGATTCGTGTATGAAGCGACACACGCAACGCTCCGCGCCACCGCGCTCCGCGCGCCTGGCCCTTGCCACTGCCCTGGTGCTGGGCAGCCTGGCCGCCACCGCCCAGGCCCAACAGGCTGATCCGCTGGCCGGGCGTCAGTGGCATCTGCTCAACACCGGACAGGCCGTACTGGGCGATACCCTGCCGGTGGCTGGCAACGATCTGAACGTGGATGGCCTGTTCCGCAATGGCATCCGTGGCCAGGGCGTCACCATCGCCATCGTCGATGACGGCCTGCAGATCGCACACCCGGACCTGGCCGCCAACGTTGCGGCGGTCGCCGGCAAGAACTTCGCCAACCAGAGCAACAACCCTTCACCGTCCAATCCGGACCGCGACAATCACGGCACCATGGTCGGCGGCATCGCCGGTGCAGTAGGTGCCAACAACCTGGGCGTGCGCGGCGTGGCCTCGGCGGCCACACTGAAGGGCTTCAATTTCCTGGCGTCCAATGCCCAAGGCAATTCGAATTCCAACATCGAGTACTCGTGGTGGGACGGCGCCGAAGTGGCCGACGTGGGCGTCTTCAACAACAGCTGGGGCTCCAGCCCGGGCAACCCCAACCTGCCGTTGGCCTACAGCCAGAACGACATCGCCGCCTATGAGCAGGCCATGTCCGGCACCCGTGGCGGCCGCGGTGGCATCTACGTGAAAGCCGCCGGCAACAACCACAACAACGGTGCACGCTCGGATGGCACCGACATCTGCTCGGCAGACACCAAGAACCGCAACACAGGTTGCATTCCCGCCGGCCGCGATCCGCGTAACAACCTGTTCAACGTGATCACCGTTGCCGCCGTGCGCGCCGACGGCGTGCGCTCGTCCTACTCGTCCACCGGCTCGGCGCTGTGGGTGTCCGGCTTCGGCGGTGAGAATGGTTGGCAGCGGCAGGTCGTGCCGGGGCAGCTGGCGATCCGCTACGATCCGGCCATCCTCACCACCGATGTCACCGGCTGCGCGCAGGGCAGCAACAAGAACACGAGCCTGCGCAACACCTTGGACGGCGACCAGTCTGCCATCGACAGCACCTGCAACTACACCGGCAAGATGAACGGCACCTCGGCGGCCACGCCGATGGTGTCGGGCGTGGCGGCACTGCTGCTGGAGACCAACCCGAACCTGTCCTACCGCGATGTGAAGTACATCCTGGCCACCACCGCCACCCGCACCGATCCGAACCGGGCAGCGGTGACCCACTCCGACGGCCGCGTGCTGGTGCCGGGCTGGACGGTGAATGCCGCCGGCCGTGCCTACAGCAACTGGTACGGTTTCGGTGTGGTCAATGCGGCACGCGCGGTACAGGTCGCAGAGGACTTCCAGCCGCTGGGTGCACTGGTGGATAGTGGCTGGCGCAACACGACGCGTACCGTGGCCATCGGCAATACCTCGGCGGCCGCGGCGCGCCTGACCTTCCAGCTCGCCAACGGTGCGCGCAACATCGAGAGCGTGCAGCTCGGCTTCCGCGTCAACCACAGCAACACCCGCCAGCTGCAGTTCGTGCTGATCTCGCCCAGTGGCACCCGCAGCGTGGTGCAACCGGCATTCACCGCCATCGGCTCTGGCCTCAACGGTGTGCAGCGCAACTTCACCAACTGGGACCTGCTGTCCAGCAATGCCTTCCTGGATGAGAACGCCACGGGCACCTGGACGCTGGAAGTCACCGACCTGGGGCAGGCCGCGAACGCTGCATCGCGTGGCAACCTCGAATTCTTCAAGATCCGCGTTCTGGGGCACTGATGATGAAGACGACCATTCTGTTGAGCACCCTCGCCCTCGCGGCGATGACCACCACCGCCTGGGCACAGAGCTCGGGCCAGACACCTCCGGCGAAGACCTTGTCGACCGTAGACACGCAGCAGTTGAAGGCGGAGGCCACTGGCCGTTCGTTCAATGTGGGCGGCTCGCGCTTCCAGCTGGCACCGTCGGCAACCGTGCAGCAGGCCAGCGGCGGCCAGTTCCGGATCACCACCGGGGCTGATGCCAGCGCGGCGGCCGTCGGCACCCGCAGCAAGCGGTCCACGGATGCGTCTACCGGTGTGGCCGCACGTGCGGATGCCGGTGCCAGCAAGTTTGCGGCCGCTGTCTCCAACGATGGCGCGCCGGTCGTGGCGACCTCGCGGGTCAAGGTGTTCTTCACCGATGCGGCTTCGGCGCAGCGTGCGGCCACCGCCACCGGTGGCACCGTGGTGAAGGTATCCAAGGCCTCGGGCCGCGCGATTGTGGAGTATCCGTCGGTGAACGCGGCACTGGATGCGACCACCAAGCTGCTGTCGACCGCCGGCATCAAGGCAGCCGAGCCGGACGTGGTGCAGTGGGAAGAAACCAAGTAAGGCGTTGAGTGGTGCCCTCGGCCGGTTGGCTCTCCTGGCCGGTCGGGGGATTGGTGTGGGGGGTGTGCCGACCAACGGTCGGCACCCACCAGATTCATTCACCGCGTGTCGACCAAGGTCGACACCTACCGGGCAGCGAGCGTGTCGCTTTGCTTGAGGTGGCAGCTGGCCAGCGGGCCGTTGCCGGCGGCCGGATGGCCAGGCTCGAGCAGCAGGCGCTGCACGTCCGAGAACAGCTTGTCCACCGGCATGCCGTAGGGCGCGAACAGGCGCAGACGGCCTTGGCGATCAAATACGTAGCCGCCGGCGATGTGGCTCATGGTGTAGGTTTCCGGCACCGGGCCGGGTTCCTTTTCGTAGAACGCCTTGAAGTCGCTGGCCATCGCGGCCAGTTGTGCTTCGTTGCCGACCAGTGCGATCGCCTTGGGGTCGAACGCTTCCACATAGGTGCGGGCGACTTCGGGCGTGTCGCGTGCGGGATCGACACTGACGAACACTACCTGCAGCTGGTCGGCATCCTTGCCCATCAGGTGCTTGACCTGGCTGAGCTCGACCATGGTGGTCGGGCACACGTCCGGGCAGCTGGTGAAGCCAAAGAACAGATAGGTCACCTGCCCCTGCAGGTCCTTCGGCCCACGCACGGTGCCGTGGCTGTCGGGCATCGACCACTGCTGGCCGAGTTCTTCGCAGGCGATGTCCTTGGAATAGAAGTCCATGCGCGACTGCGCACTGCAGCCGGCCAGCAGGCCGACGGCCAGGCCTGCCAGCAGCGGCAGGCGGAAACGGGGAGAGAACAACGAACGGGCAACAGCAGCAGGACGCTTCACGGGTACCACCAACGCAGACGCGGGCGGGGTCTCGGTCAGGCCTGCCCGTGGGGGAAAGAGGACGGAGGTGCCGGGGTGATCGCGCGGTCCATGCCGATCACCCCGGCCACGGTCAGTTGATCATCATGTGGTAGTGCATGCTCCAGATGATCCAGACCGACAGTGCGACGACGATGAACAGGATCACCAGGGTGAACACGAAGCTGGCCAGGTTCCAGCCGCCTTCGGACTTGCGGTCCATGTGCAGGAAATAGACCAGCTGCACCAGGATCTGCGCCACCGCGAAGCCGACCAGCAGGAACAGCGTGAGCGGCCGCGACAGCACCGGGTTCATCACCAGCGCGAACGGCACCACGGTCAGCAGCGCGCACAGCACGAAGCCGATCAGGTAGGACTTGGTGGAGCCGTGCGCATTGCCGGCGCGCGAGGTTTCGACGTGGGCCATGTCAGAAGGCTCCGATCAGGTAGACGAAGGTGAAGACGCAGATCCACACCAGGTCCAGGAAGTGCCAGAACAGGCTCAGGCACGACACGCGGGTGATGTTGGTCGGGGTCAGGCCGCGGCTGTAGACCTGGTGCATGACCACCGCCATCCAGATCAGGCCGCTGGCCACGTGCAGGCCGTGGGTGGCGACCAGCGCGAAGAACGCCGACAGGTAGGCACTGGTGCTGGGGCCCGCGCCTTCGTGGATCAGGTGCGAGAACTCGTAGATCTCCATGCCGATGAACGAGGCACCGAGCACGAAGGTCACGCCCAGCCAGCGCAGCACTGCCGAGGTGTCGTGACGATGCATCGCCAGCACGGCCTGGCCGTAGGTGATGCTGGAAACCAGCAGCAGGAAGGTCTCGGCCATCACGAACGGCAGCGAGAACAGGTCCTTGCCGGTGGGGCCGCCGGCGTAGGCGGTGCTGAGCACCGCGTACGAGGCGAACAACGAACCGAACAGCACCAGGTCGGACATGAGGTAGACCCACATGCCGAACACCTTCATGCCGCCCTGTTCGTGGCCATGGTCGTGTTCGTGGTGGTCCTCGTGCGCCTGCGTGTCGCTGGCCAGCTCGGGGCGGGTCAACAGGTTCATGCGCGTACCTCCTTCAGCTTGGCAAGGTTGGCCGCTTCGGTGCGCGCCACCTCTTCGGAACTGACGTAGTAGTCCACGTCCTCGTCATAGGACCGCACGATCAGGGTCACGATCATCGCGATGAAGCTGGCCGCGGCCATCCACCAGATGTGCCAGACCAGGGCGAAGCACAGCACCAGGATCCAGATGTTGAGGATCAGCGGCACGCCGGTGTTCTTCGGCATGTGGATCGGTGCGTACTTCTTCGGCGGCGGCGGCAGGCCGCGCTTCTTCGCTTCGTGGAAGGCATCCAGCTCATCGGCCTTGGGCACCACGGCGAAGTTGTAGAACGGCGGCGGCGACGGCGTGGCCCATTCCAGCGTGCGTGCATTCCACGGGTCGCCGGTCAGGTCCAGGTTGCGCTTGCGATCGCGCACGCTCACGTAGATCTGCACCAGCATCAGGATGATGCCGGCGAACACGAACAGCGCACCGATGAAGGCGGCGATCAGGTACGGCGTCCACGCCGGGTTGTCGTACTGGTTCATGCGGCGGGTCATGCCCATGAAGCCCAGCATGTACAGCGGCATGAAGGCCAGGTAGAAGCCGATCACCCAGCAGGCGAACGACCACTTGCCCAGGCGCTCGTTGAGGGTGAAGCCGAACACCTTCGGGAACCAGTAGGCGAAGCCGGCCAGATAGCCGAACAGCGCGCCGCCGATGATGGTGTTGTGGAAGTGCGCGACCAGGAACAGGCTGTTGTGCAGCAGGAAGTCCGCGCCCGGAATGGCCAGCAGCACGCCGGTCATGCCACCGATGGTGAAGGTGACCAGGAAGGCGATGGTCCACAGCATCGGCACGCTGAACTCAACGCGGCCGCCGTACATGGTGAACAGCCAGGTGAAGATCTTCACGCCGGTGGGAATGGCGATGATCATCGTCATGATGCCGAAGAAGGCATTGACGCTGGCACCGGAGCCCATGGTGAAGAAGTGGTGCAGCCAGACGATGAACGACAGGATGCCGATCGCCAGGGTGGCGCCCACCATCGACTTGTAGCCGAACAGCTTCTTGCGCGCGAACGTGGCGGTCACTTCAGAGAAGATGCCGAATGCCGGCAGCACCAGGATGTACACCTCCGGGTGGCCCCAGGCCCACACCAGGTTCACGTACATCATCGGGTTGCCACCCAACGTGTTGGTGTAGAAGTTGAAGTCCAGGTAGCGGTCCAGGGTGAGCGCCCCCAGTGCCACGGTCAGGATCGGGAAGGCGGCGATGATGATCACGCTGGTGACCAGCACGGTCCAGGTGAACACCGGCATCTTCATCAGGGTCATGCCCGGCGCACGCATGCGCAGGATGGTGATGAACAGGTTGACGCCGGTCAGCAAGGTGCCGATGCCCGAAGCCTGCAATGCCCAGATGTAGTAGTCCACGCCCACGCCTGGACTGAACTCGATGCCCGACAGCGGCGGATAGGCCACCCAGCCGGTCATGGCGAATTCGCCAACGCCCAGCGAGATCATCATCAGCGCAGCGCCGACCACGAAGATCCAGAAGCTGAAGGCGTTGAGGAACGGGAACGCCATGTCGCGCGCGCCGATCTGCAGCGGCACGATGATGTTCATCAGGCCGACCACGAACGGGGTGGCCACGAAGAAGATCATGATCACGCCGTGCGCGGTGAAGATCTGGTCGTAGTGCTCAGGTGGCAGGAAGCCATCACTGCCCGGGCCAGCCGCCGCCAGCTGCGCGCGCATCATCAGCGCATCGGCAAAGCCACGCACCAGCATGACCAGCGCCACCACCACGTACATGATGCCGATCTTCTTGTGGTCCACGGTGGTGAACCAGTCACGCCACAGCGGGCCCCACAGCTTGAAGTACGTCACCGCGCCAAGCAGCGCGAGGCCACCCAGCACCATGGCCGCCAGTGTGACCACGACGATCGGCTCGTGCAGCGGCACGGCCTCCCACGTCAATTTACCCAACATGTTCGTTACTCCTGGGAAACCTGGGCACCACCGGCAGCGCCCGCCGGGGTAGCAGCAGCGGTGTTCTCACCGACACCGATAAACTGGTCGATGACCTTCTTGAACAGCAGCGGTTCGACGCTGGAGAAGTGTTGTACCGGCGCGTTGCGCGACGGCGCGGCCAGCGCCTTGAACTCCGCGAAACTGAGTGCGTCCGGCGCGCTGCGCACCTCGGCCACCCAGCGCTCGAAGTCTTCGTTGCTGCTGGCGGTGGCGATGAACTTCATGTTCGAGAAGCCATGCCCGCTGTAGTTGCCGGACATGCCACGGTACTGGCCAGGCTCGTTGGCGATCAGGTGCAGCTGCGTGCGCATGCCGGCCATCGCGTAGATCTGCCCACCCAGCTGCGGGATGAAGAAGGTATTCATCGTCGAGTTGGAGGTGATGTTGAACGCCAGCGCGCGGTTGGCCGGGAAGTTGAGCTGGTTGACCGTGGCGATGCCCAGGTCCGGATACACGAACACCCACTTCCAGTCAGTGGCGATCACGTCCACATGCAGCGGCTCACCGGCGACGTCCAGCGGCTTGTACGGGTCCAGCTCGTGGGTGGAGGTCCACACGATCACTGCCAGCACCGCGATGATGATCAGCGGCACGCCCCAGACCACGATCTCCACCTTGGTGGAGTGCGACCAGTCAGGCATGTATTTCGCTTTGGTATTGCCGACGCGGTAGCGCCAGGCGAACACGAAGGTCAGCACGATGGCCGGCACCACCACGATCAGCATCAGGCCGATGCAGATCAGGATCAGGTCGCGCTGGGCGATCCCGACCATGCCTTTCGAATCCAGCAGCACCCAGTCGCAGCCCGTCAGAGCGATGCAAGCCAGGGCGACCAGCGCCAGGCGGATGCGGTTCCAGCAGATATTCATTGGAGGTCAACCCTGTTGAAGAAGCGCGCTTGACCGGCTCGCCTGCGCGCAGCGCCCGGGCGTGGAGCGGCTACACTGTGGGTACGAGGTCACCTACAAGCAGGTGAACCACTCCAATCAAGCCCATACAAGATACAGCATTGTATGGACTTGTGCATCTGCACGTATGGAAAAAACTGACCGATGACGCCACCTGCCGCCGGCCGCCGCCTGAAACACCCCAATCGCACCTGGGTTCGCCCCTTCCGCGAGGGCGCCGGCCCGCTGTATCTGCAGATTGCCCAGCAGGTGCGCGAGGCGGTGGATGACGGCGTGCTGCGCCCGGGCGACCGCCTGCCGCCGCAGCGCGACCTGGCCCAGCAGGTGGGCGTGGACCTGACCACGGTCACCCGCGCCTTCGCCGAGCTGCGCCAGGCCGGCCTGCTCGATGCGCAGGGCGCCGGTGGCACCTTCATCGCGCTGTCGGCCGGCAACCGCAGCACCTCGGTCGACCTGAGCATGAACATCCCGCCGCTGCTGGGCAGTGCGCCGTTCGCACAGGGCATGGAGGCCGGCTTCCAGCACGTGGGCCAGCAGCTGGGCCAGGGCGAACTGATGAGCTATCACGTCGGCGCCGGCACCCGCGAGGACCGCGCCGCCGCGGTGCAGTGGCTGGCGCCGATGCTGGGCACGGTGGGCGCCGACCAGGTGGTGATCTGCCCCGGCGCGCAGACCGCGCTGTGCGCGTTGATCCTGGCCCGCACCCAGCCGGGCGAGCTGATTGCCGCCGAGCAGCTGACCTACCCGGGCCTGCTGGCCGCCGCGCGCGTGCTGCAGCGGGGCGTGGTGCCGGTGGCGATGGACGCCGAAGGCATGCTGCCGGAGGCGCTGGAGGAGGCCTGCCAGCTGCGTCGCCCACGCCTGCTGTACCTGGTCCCGACCATCCAGAACCCGACCACGGCGACGATGTCGGCACAGCGCCGGCAGGCGCTGCTGGCGGTCGCCAAGCGCCACGATCTGACCGTGATCGAAGACGATCCCTACTGGTTGCTGGCCGGAAACGCCGCGCCGCCGCTGGCCGCGCACCGCGATGCCGGCTGCCCGGTCTATTACATCTCCACCCTGTCCAAGTGCCTGGCCCCGGGCCTGCGCACCGCCTACCTGGTGGTGCCGGCCGGCGAGCCGATGGAACCGGTGCTGGATGCGCTGCGCGCAATCGCACTGATGCCGACCCAGTCGATGGTGGCGGTGGCCTCGCAGTGGATCCGCAGCGGCCAGGCCCAGGACATGGTGCAGCGCTTCCAGCAGGAGCTGCGCGAGCGCCAGGCGATTGCCGCGCAGTACCTGCCGTCCCGCGCACAGGCGCATCCGGCCGGCCTGCATGTGTGGCTGCCGCTGCCGCCGCGGCTCGACCAGTACCGGTTGATCCAGGCCGCACAGGAGCAGGGGCTGGGCATTGCCAGCTCCGATGCCTTCAGCGTGGAAGAACCGCCGCCGGGCAATGCGATCCGCCTGTCGTTGGGCGGCGCAGTCGACCAGGGCGCGCTGGCCGGGGCGCTGGCCAAGCTGAACGAGATCCTGTCCGAGGCCCCCGAGGCACGCCACAACGCCATCGTCTGAACGGGGCGCATGGCGCTTTATCCATACAAGATGATATTTTGTATGCAATGTATGGATGAAGGGACGTGCATCGATGCGCGCCGAGAAACTGAAATTCCACCTGGTGATGGCCGGGTGCGGCGGCTTTGTGGTGCTGATGCTGGCCGCGCTGGCCTGGGTCTGCCTGCAGCCGCAGACCGTGGATGTGCAGGCCGCCGAACGCCACGCCATCGAGCAGTGCGTGCAGCGCAGCGAGGATCCGTCGCGTAGCGAGATCCAGCGCCGCGCGCAGGCCGATTCCTGCCGCGAGATGCGCAAGCAGTACGTGCACAAGTTCGGCCGGGAAGATTCCTGATGGGCGCAGCCGCGCCGCGTCGCCGCTGGCTGCTGCCGACGATGATCGCCCTCGCCTGCCTGTTCATGGCCGGCGTCGCGGCTGCGTTGTGGCAGTACTTCGGCTACAGCGCGCAGTCCACCTTCACCGAACAGGCCATCGTCTTCGACGATTCGCAGCTGCGCCTGCCGGCCGACCTGGCCGGTGATACCGGCCGCATCCGCGTGGTGCATTTCTGGGACCCGGCCTGCGGCGTGTGCAATCGCGAGACCGGTGCGCACCTGAGCTACCTGATCAGCATGTACCGCCGCGCCGGCATCGACTTCTATGCCATCCGCCGCCCGGGTACGCAGGGCGAGCTGCCCGAGCCGCTGCGCAACAAGGTGATCAACCTGCCGACCATCGACGGCATCGAACACATCCCGGCCAGCCCCGCCGTAGCCATCTGGGATCGCCAGGGCCACCTCGCCTACGCAGGACCGTACAGCATCGGCATGGTCTGCAACTCGGCCAACAGCTTCGTCGAACCGCTGCTGGACAGACTGGTGCGCGGCGAGACCGTGCGCCCGAAAGGACTGCTTGCCGTGGGCTGCTACTGCCCCTGGCAGGCCAAGCGCTGAGGACGCGCAATGACATCACTGACGCTGGCCGGCGTGGCCGCCGCAAACAACAACGGCGGTCACCTGTCCGAACCGACCGATGGTTATGGACAGGCTCCCGCCGTTGGAAGCAACGATACGCCCCGACATGCTCCGTACATGCCGCGACCGGATGTCGCAGCCCGCGAATGGGTGCAGGACGTACTCGCGCACAGCGGGCCGATCTACCTGCGCATCGTCAACTCGCTGGAACGCACGGTGCGCCGCGGTGGTCTCGCACCGGGACAGCGCCTGCCTTCGCAGCGCGCGTTGGCGCAGCAGCTCGGTATCGACCTGACCACGGTCACCCGCGCCTTCGATGAAGCACGCAAGCGTGGCCTGATCGAAGCGCGTGGACCACAGGGCAGTTTCATCGCACCGCCCAAGGCCGGCTTCGACCAGGTGGTGGACCTGAGCATGAACGTGCCGCCGGTGCCCGATGCCGATGCGCTGGCCGAGACGCTGCGCCGCGGTGCCGCCGCCGTGCTTGCGCGCAGCAACGCACCGAACCTGATGACCTATCACCTGGGCGGCGGCAACCCCACCGACCGCCACGCAGCGGCGCGCTGGCTGCAGCCGATGCTGGGAAAGGTGGACGATGCCTGCCTGCTGCTGACCGAGGGTGCACAGGTGGCGCTGGCGTCGATCCTGGTCAGCCAGGGACGCGACGACGACGCGATCCTGTGCGATGCGCTGGTCTATCCGGGCCTGCTACAGGCGGCCGCCGCACTGGGCCGGCGCCTGCTGCCGGTGGACAGCGACGAACACGGCATGTGCCCCGATGCACTGGCCCGGCTGGCACGCGAAAGCGGCGCGCGGTTGGTCTATCTCAATCCCACCTGCCAGAACCCGACCGCACTGACCCTGCCGCTGCAGCGGCGCGAAGCGCTGGCGCGCGTGCTGGAAAGCGAACGCCTGCTGGCGATCGAAGACGATCCGTACTGGCATCTGGCCGAAGATGCGCCGCTACCGTTGGCAACACTGGCACCGCGTCATGTGTTCTACGTGGCGACGCTGTCGAAGGTGATCAGCCCCGGCCTGCGCACCGCCTTCGTGCGTTGCCCGAGCGCCGCGCATGCCGAGGCGATGACGGCCGCACTGCGAGCAACGCGGTTGATGGGCCATCCGCTGGTCTCGGCGTTGGCCAGCCAGCTGCTGCTGGATGGTTCGGCGCAGTCACTGCTGGCCCAGGTGCGCACCGAGGCGCGCGAGCGCATGCGCATGGCGCGCTACCTGCTGGCGCCGTCGCTGCTGCAGCGCGCGGAAGGCCTGCATGCCTGGTGCCGCGTGCCGGCGCCGTGGACCGATGCCACCCTGGTACGTACCGCACAGCTGCAGGGGCTGGCGATTGCGCCTTCATCGGCGTTCTGCCTGCCGGGGGTATCGCACCAGAGCGGCGTGCGGCTGTCGCTGGGACTGGCGGCGGACCGTCGGCAGCTGGAAAGTGCGCTGCGGAGGATCGACCGGTTGTTGCTGTCGGATGCGTTGCCGGCGATCGAGCGGTAGGCGCAAGGAAGTGCCAACCAAGGTTGGCACCTACCAGAGCCGTAGATCCACGCCATGCGTCGATGCGCGGCGCCCGGGATGCGGTAGCGCCGGGCCATGCCCGGCGGGGGAATCGCCGGCGCGGACGGAATGTGCCAACCAAGGTTGGCACCTACCAGAGCAGGGTCAGGCCAGAGCGGAGAGGGCCTGCACGAGCGCATCCATCTGCTCCGGCCGGGTGAACACAGACGGCGTCACCCGCACGCAGGCGCCGGAGTCCAAACCGTCACGATGCGTGGTGAACACGCGATGCTCATCCAGCAGGCGCTTCTGCAGCGCGAGGTTGTCAGCCACGCTGGTACGCCCGCGCAGGCGGAAGCTGGCCAATGCACTCGCCAACGCCGGGTCCGGTGAAGACAGCACTTCGATATGCGCCATCTGCCGCACCGGTACCGTCCAACGCTCGCGCAGGTAACGCAGGCGCGCCTGCTTGTTGGCTACGCCGATACGCTGGTGCAGGTCGATCGCTTCCGGCAGCGCCAGGTAGGCGGCGAAGTTGACCGTACCGGTATGCACGCGGCTGCCCACGCGGCCGTCGTCGGTCTCCCCCATGTACGGGTCAAGATCGGCCACACGGCCCTTGCGCACGTACATCGCGCCGACGCCGACCGGCGCACCGATCCACTTGTGCAGATTGATGCCGACGAAATCAGCCTTGAGCTGCGGCACCGCGTAGTCGATCTGGCCGAACCCATGCGCCGCATCGACGATCACGTCGATACCACGTGCACGCGCACGTTCGGCGATCTCGGCCACCGGCAGCACCAGCCCATGACGGTGGCTGACCTGGGTCAGCAGCACCAGCTTCAGACGCGGCAACCGCGCGAATGCGTCCTCATACGCCTGCAGGATCTGCGCGTGGTCCGGCACCGCCGGCAGCGCGATACGCTCGACCTGCACGCCGCGACGCTGCTGCAACCAGCGCATCGCGCCGATCATGCTGTCGTAGTCGATGTCGGCGTACAGCACCTGGTCGCCGGGCTGCAGGCGGTTGTAGCCGCCAATCAGGGCCAGCATCGCCTCGGTGGCACCACGGGTCAGTGCGATTTCATCAACGCCCACACCCAACAGCTCGGCTACCTGCCGCTGCACCGCCAGGTACTGCGCCGGGAACTCACGACGGCCGTACCAGGCGTTGCCACGGTTCACTTCAGCGGTATGGCGCTGGTAGCTGGCCAGCGTCTCGCGGCCCATCGCGCCCCAATAGCCGTTCTCCAGGTGGTTCACTTCGTCGGTGATGTCGAAGTGGCTGGCCACGGAGGCCCAATAGCCTTCATCGCGGGCCAGCACGTCCGGCACCACGGTCGTTGCGGGAATCTGCATGGGCGCAGCGTAACGCCTGGCAGCCATGGCGGGCAGTGAAGACAGTGCGGCTGCGGCCGGCAGCAGGGTGCCGGCACGCAGCAGGGAGCGGCGCGTGCGGTCCATCAGAAGCTCAACCGGTACTGCGCGTACAGGTTGGCACCGTCGGTGTCGTACGGCGCGTTGCGCGAGTAGACCAGGCCACGGCTGGCCTGGAACACCGCCTCATCCGGATAGCGGTCGAGCACGTTGTCTGCACCCACGCGCAGGCTGTGGTGCTCGTTGATGCGATACCCCACGGCGAGGTCGAGGAAGCTCATCGCGCCGAAGCGCTGGTAGATGTCGCCCACCGCATTGCCGCTGGCGTCGGTCCAGGCACCGTAGTAGCGCATGCGCGCCATCAGCGACCAGGCGCCGACATCCCAGCTGCCGGTCAGGCTGCCCTTGTGCTCGGGCAGGCGGTCTTCAAACAGCACGCGCTGGGTCTCGTTGGTGGCCACCGAGGTGCTGCCGTTGTCCACCCGCGTACGGTTGTAGTTGTAGGCCAGGGTCAGCGTCATGCGGCCGGCACCGAGATCGCGCAGGTAGTTGCCGACCACGTCCACGCCGGTGGTGGTGGTATCGAAGTCATTGGTGAAGTAGTTCACCGAGGTATAGCCCAGCGGATTGGGAGTACCAGCCGGAATGGCGAAGCTGGCCGACTGGCTGAAGCGGTCGGTGAGCTTGATCTGGTAGACATCCACCGAGCCGGACAGGCCCAGGTCGGTGCGCCAGGTCAGGCCCAGCGACGCGGTACGCGATTCCTCCGGCTTCAGCGGCCTGGCACCGAGCAGCTGCGCCAGCGGATCGTTCGGCGACAAGCGGCCACTGGTGAAGATCTGCAGGGTACGCGTGTCCAGGCCCTGGGTGGTGCTGGTGGTATTGAGCTGCGCGGGTGTCGGCGCACGGAAGCCGGTGGACACAGTACCGCGCAGGGCCACGTCCGGGGTGATCGCGAAACGCGCCGAGAGCTTCCCGTCCAGCGTGCTGCCGAAGCTGGAGAAATCCTCGTAGCGGCTGGCCGCGCCGATGCTCCAGCGCTCGCCCAACGGCACTTCCATATCCACGTAGGCCGCCTTGCTGCGCTGGCTCCACTGCCCGGCCTGGCTGACCGAGAAGCCCGGTGCGCCGTTGGAATTGGCTTCCAGCCCTGCCGCCGCGCCCGGGCCCACCGCGTACGAGGCCGCATCACCGGCGCGCACCTGGTAGGTCTCCTGGCGGAACTCGCCACCGAAGGCGACGTTGATCGGCTTGGACAGCGCAGCCACATCCCACTCGTAGTTGAAGTCGGCGTTGGCGTTCTTCTCCGTCTGGGTCAGGCGGCCGAGATCGAACGCGGTCGGGCTGGCCGGGCCGAGCGAGGCGTTGATGGAGTTCTTCAGGCTGTAGTCGATGGCATTGCGGCCATACGAGGCGCTGACATCCCAGCGCAGCTTCGGCGTGATCTCGCCACGCAGGCCACCGACCAGCTGCAGGTCGTTCTGGACGTTGCCGTACTGCGGACTGAAGCCCACTGGATAGATCGAACGCAGGTTCCAGCCGGGGAAGATCGCCGCGGTGCGGTAGGCACCGGTGGTGGTATCCGGATTGCGCCAGTTGAAATCGCTGACGCCATCGCTGTGGCTGTACAGGCCGAACGCATACAGCTCCAGCGTGTCGCTGGCGTTGGCCTTCACGTTGAAGCCGACGCGGCGGCTTTCCAGCTCCGGCTGGCCCCAGCGCTGTACCGGGTTGGGCACGTCCAGCTCCGGATGTGCAGCCTGGAAGGCGATGGCATCGGGGCGCTGGCGGGTGCGCGAGGTGGCGTCGGAGTTGGACGATTCGGCGAACAGCACCAGGCTGCCGTAGTCACCCAGCGACCAGCCGGTGCGTGCGCTGAAATCGCGCGAGGCGCCATCGCCCTGCGCGTACTGCGAGTAGCCGGCGGTGATCTCGGTACCGGGGCCATCCTCGAGAATGATGTTGATGACGCCGGCGATGGCGTCCGAGCCGTACTGCGCCGAGGCACCATCGCGCAGCACTTCGATGCGCTTGATCGCACTGGTCGGAATCTGTGCCAGATCGGCCGCCTGCGCGCCACGGTTGCCGAGCAGCGCGCTGCGGTGGAAGCGACGACCGTTGACCAGCACCAACGTCTGATCCGGCGACAGGCCACGCAGCGTGGCCGGGCGCACGAACACCTGACCGTCCGCCATCGGCAGGCGCTGCACCACGAACGACGGCACCAGCTGCGCCAGCACGTCCTTCAGGTCGGTGGATTCAACGGACTTGATGTCTTCCTTGGTGAACACGTCCACCGGCGCCAACGTTTCGAACTGGGTGCGGTTGGAGGCGCGGGTGCCGGTGACCAGCATCGCTTCGAGCTGGGTGGGCGCCGTACGGCTGCCCGCCGGGGCATCGACCGCATCGGCCTCCGCTGCGATCGCGCCGCCTGCGCTGGCCATGGAAAGGGCGAGGAGGATGGAACGCGAAAGCTTCGAACGATGCACGGCAGGGCTCCGGGAGGACGCGACAGGGCCAGCACCTGCTCGGACACAACAGGCGTGGACAAGGCGCGCAGTCTCGGCGCGATCTGTGAAGGAGCCATGACGTCAGTGCGACAGCTTGATGCCGCTGGAGCGCAAGAACTGCTAAACGAAGCGCCACGCGATCCGCTACTGTGCCCGACATTGGATTCGGGGAATGGCAGGATGAGCGCGGCAGGCAAGGCGTTGTGGTACATCGAAACCCATGCGGACCAGCCATTGGCACTGGCCGATATTGCCGCCGCAGCGGGGCTTTCGCCGTTCCATCTGTCACGCCTGTTCCAGGCCCGCACCGGCACCTCGGTGGTGCGTTATCTGCGGGGACGGCGCCTGACCGCTGCCGCGCAGCGGCTGGCCAACGGGGCGGGCGACATCCTGCAGGTGGCACTGGGCGCGGGCTACACCACCCATGCTGCGTTCACCCGCGCCTTCAGCGAGCAGTTCGGGCAGACCCCGGAGCGGGTACGCGAACAGGGCACCGATGGGCTGGCGCTGGTGCAGGCGATCCGCGTGGACGATGCGCCGACTGCCTGCGGCGAAGCGCCGCGCCTGCTCGATACCACTGCCTTCCAGGTCGCGGGTATCGGCATGCGGCATACCCGCGACAGCGGCGGTGCGATTCCCGGGCAATGGGCGCAGCTCAACCGGGAATGGCCGACGCCGGCACCGATCAGCTTCGGCGTGTGCTGCAACAGTGATGACGATGGCGGCTTCGACTACATCGCCGCACTGCCGGCCAGCGCGGTGCCGAGCGTACCTGCGCACTGGCAACGCGTGGACATTCCGCCGCGTCGCTACCTGGTGGCCTGGCACGGCGGGCACATCTCGACCATCCGCTCGACCTGGTTCTGGCTGCTGGATCACTACCTGCCCGGCTCCGGGCTCAGCCTGGCCGATGCACCGGACCTGGAACGCTACGACACGCGCTTCGATGAGCACACCGGCAACGGCGGCGTGGAAATCTGGCTGCCGGTAGACGAACGCCCACGCTGACAAGGAGTTGAGGATGCGCATGACAGCCACTGTGATGGGAATGATGCTGATGGCCTCCGCGGGGGCCGCCAGCGCTGGCGAGCCTTGGAAAGCAGGCGAACGCCACGGCACCACCACGGTGGCCAGCGCCGCGGTGCGCGATGCGCAACACCGCGACGCCCTGCGCTACACGGTCTGGTATCCCGCGCCCGCTGGCAGCACGGAAACCGCCCTGACCATCGGTCCGCCCGATGCGCCGCTGTTCGACGTCGGCCGCTCAGCCATGGATGCCCCGATCGCGGGCAAGCGCCTGCCGACCCTGCTGCTCTCCCACGGCAACGGCGGCAGCGCGCGCATGATGGGCTGGTTGGGCACGGCATTGGCGCGCGCCGGCTATCTGGTAATCGCGGTCGATCATCCCGGCAACAACGGCGTGGACGAGATGACCCTGCCCGGCAGCGTACTGAGCTGGTTGCGTGCGGATGACCTGCGCGCGGCACTCGCTGCAATACAGGCCGATCCGCTGCTGGGTCCGCATGTCGACCCTGAGCGACTGGGTGTGGCCGGGTTCTCGGCCGGAGGCTACACCGCGCTGCTGGCCGCCGGCGCACGCCCCGACCTGCAGCGGCTGTTGGCCTTCTGCCGCGCGCACCCGGATGACGGCGTCTGCCGGCCACAACAGGAAACCGCCACGCACACGATGGACGCGCGTGTTGCCGCTGCGGGCTCACCCGCGATGTCTCCCTGGATCTCCCACGCCAACGACTCGCGCGCGATCCCCGGCGTGCGTGCGGCATTCCTGCTGGCACCCGCGATCGTGCAGGCGTTCGCGCCCGAGCAGCTGTCCTCGCTGAGGCAGCCAGTGTCGATCGTGCTGGGCGAGGCTGACACGGTTGCGCAACCGCAGAGCAATGGCGAGGCTGCACAGACACTGATTCCGGGCGCTGTGCTGCAGCGTCTGCCGGATGTCGGTCACTACGACTTCCTGGCGGCCTGTACAGCGGTTGGTGTGCAGAGGCTGCCCGAGCTCTGCAGCAGTTCGGTTCCGAAGGCGGACACCCACGCGCAGGCAGTGGATGCCGCGGTGCGATTCTTCGCCGAAGCACTGCGGTAGTGGCCGCCGGGCATGGCCCGGCGCTACAGTGGGCGCATCCACGGAGGATCGGCCATGCGCCTGCTTCACCTCACCCTGCCAGTCTCCGACGTCACCACCGTCGCCGCGTATTTCCACGATGTGCTGCAGCAGCGCGTGGTCGGCAATCATGTGCACATCGGCTGGAGCACGATCGAGTTGCAGCCCACTGAAGGACGTCCGGTCGGTGGCGTGCACCTGGCCTTCAACGTACCGGACAACCGCTTCAGCGAGGCGATGACCTGGTTGCGTGAGCGCACGCCGCTGCAACGCAATCCGGCGGGACTGGACTACTTCGCGCTGGAGAGCAGCTGGCAGTCGCAGTCGGTGTACTTCACTGGCCCTGACGGCCTGATCCTGGAACTGATCGGCCGCCGCCGTTTGCCGGCCAGCGCGCGCGAAGGTGCGTTCCACGGCAGCGAACTGACCTGCCTGAGCGAAGTCGGCCTGCCCAGCCACGATGTCGACGCTGTGCGCGAACAGTCCAGCCTGCAGTTCGGCCTGCAACCGATCAGCCCGCCGTCGCCGCAGTTCGCGCCGATGGGCGACGATGAGGGCCTGCTGATCGTGGTTGCGGCGGATCGTCGCTGGTTCCCCGAGCAGAAGGACCTGCCGAACGCGCGCGGCTTGCAGCTGCAGGTCGGCGACGTGGCCGGCCCGGGTGTTGTGGAGGACGCCGCGCTCGGCTGGCGGGTACAGGCGACCTGAACTACCAGCTGCCGGACGCGCCGCCGCCGCCGCTGCGGCCGCCGCCTCCAGACCAGCTGCTGGAGCTGCTCGACGACGAACTCGACGAGGATGACGAACGGGACGACGTGCGTTCGCGAGATGATGAAGCCCGGCCGCGTGCGCGCTCGCCCGGCAGCATGGTGAACAACCACACGAAGTACAGCAGTACGCCACACACCCCGGACACGATCATCGCCAGCAATCGGGGATCGTCACCTTCGGCACGATGGATCGCCAGCAACGCGCCCGCGGCATAGCCGAGCGTCAGCAGCACCAGCACCGTCATGCGCACGATGAAGCTGCTGCGGTTCTTCTTCCAGCGTGTGCGGCAGGCCTGCACCAGCAGGAACACCATCAGGGTGACAACGCCCGCGGCGACCTGCAGCAACAGGTGCCGGGCCAGGCTCGGTGGCAGCTGGCCACGCAGCAGCGCCTGCACCAGGAAGAGCACGCTGAGCATCAGCATGCCGCACAGCACGATGCGCACACCTCGGCTGCGGCGCCAGCACCAGCCCAGCAGGGCAGCCACCGGCACACCCAGCGCCAGCACGAAGCACAGGCCCGGCAGCACATGGCGTGGCAGCAGCAGCGCCACGGAGAACACACCCGCACCCACAACAGCGGTCACCAGCATCGGGCGGCCCCAGGCCGGCAAGGTCGGCCAGGTTGGTTTTGGTGCCGATGCATTGGCGGCCAGTGCCTTGCGCCGCCGCTCCCGACGGCTGCCGCTGAAATCGTCCTCGGTCTTCGCCGGCGGGAGGGGCGGCGGCGAGCGCCACAGCCCGGCCAGGAAACCGGCCAGCAGGGTCAACGCCACCACCGAGTCTGCGCGTCGCCAGTCCGCAGGCAGCACATTGCTGGCCGACGGTTCTTCCCATGCCGGCAGGTCCTCGCCATCGATCAGCGCCACCATGATCTTCGTGCCATCGAGCACGCCCTGGTCGACATCGCCCTCACGGAAGCGCGGCACGATCGCGTTGTCGATGATGCGAGCGGCGTACGCGTCCGGTAGCGCTCCTTCCAGGCCATAGCCGGTCTGGATGCGTACGCGGCGGTCCTGCACCGCCACCAGCAACAGCACACCGTCGTCGACACCGGCGCGACCCAGCTGCCACTGATCGAACACCCGCTGTGCATAGGCCTCGATGCCTTCGCTGCCCACGCTGGGTACCACCAGCACCTGCAGCTGTGCACCTTTCCGTGCCTGCAGCTGCAGCGCCTGCCTGCGCAGGGTGGCGCGGGTTTCAGCGGACAGCGCGTTGGCAGTGTCCACCACGGGATCGTCCAGCGCCGGGACCGGGATTGCCGCCAGCGCTGCCATCGGCAGCAGGCACAGCAGCAACAGCAGCCACACGGTGGCGGCCGCCTGCTGCAAGGGGCGCGCCGGGTTCACGTACCCTGCCCTGCCTCGATCTGCGCATGCAGCGCCTGCAGCTGCGCCGCCGTCTGGTTGAACACCTGCAGATCGGCATCCACCAGGGCCGCCCAGTCAGGCGCGTGCCCCAGCAGTTGCGCCACCTGCTCGTTCGGCGCGCGGTCGAAGCCCTCGCCAAGCACGGCAAGATAGCGCTCACGGAACCCTTCGGGGTCGCGCTGGTCCTGCACATACAGCTGCACGGCCAGCAGCCCCGCATACAGGTAGTTCACCAGATAGTTCGGGTCTTCATACATCAGGCGCTTGCCGATCCAGGTGTTGCGCAGCTGCGGGTAGCGCTCCGGTTGCTGGCCGAAGCGCGCCAGCACCTGCCCGGTCAGCGCATCCAGATCATCGGCGGTGCCCAAGGTGCCTGCGGCCACACCCCGATAGATCGACTGCTCCAGCTGCGCTTCCTCGGAAGAGGTGAACAGCTGCAGCACCATGTCGTCCAGCAGCGATTTCAGGTAATAGGCTTTGGCGCGCGGATCCTCTGCCTGCTGGTACAGCTGGTCGCGGAAGCGCAGCTCGTTGTAGATCGCGAACGCCTCGGTCAGCCACTGGCTGCCATTGCGCTGCAGCGGCGACGCATGACCGCGCTGCATCCACTCGCCGTGCACGGCATGACCGGCTTCATGGGCGATCTCGACGTCGCTTTCCAGATCACCACGGCGCAGGCCAACGAACAGCATTGCCGGCACACCGGGAGCGCTCACCGGGAACGCGTCCTGGCTGCGGTCACCACGTTCGGTGGCCAGATCCATGCGCTGGTTGGCCGGATCGAGCAGCGCGCGCAGTTCGGCGACGTACGCCGGCCCCAGGTGCTGCATGGAATCGGCGGCATTGTCACGCAGCTGCGTCAATGTCAGCACTGGTGGCGTATAGCCGGCATCGGGCACGGTGGTATCCCAGATCTGCGGCGCGTCGATGCCGGATCGCGCAGCGTGGCGCAGCAGCATGTCCTGGTAGGCACGGCGGTCCCCGGCGTGCCGTTCGATCGCCACCAGCGTTGCATCCACTGCGGCAGTATCCAGGCCCATGCGCTGGTAGCCATATGCCGGCGCCGAGCCGTCACCCTGCAGGCGTGCGGCGGCGTCATTCACCTGCACCAGCCCCAGCAGCACCGAGGCCATCGGCTCACGGCGCGAGTGCAGCCCCTGCCAGTAGCCCTTCCAGCCGGCCTCGCGCAGGGCGCGGTCGGGCTGCTGGGCCAGCAGCTGCTTGTCGCGTCCGGTGTCCCAGTGACGACCGCCGTGCTCGATCTGCGGATACTCGGCGCTGCGCAGGATCTGCCCGCGCAGGCGCGCGAAGCTGTCCAGCGCCGGATCGGCCAGTGCCTCCACGGCCTCATCCAGCGCGGCGTTGGCCGGGGTGGCAGCCTCCTTCAGCGCCCGAGTGCGCAGGAAGCCATACGGTGCTGCCCACGCCGCATCTGCGGGCGCCTCGCGCAGTGCGGCGCGACCACTGCGAGCGATGCGGCTGCACAGCCCCGCTGCCTGCTCCATCGCCTGTGCCGGGCGAAGATCGCGCGCGTTGCGGGCGGACTGCAGATGCAGGTAGCCGAGATGCCGCAGGCACTGCGCCTCCAGTGCCTCGGCCTGCTGGAAGCGTTCCACCGGTGCGAGGGTGGACGCCTGCTGCAGGGCCTCGACGCGCTTGCCCAGCGCGTCGCGCGCGGTCTGTTCGGACGCGGCGCTGGCGAAGTAGGTGCGGTCATCGGCATGCACCGACTGTGCCTGCGCGCCGCTGAAGGGGGCTATCGCCAATACGGCGGCAATGGCGGCGGTGGTGGTGCGCTTCCTGAAAGCCTGCATCGGCGTCTCCCTGCCTGGACCAGGGATCGAGCCTAGCAGCCGCTGGCCCGCCGCGCCTGTGCCGGATCAGCCATCAGATCGACTCATCCTCACGCTTGACCAGCGTCCAGCACGGCGCCTGCGCAAAGGTATAGGTCTGCTGGTCGCTGCTGTCCGGCGTACGGATCTGCACCTGCCGCTGTCCATCGGCCAGGAGGCTGACCTGCATTTCGCGGCCCTGCCCGGCCAGTGCGGCGGGATCAGGCATCACCGGCCACTCGACATCGGCCCGCGCCAGCCGGCTTTCCACCTTGCGTGGTTCCGGCTCGGCCTCGGCATCGATGTAGCTGTCCAGCAGCGGATCGGCGGTGGCCTTTTCCTGCAACGCGATCTCGTTGCCGAAATGCTTCAGGAACGCATCGAAGTCCGGGTAGAGGCATTCACCGCGTGCAGCCACAGCTGTGGGCTCGGCGGGGGTGGTCGCCGGCGCCGCTGCGGCAGGTGAGGCTTCGGTCGCGGTCTGCGGTGCCTGCGGCACTGGCGCGCAGGCTGCCAGCACCGCGCCACAGGCAAGCATCAGCGGTGCGGCAGAACGGTATCGACACATGGGCTCATCCTGAATCCGGTCCGGTCGCTCCATGCTACCGCGCACCCTACAATTCCGGCATTCCGCCTGTCCGAGAGTCCTCATGCATCGCCTCCTGCTCCTGATCGGCCTGCTGCTGCCCGCCCTGTGGCCGGCCGTGGCGAGGGCCGTCGATGTCCACGAAGGCGACCTGCTGTTCGTCACCGCCGGCCGCAGCGGTCTCAGTGCAGCCATCGACGATGCCACCGGCAAGCAGGGCGCGCCCAGCTTCGATCACGTCGCGCTGGTCGCTTCCGCGCCGAAGGGCTGGGAGGTATTGCATGCAGACGAGAAAGGATCGCGCCGGCAATCGCTGGTCGAATTCCGCCAGGAGGCGCGCGCCAAGCAGCGGCAGATCGTGGTCTATCGCCTGCGCGCGCCGCAGCAGGCAGCGATCAGGGATGCGGTCGCCACCGCGCGCACGATGCTGGGCAAGCCGTACAACACGTCGTATGTGTTGAACGAGGACAGCTACTACTGCTCGGACTTCATCGAACGTGCGTTCCGTGCGCACCATGTATTTGCGTTGCAGCCGATGAACTTCCGCAATCCGCAGACCGGGCAGATCGCCCAGCACTGGATTGATCTGTACCGCGGCATGGGCATGGACGTGCCGCAGGATCAGCCCGGCAGCAATCCGAACGACATGTCGGCGGCACCGGTGTTGCAGCGCATCGGCATGCTGGAATAAGCAAAGCCCCGCACGAGGCGGGGCTTCACCGGTCACTCCGCATGCACGGCGCGGTCATTCTTCTTCGTCGTTGCCGCCCTGCTGCTGGTTCTGGTTGCGCTTCTGCTGTTCCTGCTGCTGTTGCTGCTGCTGGTCACGGCCACGACCCTGCTGCTGATCCTGCTGGTTCTGCTGGCCCTGTTGCTTCTGGTTCGGGTTCTGGTTCTGCTGTGCCATGTCCGATCTCCAAAGCCACTCGCGGAATGCGGTGGACGTGGCCATCGTCTGCAGCGAATGGTTAATCACGCGTGGGGGGGCGGCTACATCTGTGTGTACGCCTGTGAATGAACGCGCAGAAGCCCTTGTGGCACAAGCGGCTGAAGGATTCATGCGGGTTCGACATGTGCTCATGCCTTCGTCAACGGTGCACGCATTCATGGCGTTCGCCGCCGGAAACACGCGCTGAACGAGGCTGGCTTCCCGGCTCACGCAGGGAAGCCAACCCTGCATTCAGGGCATCACCGGCGGCACATACGCCAGGGTCATGCCCAGCAGCCACAGCAGGCCCAGCACCAGCGGAATGTGCACCAGCAGCTGGATGAAGGTGAAGCCGACGATGTCGCGTGCCTTCAGGCCCAGCACACCCAGCAGCGGCAGCATCCAGAACGGGTTGATCAGGTTCGGCAGCGCTTCGGCCGCGTTGTAGACCTGCACCGCCCAGCCCAGGTGTGCCTTCAGTTCATTGGCGGCCTGCATCACGTACGGCGCCTCGATGATCCACTTGCCGCCACCGGAGGGCACGAAGAAGCCCAGCACCGCCGAATAGACGCCCATCACCAGCGCGAACGTATCGGTGCTGGCTACGTGCACGAACAGGCTCGACAGCCGGTGCGCCAGCGTCTGTCCATCGCCGCCGGCAGCGTGGGTGAGGATCATCGCGATACCCCCGTACAGCGGGAACTGGATCAGCACGCCGGTGGTGCTCGGTACCGCCTTGGCGACCGCGTTGAGGAAGCTGCGCGGCCGCCAGTGCAGCAGCAGGCCCAGCGAAATGAACATGAAGTTGTAGGTATTGAGGTTGGCGATGGCGGTGACAACCGGCTTGTGGGCGAACTCGTTGAACAGCCAGCCGAACGCCAGCAACGAGAGCAGCACGGTCAGCAGCGGGCTGTATTCCAGCCACTCGCCCGGGCGCGTGCGCCGCTGCAGCGGTTCCGGCTCGGCCTGCGCGGCGCCCGGGAACTCCTCGGCGGTGCGGGCGCTGCCGGCGGCCGGTGCGGTCAACCAGGCAATCAGCAGCGAAACCAGGATCAGCGCCGCGGTCAGTGCGATCGACTGCCACAGGAAAATGGTTTCGGTGAACGGCAGGACGCCGGTGATCTCGACCAGCCCCGGCGGCATGCTGGCCGGGTTGGCCTGCAGCTGCGCGGCCGAGGAACTCAGCCCCATCGCCCACACCGCACCCAGACCGAGATAGGCCGAAGCACCGGCCGCGCGGTAATCCATGCGCAGTTCGGTACGGCGCGCCAGCGCGCGCACCAGCAGGCCGCCGAACACCAGCGAGAAGCCCCAGCTGAGCAGCGAGGCGAGCATGCTGACCAGCCCCACGTACACCACCGCGCCACGACCGGTGCGCGGTACACGGGCGAGGAAGTCGATGAAACGTGCGACCACCGGCGCGGTGGCCACGGCGTAGCCGCCGATGACCACGAAGGCCATCTGCATGGTGAAGGGAATCAGGCTCCAGAAGCCATCACCGAAGGCGCTGGCGGTGGCCCGTGGGGTCGAGCCGAAGCCCATCGCCGCCAGCGCGACGATGACCACGCCCAGCACCGCAAACACGTACGCATCGGGGAACCACTTTTCCGCCCAGGCGGCCGAGCGCAGCGCAGCGCGCGCCATCCAGCCGTCCTGTACTGCTGCCGTCGAGGCCATCGCCTACCCTCCCAGGTTCGATGGATCGATTCTGGGCGGTGAGGTGCAGGCTGTCAGCCACCTATTGGTCGTAGGTGGCGGAATGGTAGTGCCGGCCGCTGGCCGGCAACCTCGGGACCGCATGCGGCTGCAGCCGGCCAGCGGCCGGCTCTACCAGATCCAAGGATCGTCGTAGGTGGCGGAGGCTGGTAGTGCCGGCTGCTGGCCGGCAACCGCGGGATCGCATGCGGGTGCAGCCGGCCAGCGGCCGGCTCTACCAGATCCAAGCATCATCCCAGGTGGTGTAAGGCGGTAGTGCCGGCCGCTGGCCGGCAACCTCGGGATCGCGCACGGGTGCAGCCGGCCAGCGGCCGGCTCTACCTCACCTTGGGCTCAGCGCAGCGCCAGATCCACGGCGATGCCGGCGAACAGCGCGGCACCCACCCAGTTGTTGTGCAGGAACGCCTTGAAGCACGGGCCGCGCTCGCGGTTGCGGCAGATCCAGAACTCGTACACCACCAGCGCGGTGGCGACGGCCACGCCGGCCAGGTAGTACCCACCCAGCCCACCACGCACGCCGACCAGCGCCATGGTGGCCAGGAACAGCGCGTACAACACGCCCTGGATGACCAGGTCGAGGTCACCAAACAGGATCGCGGTGGAGTGCGAGCCCATCTTCAGGTCGTCCTCGCGGTCGACCATGGCGTACCAGGTGTCGTAGGCGGTGGACCACAGGATGTTGCCGGCATACAGCAGCCAGCCCAGCAGCGGCACCTCGCCCTGCACGGCGGCGAACGCCATCGGGATGCCCCAGCCGAACGACATGCCCAGGTAGACCTGCGGCAGATGGGTGTAGCGCTTCAGGTACGGGTAGCTGGCGGCCAGGAACACACCGATGAAGCTGAGGCCAATGGTCAGCCCGTTCAGGGTCAGCACCAGGCCGAACGCCACCAGCATCAGCACGGCGAACAACGCCAGCGCAGCGCGGCCACTGATCGCACCGGTGGCCAGCGGGCGCGCTTTGGTGCGCTCCACATGCGGGTCGAGCCAGCGGTCGGCATAGTCGTTGATGACGCAACCGGCCGAGCGGGTCAGCCACACGCCCGCGGTGAACACCAACAACGTCCAAAGCGGCGGCAGGCCGCCGGCGGCCAGCCACAGCGCCCACCAGGTGGGCCACAGCAGCAGCAGCGTGCCGATCGGGCGATCAGCGCGCATCAGACTCCAGTAATGCCGCCAACGCGGCGTCGCCGGCGACTGCGGCGAAGTGAGGGGGGTATCAGCCATGGCGATAGGATACTCCTGCCCTTCCGGCAGGGCTTTGCCCCCCGGGGGGAGATTTGTTCGGCGAAACTGGATAGAATGCCGGTCCCGCACCGCTTCATGGCGCTGCGATGCCCGCTCCGGCACTGGTCGGTGGCGCGGCGGTTCTACAACGCGCCCGTAGCTCAGCCGGATAGAGTAGTGGCTTCCGAAGCCATTGGTCGGGGGTTCGAATCCCTCCGGGCGCGCCATCTCCTTGTCGGCTTCGACCTGCCAATCACCGGGCAGATTCACCCGCGCATGTCCCCGTTCTCAGCTTATGAGTCCCGCAGGGCGCAGAATGTGGGTCTGCACTCCAGATCCATTTGGATTGAGTAGACTCGCTGCCATGGGTATCGCCTTGCCAGCACAGGACAGCCTCGGCGTCGGTCTCTATTCCTACGCCGATGCCGCGCGCTTCATCGGCGGCAGCTCGTCGGAACTGCGCCGGTGGCTGAAGGGCTACCAGGGCCGGAAGCACGGGAATCCGGAAGCCCATCCTCCCCTGTGGAAGTCGCAATGGGCCGATTCAGAGATCGACGGCATTGGCTTTCGCGATCTGATCGAGCTGCGCTTCGTCCGCACATTCGTCGCATGTGGTGTGCCACTCAACCTGGTGCGGCGAACCATTGTCGAGCTGAACGAGCGGCTCGGTAAGGAGTATCCCTTCACCAGCACCAGCTTCAAGACCGATGGGCGCCGCATTTTCATGGAGCTCGTGGGCGACAGCGGCGATGCCGCACTGGTGGATGTGGTGAAGCGCCAGGACGTGATGCGCAAGGTCATCGCACCTTCACTGCGTGACGGCATCGAACTGGGCATCGATGATCGTGCCGAACGATGGTTCCCACTGAAAGGCTCCCGCGCCGTGGTATTTGATCCACAGCGCAGTTTTGGTCAGCCCATCCTTTCCGAATCCGGCGTTCCTACCATCGCCATTGTCGAGGCGCTGCGCGCCGAAGGCGGCGACGAGCGTCGCGTGGCCAGGCTGTATGACCTGCCTCTGACCGCAGTGAAGAAAGCACTGCAGTTCGAGAATCGAGCCACGCCTTGAAGGCGCAGATCGATGAGAATCTTCCGCCCGCGCTGGCCCGGGCCATCGATGCCATTGCAGGAACGGACGAACACGAAGTCTTCCACGTAAGGGAGTTCGTGAAGCCTGGCACTACTGACCTGGAGCTCTTCGACGCGGCCACCCAGCGTGGCATCCGTGTACACGTTACCCAGGATCATCATCATCGCAAGCCCGCAGAGCGCGAGGCGATCGCACGCCTCGGCCTGACCGTATTCGTTCTGGCCAAGGGTTGGAGCACGTTCAACCACTACGAGCGCGCAGCGCGGCTTCTGGAGTGGTGGCCCAAGATGATGCAGCAGGCCGACCTCGTGCAACCTGGTGCAATGTTCCGCGTACCGCATGCCAGGGCGTCCGGGGGAAGGCTGACGCAGATCAAGGTTTCGCGGTAACCGCCTCGAGCGTCAACCCTCATCAGCCCTGAAACCATGCTGCGCACGCAGCGTTGGGTCGGTCTCGATCATGAACATATGGAACAGGTGTTCATGGTCCCGCGACCAGCTCCCCTGCAACAGACGCCACGACGTCACGTCCACGCGCGGCAGTTTCCGTTCCAGATAGTAGATACGGCTTCCATCGCCTGAGAAGTGTCCATCCAGCAGCTGCCAGCGCGCGCGATCCACCCCGGGCAGTGGCTTCCCGTCGCAGTAGACGTTGCTGCCGTCAACGGCGTACAGCGGGTCCTGCGGCACCCCCTGCAGCAGGTCGCCACGCCGACAATGCTTCATCCGCCGGCCGCAGTACCAGCCGCCATGGTCGTCGGCCCCGTAGCCGCCGCCAAGATCGCGGAATGTCGTGCAATCTGCCTCGGCCATCGCCTTCAGCGAGGTCTCGTGCTCGAAGTAGACGGCATGGTTATCCAGCCAGTACGCGCCACATTGACGAAAGCTGTCGCGGTCGATGGAGGTCTGCCGGGTCCAAGCATGGTAGACCGCGTGCACGTCGCGACCGATGAAGTAGTGCGCCGGAATGAACTCGAAGCTCGCTGCATCGGCCTTGCGCAGCAGCCGGCCCTGGTGGAACACCTGGCCCTCGTGGATACGCCAGAATTCGATGCCATACGGACCGATGAAACGCTGGTCCGGCAGGTTACTGATCTTCTGCCATGGCATGGGTTGGGCCTCCGCCGGTGTTGGGGCCATAGTGTAGGCAGTAGGAGAGGCAGCCGAGCGTGGGCTCGGCTCTACAAGAGCGGATCAGTATTTACCGTCGAACGCGAAGATCGGCTTGCGCTGCTTCCACGCACCAGCGGTGAAGTCCGGGAACTCGAGCGTCTGGAAGCTGTTGGCGATCGACTGCTCGCTCAGCGGCGTGATCGCACTCCAGGTCACTGCGTCGTAGATATCGATCGGCATCGGCGCCTTGGCCTTCAATGCTTCCACGAAGGCGTGGATGACGAACCAGTCCATGCCGCCGTGGCCGGCGCTGGCGGCGGTGTCGGCATTCTGCTTCCACAGCGGGTGCTCGTACTCGTCCTGGTACTTCTTGAACTCTTCCCACTGGTGCGGCGGGCTGCGGCCTTCGATGTGGATCGAATGGTTCACATCCATCCACAGGCCCTTGGTGCCCTGCACGCGGAAGCCCATGGAATATGGACGCGGCAGCGAGGTGTCGTGCTGCAGCAGGATGGTCTCGCCGTTCTCGCAGGCCAGCGTGGTGGTCACGATGTCGCCCAGCTTGAACTTCACCTTGGTGCTGGGATGGGTGGTGCCGCCACTCTTTGCCACGGTGTATTCGTGCAGGCCGCGCGCCTTGGTCGCGAATGCATTGATGTGGGTGAAGCGATTACCGCGGTTGATGCCGGTGTACATCGCGCACGGGCCGATGCCGTGGCTGGGGTAGAGCTCACCATTGCGCTCCACCGAATGCTCGGTGCGCCAGCGGGCTTCGCTCCAGCCCTTGGGACCGAACTCCACGCCGCTGTCGTAGGGCTGGTTCGGGTCGCCGGAATTGAATTTCACGCCGCGCAGGTCGTGCTGGTAGCCGGCCTGCAGGTGTACCAGTTCGCCGAACAGGCCCTGCCGCACCATCTGCAGGGCCGCCATCACGTCACGGCGGTAACAGACGTTCTCCAGCAGCATGTACGGGGTGCCGGTGCTCAGCTGAGTCTTCAGCACATCCCAGTGGTCCTGCAGGGTGATGCCGGCCACCACTTCGCAGCCCACGGCCACGCCGGCCTGCATCGCGGCAATCGCCATCGGTGCGTGGTACTCCCACGGCGTGGCGATGATCACGCCATCAATGCCCTTCTGCTCCAGCAGGCGTTTCCATGCGTTGATGTCGCGGTCCTGGCCGTAGGTCTTCGGCGCGGGCTTGCCCGCCTTGCTGACCATCTCCACGGCGCGGCCGAGCATGATCGGCTCGATATCACACAGGGCAACGACCTCGACGTCGTCGCGGCGCACCAGTTCCTTCAGCAGCACCAGGCCACGCATGCCGGTACCGATCATGGCCAGGCGCACCTTGCGCCCGCGTGCCCAGGCCGGGGTCTGCGGCAGCAGGCTGCTGGCGGCAACAGCGGCACTGGCCGCGATGAATTCCCTACGCTTCATGGCAAACATCTCTCCTCTTGGCAGCGTGCCGACCGAAGCCGGCACGCCAGGTCACGCAAACGGAATTACTTGAACCGGTAGCCGATGGTCACACTGTAACCACGACCGAAGATCGTTGCGTAGTCACTGGAGTCACCCAGGAAGCTGTTCGGGTCGTAGAACGGCAGGCGGTTGAACAGGTTCTTGACGGTGAAGCTCAGGTTCCACGCATCATCCGGGCGCCAGGTGACGCTCATGTTGGCGGTCCACCACGACGGTGCACCATCACACTTGCTCTTCTGCAGGGCCAGGTAGCCGCCGGTGCAGGTTTCCTTGTTGTTGCTCTTTTCGTCGACCTGGTCGGTGGCCCACTTGGTGCCGCCCACGTAGTTGACGAACATGCTGGTGGTCACCTGCTTGTAGGTCCAGTCGGCGTTGAGCGTGGCACGCAGGCGCGGGTTGTTGTAGTAGCCCACCACGTCGCCGTAGTACCAGCCGCTCGCTTCGTCCATGTAGAAGCGGTTGCGGTTGGCGATGGTGGCAGCCAGACCGATGTTCAGGTTGCCCCAGTCACCCAGCGAGAAGCGGCTGCGCGCATCGATGTCGAAGCCGTCGATCAGGGTCTTGCCGCGGTTCTTGTACTGACCCACCACGCTGGCCACGTTGCCGGCGGAGTAGCCCGGCAGTGCCGACGGGCAGTTCACACCGCTGGCCGGATCGGCACACATCGCCGCCAGCTGCGCCAGGTTGGCCCGGTCGCTGTCGGTGATCGGCGAACGCGACGAGGAGATGATGTCTTCCATGCGGCGGTAGTCCGGCGCGACGATTTCATTGTCGCGGTAGATGAACCAGTAGTCGGCCGACACCGACAGCCAGGTTGCCGGCTCGTAGACGAAGCCGAGGGTGGCGATCTTCGCCTTCTCCGGCTTCAGGTCCTTGTTCGGCTGGGTCATGCGTGCCACGGTGCGACTGCAATCGACGTTCAGCATGGTCTTGCCCAGATCGACATCGCCCGGCCGCTGCGACTTCAGCAGCAGGTTGGCAATGGCGTTGGTCTCGTTGCAGCGCAGCTCGTCACGGTAGCCGCCGAGCTGCGCGAACACGCCGCCGTTGCCGGATTCGGCCAGGCTCGGTGCACGGAAACCGGTCGAGTAGGTACCGCGCAGCATCAGCTGATCGAACGCCTGGTACTTGAAGCCGATCTTCGGCGCGACGTTGGCGCTGAAGTTCGGGTACTTGTCCACGCGTACCGCCGCGTCCAGTTCCAGCTTGTCGGTGATCGGCGCCACGGTCTCGGCGAACAGCGCGTAGGTGTTGCGCTTGCCGTCGAACCAGGAGCCGCCCTGCTGGGTGATCAGGCCGTTGGCCGCATCGGCGTTGCCCGGGGTATAGAAGGTCTCACGGCTGGCATTGAAGCCGAACGCGGCACGCATCTCACCAGCCGGCAGCTGGAACAACGGGCCTTCGATCTTGCCGTCCAGGGTGTGCAGGCGGGTCCACGACTGGATATCGAAGGTCGGGAACGCTTCACGGATCAAGGCAGCGTTGGCTTCACTGATCTCGCCGAACTTGTACGCCGGGTGGTCGGAGATGATCACGCGGCCGGTACCCGGATCGATCGTGTACGGACCGAAGGCCTTCTCGAAGCCCTTGGTGTTGACGTTGATCGTCTGATAGGTGGTGGAGTGGGTACCCGCACTGGCGAACGCGGTCTCCCAGTTCCAGTCACCCCTGCTACCGCGTGCACCGGCCAGCACGCGGTAGCTCTTGTCGGTGTTGCGCTGGCCGAAGTAGTTGGCGCCGGCATCCTGCAGCAGGTAGTTCAGGCCGACCACACCGCCCATCATCGCCTTCATCTGCGGGCTGGCGTGGTTGTACTCGTTGTTCGGGCCCAGGAACGGGTACAGGAACTGATTGACGTTGTTGCCGGTGTTGCGCGAGAACCAGCTGGTCGGGTTGCCGGTGGTGGTGCCGTAGGTGCGCGGCGTACCGCCGTTGGCGCGCAGGTCGATGTCGGTGTAGGTCGCCTCGGCGAAGATCTCGGTGCTGTCACCCACCAGGAACGTGCCGTTGAGGTAGGCGGTGTTGCGCTCGGACTTGGCGCCGGCATCGATCTCGTTGTTCATCCAGGTTTCCCAGACGCAACGCGGACCGGCCGCTTCACTGGTCAGCACGTTCTTGCAGCCCGGTGCCGCCTCCTGCACGCGGCGGCCGGTGACCGGATCGAAGGCGAAGTAGCTGCCCGGGTTGAACTCGCCCGGCTTGCTGCCCACGCCCAGGCGCAGGTCGTTGAGGTAGTTCGGCTTGTTGACGTAGTACTGGTCGGGCCGCTTGTCGTAGAAGTCGCTCAGCGGGATCGCGTCGCGGCGGTACATGTTCACCGCGCCGTAGATGTTGAAACGGTTCTCGGTCAGGTCACCGAAGCCGGCGGTGATGCTGGCCTGGCGCTCGCCGTAGGAGTCGATGCGCGAGGAGGTGTCGTTGGTGAAGCTGACTTCGGCACCCTGGAAGTTGCGCTTGGTGATCACGTTGATCACGCCGGCCACTGCGTCGGTGCCGTACACCGCCGAGGCGCCGTCGGTCAGCACTTCCATGCGCTCGATGGCCGCAGCCGGGATCGCATCGATGTTGACGAACTGGGTCTGGAAACCGGCCGGCGCACCGTAGTACGACAGGCGACGACCGTTCAGCAGCACCAGCGTGCCCTGTGCGCCGAGGCCACGCAGGTTGGCCTGCGAGGCACCATCGGAGCCGGTGAACAGCGAACGAGCGTCCTGCTGCGCCGGGCGAGCGGCCGGCAGGTTGTCGAGCACCTGCAGCAGCGTGCGCGCACCCATGTTCTGGATGTCCTGCTTGCTGATCACCTGCACCGGCGACGCGGTTTCAACGTCGGTGCGGCGGATGTTGGAGCCGGTGACCTCGATGCGGGCCAGGTCGGTGGCCTTGTCCTTGCTCTCCTGGGCGAAGGCAGGAACGGCGACCGACAACAGCACGCCGGCAATGGCCAGCGACAGCGGAGCGATCGAACGACAGGGGGGGCGGTGGTGGCGTGCGGGCAACATCGGGGTTCTCTCCTGGCAGGGGTGCGGCGCAAAAAGTGAGCGCGTGGGCGTTCGGCGGGCAAAACGCTCCCGGGCCACGGCCATGAGGGCCGTAGTCGGAATGGGCGGGGGGAGGAGCGGTGTTACGTAGGGGTCATGGGGCGACGATGCTGGCGGAGTCGCCCTCCTGGCCGATCAGCACGGCGTTGGCCCAGTTGGCACAGACCTGGGCGGGTTGGCTGCCCTGCGCACCCAGCGTGCGCAGGCTCAGGGTGGAAAGGCCACGGATGTCCAGCTCCGGCTTGACCACGCCGGGCGCCTTCACCAGGCCGCTGTCGTACAGCAGGCGGTTGTCACCCCAGACCTGGAACTGCAGGCCACCGGCAGTGCGGCAGGCGTCGTCGATGCCGAGGTCGGCGCGCAGCAGGTGCCAGCCTCCCCGCAGGCGCAGGTCGATGCGGCTGTTGGCGCCGACGCCCAGGCCACGACGGAACTGCAGGCCGTTCATGCGCATGCCGGCGTCGCCACGGAACGACTGGTCGGTGCGCACCTGGCTGGCCAGCGCGGCCGGCACCGGCAGCTCGGAGAGATAGCGCTGCCGGGCCGGTCGCTCCGGTTCCTGGTGTTCAAGAATGTGGAAGGTGGACAAGGCGATCGGGCCGACATCGCGCGGCTGCAATGCATCGAAGGCGCGGGCGGTGCCCTGTGCGGCGGTCACCATCGGGTCGGTGCTGCTGGCGCCGTCGCCTTCGGGGTTCTGCACGCTCAGCACGCGGAAACGCAGCAGGCGACCCGCGTGGGCCGGGAAGTCGATGCGCTGCACGCCTTCCTTCAGCTGCAGGCGGCCGCGGGCGATCGGCTCGCCCCACTCGCCATTGCTGTCGCCGAGGTAGACCTCGTAGTCGCGTACCTGGCCGTGCTTCCAGTTCTTATCGTTGCGCGGCGCGATGTCGATGCCGTCGATCATCCTGCGCTCGCCGAAGCCGATCACCCACTCGTGCGCACCGGTGCGCACGGCCTGGTTGCGCACGCTGCGGAACCAGGTGGCCGGATCGTCATCAAAGGCGTTCTCCAGCGCGTGGCCGGGCTCTTCGGCCGGGCGGTTGACCACCAGCAGGCTGTCAGCCGGCAGTTCGCGGCCCAGCACCGGCGCGGCCGGATAGGCATCGTCGGCGGCCGCGGCAGCCACCGCGAAGTCCAGCTGCAACTGCAACGGCTGGCGGATGTCCTGGGCGGCGGTGCGCACATGCACGGTGCCACGACGCTCCTTGGCATCGAAGTACCAGCCTTCACTGGCGTTGTTGAACGCAGCGGCATCGGCCAGCGCCGGCAGCGCGCGACCACCGGCCTGCACCGCGCGCGGCGCCTGGCGGCTGAGCACGCGCAGGCCATAGCGACGCTGCGCCAGCTGGCCGTTGTACTGGCCCTGCACGGCATCAATCTGCACCTGCACCGGGCCACTGCCCTGCGCCGGCGCCTGCACGCGGATCTGCTGCGTGCTCGATTCGCCCTGCTGGTAGCGGCGGGTGTTGCCGTCGTCTTCGTACAGCGTGTACTGCGAATCGCCCTGCGGGTACAGGTCGAACGTCACTTCATCCAGCGGCTTCTCGCCATCGAACAGCATCGACGGGTACATCGGCAGGATCGCACCGGCACGCACGAACACCGGCAGCGTGGCCAGGTCCACCTGGCGGTCGAGCTGGCGGCCATCGGCGGCGGCCTGCACGCGGCGGCCGTCCCAGTAGTCGATCCAGCCGCCGGCCGGCAGATGGATGTCGCGGCGCCAGCCACGGCTGGCGGCCTGGCTGCGGTACACCGGCGCCACCAGCAGGTCGCGGCCGAGCAGGAACTGGTACTTGTAGGTTTCATCCTGCGCATGCGGGTCGCGCGGGTTGTCCCACATCAGGCCACGCACCGGCGGTGCACCGGTCTGCGCGGCCTCGTGCACCAGCCCGTACATGTAGGGGGTCAGGCGCATCTTCAACTTCAGGTAATCGCGGTTGATGCTGCGGTAGGGCTCGTCGTACCACCACGGGTGCTTGCGCGCGTTCGACGACCAGCCGCTCATGCCCATCAGCACCGGGGTGAAGGCCTTCCACTGCAGGTCGCGGGTGAAGGTCTCGGCGCTGCCGCCGAAGATCGCATCGACGTCGCCGCTGGCGTAGGCCATGCCGGACAGGCCCGAACCGACCAGCGTCGGTACGTGCCAGCGGATGTAATCCCAGCTGCTGCTCTGGTCGCCGGTCCATGCCACGGCATAGCGCTGGATGCCGGCCCAGCCCATCACCGTCCACAGGAACGGGCGCGAATCGGAATTGTCGAGGATGCCGTTGAATGCCTGGCGGTTGGCGTCCATCGCGAACTGGTAGCCCTTGCCGGTCCAGGCCACATCCAGCTTCTGCACGCGGCTGCCGGCCTTGCCCACTTCCCAGGCGATCTTGTCGACGCCGTTCTCGGTCCACAGACCGGTGCGGAAACCGTACTTGGCCAAGCCCTTCACCGTTTCCGGCAACTGCTTGTAACCGCAGCCGTAACCATCATTGGGCAGGATCCAGCCACCGGGCATGTCGTGGGCGCGGTACTGCTTGGCCACGCTGTCGATCACATCCGGGGTGGTGCCGGTAGGGCCGTCGCTCCAGCCTTCGGGCACGGTGCCGGGCTTCTTGCTGTTGTCGCCGTCGTTGTAGCAATCGGCATCGCCGTAGGACAGCGCCCAGCGCGCCACCATGTTCGGGCGGCCGGTCAGCTGGGTATAGCGCTCGATCAGTTTCGGCAGGTCGGCGCCGACGAAGTAGTACGCATCGAAGCGGTCTTCGCGGTGCAGCAGCGTGGCCTGGTCAGCCTCGCGCAGGTCGTAGCTGCCATCGCTCCACGTGTTGCGCAGCATGCCCCAGCCGCGGCTGCTCAGCAGCATCGGTGCCGGGCTGGGGCGGTCGCCCTCTTCCCAGCCGCCGGAATAGGACACTTCCAGCTCGCGGCCCTTGAACTGGTAACGGCCATTCTGCTGGCCACCACCGTAGTAGCCTTCATCGGCCTGCGAGGACAGCACCTGCACGCTCTGCGTGGCATCCAGGTCCAGCGGCTGCAGTTCCTGCCACAGCGTGGTGGGCTGACCGTTGTCCAAGCGCTCCAGGCGCAGGCGCAGCGGTTGCCGCTGCACATGCAGCACCAGCGCATCGGTGCGTACGCGGATTTCCTGCGCGTCTTCTTCCAGCTGCGCCTGCACGTTCGCCTTGGGCTGCGGCAGCACGATCGGCGCGGCCTTGTCGCCTGCACCGGTGAGCTTGCCGTTGCGGCCGGCCTGCACGCGGATGATGTCGGTGGCCGGCAGTTCGATGCGGATGCGCGCGCCCTTGTCGGTCTGCAGATCCCAGCCCTGCACGCCGTCGCGGCTGGCGCTGGCGCTGACCGAACGCAGGTTGCCGACGGGCTCGGCCCGGGCCGGCATGGACGCCAGCATCAATGCCGGCAACAGGGCCAGCATCAGCGGCGAGCGACGAACGCAGATTTCCACGCGGACTCCCAACCCGTTCACCGGGCGTTTCGAAAGCGATTGGGCCGACTCTAGGGCAGCGATTCGAAAGATGTCAACAAATTGAAAGGAAAAAGGAAGATATATTCCATTGAAACGAAAGTTGTTGCGCCGCAACACTTTGTGTAAGCGCTTGCAGGCGCCTGTTAAGTATTGTGCGATACGGCATTCGGCTCGTTCTTTCGTTTTTCGGAGCACTCCACGGCGGGAAAAGTCACCCCCCTATTTTCTTTCTTTTTACTTTCGCTATTTGACATTTCGAAAGAAAACACAGATGGTGCGCTGGCCCAACTGGAACCTCCGAATGGACGTCACCCTGCTTTCCGATGTGTCCGCCTGGCAGCGCCTTGGCGGAGCCGATACCGCTACCGAAATCGCCCAGCAGCCTGCGCTGTGGGAAGCCCTCGCGCAGGACCTGTCGCGTGCCCGCGACCGCCTGCAGGCCTTCCTTGGCGACAGCCTCAACGATCCCAACCAGCGCGTGCTGTTCACCGGCGCCGGCAGCTCCGGCTTCATCGCCGAAATGGTGGCCGATGCCATCAACGCGCAATGGCAGGCCGATGTGCGCGTGGTGCACACCACCAGCCTGCTGACCCACCCGGCGCTGTACCTGCAGCGCGACCGCCCGACCCTGCTGGTCTCGTTCGGCCGCAGCGGCTCCAGCCCGGAAAGCGTGGCAGCGGTGGACCGCGTGCGCAGCGACGTGGATGACGCGCGCTTCCTCGACATCACCTGCAATGCCGATGGCGAACTGGCCCGTCGTGGCGCCGGCCGGGCCGATACCTGCACCCTGCTGATGCCGTCGGCCAGCTGCGACCGTGCCTTCGCCATGACCAGCAGCCTGACCTGCATGCTGCTGGCCGCACTGACCGTGTTCGATCGTTCGCCGTGGGATGCGCGCGTGGCGCGCCTGAAGCAGATCGCCGCGCTGGCCCGCGAAGGCCAGGCACAGTGGGATGCACCGGTGGCCGCGCTGGCACAGCGCCCGTTCAACCGCATCATCTACCTCGGCAGCGGCCCGCTGGAAGCGCTGGCACGCGAGTGTGCGCTGAAGGTGCTGGAACTGACCGCCGGCCGCGTGCTGGCGCTGGCCAATACGCCGCTGGGCTTCCGCCACGGCCCGAAGTCGACGCTGGACGGCAACACCCTGGTGGTGGTGCTGCGCAGCGTGCAGCCGTTGGCGCGCCGCTACGAACAGGACCTGCTGGAAGAACTGCGCCGCGATGGCGTGGCCGGCCAGGTACTGGCGATCGGCCCGCATTCGGACATCGGCGCCGACGACGAGTACACCCTCACCGTACCGGCACTGGATGATCCCTGGCTGGCACCGGTGTGGCTGGGCTTCGCGCAGCTGTTCGCGCTGCAGCGCTCGGCTGCGCTGGGCCTGACCCCGGACAACCCGTTCCCGGACGGCACCGTCAACCGCGTGGTCAAGGGCGTCACCATCCACCATGGCTGAGCTGATCGCCCACGCCTGCTACGGCATCGACATCGGCGGCACCAAGATCGAGCTGGTGGCGTGCGATGCGGCGATGCAGGTCACCTGGCGCCGCCGCGTGGCCACGCCGCAGGGCGACTACGACGGTTTCCTGCAGGCGGTGGTGACCCTGGTCGCCGAGGCCGATGCCGCGCTGGGCCGCAGTGATGCGGCGATCGGCATCGCCCTGCCCGGCGTGCGCGACCGCCGCAGCGGCCGCCAGCTCAGCGCGAACGTGCCGGCGTTGACCGGCCACAGCGTGGCGGCCGACCTGCAGGCGCGCCTGCAGCGGCCGCTGCATTTCGGTAACGACCTGCAGTGTTTTGCCCTGTCGGAAGCACACGGCGGTGCCGCCGACGGCTATCCCAGCATGTTCGGCGCCATCCTCGGCACAGGCGCGGGTGGTGGCTTCTGCCTGCACGGCCGCCTGCTGTCCGGTTTCAACGGGCTGGCCGGCGAATGGGGCCACTGGAGCGTGCCCGGTCATCTGCTGCAGCGCCACGGCCTGTCGCTGATCGACTGCGCCTGCGGCCTGCAGGGCTGCGTGGAGCGCTATGTGTCCGGCAGTGGCGTGGCGATGATCGAGCGTCACCTCGGTGGCAGCGCCGCCGACGCCAGCGCGGTGATCGCGCTGGCCGAAGCCGGCGATGCGCGCGCGCGCAAGGCGCTGGACATCCATCGCGACCTGCTCGGCCACAGCCTGGCGGCGCTGGTGCTGGCGCTGGACCCGCACGTGATCGTGCTCGGCGGCGGCCTTTCGCAGTACGCGCCGCTGTACGAGCACCTGCCCGCCGCCATCGCCGCCCATCTGTTCAAGGGTGTGCAGGTGCCACCGATCGTGCCGCCACGCTTCGGCGATGCCGGTGGCGCACGTGGTGCTGCCCTGCTCGCCTGCCAACCCTCGTTTTCCTGATGTCCGGAGCCTGACCATGTCCCCGTTGCAGACCCTGCTTGCCTCCCACCGCGCCGGTGCCAACGTCGGCCTGTACAGCGTCTGCTGCAGCAACGAGCAGGTGCTGCGCGCGGCCATGCACGTGGCGCTGGCACACGGCACCGTGCTGCTGATCGAGGCCACCTCCAACCAGGTCGACCAGTTCGGCGGCTACACCGGCATGACCCCGCCGCAGTACCGCGATTACGTGGGCACGCTGGCCGATGAGGAAGGCTTCCCACGAGAACGGCTGATCCTGGGCGGTGACCACCTCGGCCCGAATGCCTGGCAGAAGCGCCCGGCCGCCGAAGCGATGACCCACGCGCGCGTGCTGATCGAGGCCTACGTCGCCGCCGGCTTCCACAAGATCCACCTGGACTGCAGCATGTCCTGCGCCGATGACCCGGTGCCGCTGCCCGATGCCATCGTCGCCGCGCGTTCGGCCGAGCTGGCCGAGATCGCCGAGCGCACCGCCGCCGAGCACGGCCTGCCGCCGCCGGTCTACGTGATCGGTACCGAAGTGCCGATTCCCGGTGGCGAAGCCTCGCTGGCCGAAGGCCTGCAGGTAACCACGCCGGCCGCCGCCGCGCAGACCCTGGCCATCCACCAGCAGGCGTTCGACACGCCGCAGCTGCGCGACGCGTGGCAGCGCGTGATCGCGATGGTGGTGCAGCCGGGCGTGGACTTCGACCACAGCAGCGTGCACGAGTACGATGCCGCAGCCGCCAGCACGCTGGCCGGCTTCCTCGAACAGCAGCCGCGCATCGTGTTCGAAGCGCATTCCACCGACTACCAGCGCGAAAGCGGCCTACATGCACTGGTGCGCGATCACTTCGCCATCCTGAAGGTCGGCCCGGCGGCGACTTTCGCCTATCGCGAAGCGCTGTTCGCGCTGGCCGCGATCGAGGCCGAGCTGCTGCCGGCCGCACAGTGCTCGCGCCTGCCGCAGGTGCTGGACGAGGTGATGGTGGCGCAGCCGAAGTACTGGCAGTCCTATTACCAGGGCGATGAGGCGGCGCTGCGCCTGCTGCGCAGTTACTCCTTCAGCGACCGCTGCCGCTACTACTGGGGCGAGCCGGCGCTGGTGCAGGCGGTGCAGACTCTGTTCGCCAACCTGGAGCAGCATGCGCCGCCGCTGGTGCTGCTCAGCCAGTACCTGCCGGAGCAGTACCGCGCCGTGCGCGAGGGCCGCCTGGCCAACACGCCCACCGCACTGGTGCAGCACCGTATCGGCCTGTGCCTGGGCGAATACGCCCGCGCCTGCAGCGCCAACCAGGCCGGCCCCCGCACGCAGAACGCGGGCTCGGCTGCCGGCGTTGCTGCGAACGGCTAATCTCTACCTTTTCCCGCGAAACCGAGAATGGCCATGCGCAACACCCGCTCCCGCCGGCAACAGATCCTGCAGCTGCTGATCGAGCACGGCTCGGTGCAGGTGGCCGATCTGGTCGAGCGCTTCGGCGTGTCGGCGGTGACCATCCGTGCCGACCTGACCCACTTCGAGTCGCAGGGCCTGGCCAACCGTACCCATGGCGGCGCCACGCTCGTTCGTACGCCGCCGCAGGAACAGGACATCCACGAGAAAGACGCGCTGAACCTGCCGCTGAAGGAATCGATCGGTGCGCGCGCTGCGCGCCTGGTGCAGCCCGGCGACAACATCATCATCGACTCCGGCTCGACCACGATGACCCTGGCCCGCCACCTGCGCGCGCATCGAGACGTGACGGTGATGACCAACGGCCTGAACATCGCCTGGGAACTGGCCAATGCCGCAGGCATCACCGTACTGCTGACCGGTGGGCTGCTGCGCCAGCAGTCGCTGTCGCTGCAGGGCAGCCAGGCCGAGGCCAGCCTCAATTCGTACAGCTTCGACACCCTGTTCCTGGGTGTGGACGGCCTGGACCTGCAGTTCGGCCTGACCACCCACGACGAGGCCGAAGCCCGCCTCAACCACCGCATGGTCGAGCGTGCGCGCCGCATCGTGGTGCTGACCGACGCCTCCAAGTTCGGCCGCGTCAGCCTGCACCGCATCGCCCTGCTGGATCAGATCCACGCCATCATCACCGACGCCGGTATTGACGACGCAACCCGTGAGGGGCTGCAGCGGCTGGGCATCGAAGTGATCATCGCCGAGCCCACCGCATGACCGACACCCGCGCCCTGCATGGCCGCATCCTCACCCCGCTGGGTTGGCGGCGTGGCCACGTCCACTTCAATTCACACGTACGCCAGCTGCTGGTGGACGACCACAGCGGCGCTGACGACCTGCAGCTGCCGGTGATCCTGCCCGGCTTCATCGACCTGCATGTGCATGGCGCGGCCGGCGTGGACCTGATGCAGGGCGGCGACGTGGCGCGAACCATCGCCCGCACCCATCTGCGCTTCGGTACCACCACGTTGCTGGCGACCACCATGACCGCCGGGCTGGACGAGATCGAGCACGCGCTGCAGGGCGTGGCCGCCACCATGGCGGCACCCGATGCCGACGCCGCCAGCATCGTCGGTGTGCATCTGGAAGGACCGTTCATCAGCCCGCAGCGTCTGGGTGCGCAGCCCAACCGCACGATCGAGGCGACGCTGGCCCTGGTGCAGCAGCTGCATGCGCTGGCACCGATCCGGGTAATGACGCTGGCCCCGGAAATCGGTGAGCACACCGCGCTGATTCCCGCGCTCTCGGCGATGGGCATCCGCGTGCAGCTAGGTCACAGCGCCGGTACCTACGAGGAAGGCGTGGCCGCGCTGCAGGCCGGCGCCTCCGGCTTCACCCACCTGTTCAACGGCATGACCGGCGTCGATCACTATCGCCCGGGCATTGCAGCGGCGGCGTTGGCACATGCGCAGTACGCCGAGATCATTCCCGACCTGCAGCACATCCACCCCGGCGTGATCCGGCTGGCCGCGCGCGCGATTCCGCGCCTGTACGCGGTGACCGACGCCACTGCCGCCACCGGCATGCCCGACGGCGAGTACGCGTTGGGCGAGCAGCGCGTGCACAAGTGTGGCGGCTGCGTGCGCCTCGCTACCGGTTCGCTGGCGGGCAGCGCACTGACCATGGACCAGGCACTGCGCAATCTGGTGCGCGTCGGCCTGGAGCTGGCCGATGCCTCGCAACGTGTTTCCACCTTCCCGGCGGACTACCTGGGCCTGGACGATCGCGGCCGCATCGCGCCCGACGCCCGCGCCGACCTGGTGGTGCTGGACGCCGAACTGCGCCTGCAGCAGGTGGTGGTTGGTGGGCGCGTGGTCGATTTGAACGCAACACCAGCCTGACGCACCGCGCCTTTGTAGAGTCGAGCGCTGCTCGACTGACCGCGTATGACGCGGCAGAGCAGCCGAGCATGGCTCGGCTCTACATGAAGCGCGCAAGCGCAATGCCTCAGCCACGCACCATCCCCGTTATTCCAGGAATACGCCGATGACCGCAGCCGCCGCACCTGCCGTACCCGTTTCCACCGCCCCGCGTTGGCCCGTACGCTACCTGCTCTTCATCGGCGGCCTCGGTGGCCTGCTGTACGGCATCGACATCGGCATCATCGCCGGTGCCCTGCCCTATCTTGAAGCGACCGCCAGTCACGCCTGGCAGCTCAGCAGCCAGCAACTCGGTTTTGTCGTGGCTGCGGTGCTGCTCGGCAGCGTGTTGTCCTCGCTGTTCGCCGGCATGGTCGCCGACCTGATCGGCCGCCGCGGTGCGATGCTGCTGGCAGGGCTGCTGTTCACCGCCTCAATCCCGATCATGGCACTGGCCTCCGGCTACACGCCCCTGCTGCTCGGCCGGCTGCTGCAGGGCATCAGTGGCGGCCTGATCGGCGTGGTGATTCCGCTGTACCTGGCCGAAGTGCTCAGCCCCGAGCGACGCGGGCGCGGCGCGGCCATGTTCCAGCTGCTGCTGACCGTTGGCCTGGTGCTGGCTGCCCTGATCGGCCTCTACCACGCCCACGCCGTGGATGCCGCCGCCGAAGCCGTGCGCTCACTGCCGGTGGCGCAGCAGGCGCAGGAGCTGTTTGCGGTGAAGGACCACGCCTGGCGCACCATCTTCTGGACCTGCCTGGCGCCGGGCCTGCTGTTCTGCGCCGGCATCTTCTGGTTGTCCGAATCGCCGCGCTGGCTGGTGCGTCGCGGCCGCATCGATGTCGCGCGCCGCAGCCTGCAGCGCGTGCTGCCCGCTTCGGAGGTGGAGCCGACGCTTGCACAGATCCAGGCACCGGAATCGAGCAGCGGCAGCGGCAAGCGCGACCCGCTGCTCAGCCGCCGCTACGTGGTGCCGTTCCTGCTCGCCTGCGTGGTGCTGGCCTGCACCCAGGCCACCGGCATCAACTCGGTGCTGGCCTACGCGGTGAACATTCTCAACCAGGCCGGCCTGTCCGGCTCGGTAGCCAATGGTGCCGATGTGGCGATCAAGCTGCTCAATGCGGTAATGACCGTGGTCGCGCTGCTGCTGGTTGACCGCAAGGGCCGCAAGTTCCTGCTGATGCTCGGCAGTGGTGGCATCTGCGTGGCCCTGCTGGCGGCGGCCACGCTGTTCTTCCAGGCCGAACGCGGTCGCACCGACGTGCAGCCGCAGCTGCAGGCGGCGGTCAGCGGCGATGGCCTGCAGCTGGTACTGGATGATGCGCAGTGGCAGCGCTTGGGCGCTGGCATCGACAGCGAAGGCCGGCCGCTGCAGCTGACCGTGTCGTATGCCTACGGCGACTTCACCAATGTGCGCGCCCTGCGCAGCGACAACCTGACCGACCGCGAGCTGCGCATCGAGCGTGCCGGCACCGTGCAGCCGGACAGCGTGATCGGCGCGTTCTTCCGCAAACTGCACCTGAACCCGTTCGCCGATCCGGCCAAGGCCGCGCAGGCACCGCTGCGCATCGAGCAGGCACGCATCGGCCCGGTGCCGCCACCGGCACACGGCTGGGCAGTGGCCGCCTGCATCCTGGTGTTCGTCGCGTTCTTCGCGGTCGGCCCCGGCGTATGCGTGTGGCTGGCGCTGTCGGAGCTGATGCCGAACCGCATCCGCTCCAATGGCATGAGCATCGCGCTGCTGATCAACCAATTCGTGTCGACCACCATCGCCGCGATCTTCCTGCCCACCGTGGGCCACTACGGCTACGCCAGCATGTTCGTGTTCTGGGCGGCGTGCACCTTCGTGTTCTTCCTGGTAGCCGCGTTCTGGCTGCCCGAGACCAAGGGCAAGTCGCTGGAAGAAATCGAAGCACGGTTCGCCCGGTAGCGGTCGACCTGGGTCGACCTCCGCGCGCAGCGCGGGTTCATGGCGCGCCCGTCATTCGCCAGTGATGTGCTTCGCCAGCTCCCGCGCTTCGGCAACGCTGGACAACCCGCTCAGCATCATTGATTCGCCGAACGGCCCCTGCACCGTCGCCACCATCAGCACGCGGCCATCCACGCTGAGCGCCGCGCGCTGGCCCACCAGGGCCGCGGTGCCATCGTGGATGCGTTGATGTGCCTCCGGCCGATAGCGGATCTGCAGGCCCGGCTGCTTGCCTTCATCCAGCACATAGCGCACATCGGCAATATCCGCGCTGCCGGCAATCGGCGGCTCGCGCAGCGCCAGGGTCTCGCCCTGCCACTGCACGGGCGTGCCCTTGCCGGTTGCATCGACCGCGCTCAGGCGCACATCCACGCCGGGGCGTGGTGCATGATTCTTGCCTGCCAACGCACCGGGCATGGCGCCCGGCATGCATCCGGCCAAGCTCAATACCATGCCCAGCAATAGGGGAAGCGCAGCCCTCACTTCAGCTTCCGCAGCTTGAACGCCACCAGCACCTGCAACAGCCCGTACAGCAGGCTGCCGATGCCGATCCACAGCGTGGTCACCGCAACCCCGGCATACGGGTTGGCCGCGAACAGCACGCCCAGCACCACCGCCAGCACGCCACTGAGGATCAGCAGCCACTCGCCCTGGATCTGCTTGCGCACGCGGATCGCGAACACGATGCGATAGATGCCGGCCACCAGCAGCCACGCTGCCAGGAACAGCACCAGCACGCTGGCGGTGGCCAGCGGATTGATCACCGCCAGGATGCCGAAACCCAGCGAGGCGATGGCATACAGCGCCAGCCAGCCACGCGAGGCACCGCTGCCGCCGCTGACCAGTGCGAACAGGCTGATGACACCTTCAACGATGGCCATCACACCCAGCGTCCATGCCAATGCCATGGCTGCAGACAGCGGCCAGCCGATGGCGACGATGCCAAAGCCCAGCGCAACCAGCCCATACAGCAGGAGGATCCACCAGCTGCGCCCAACCGCCGACAACAAGGGAGACAAGGGGGAATTCATGGCCACTCCTTCGATCCGGAACCGGGCTCATCCTAGCCCCTGGTGATGAAGAGGGCGATCACGGCGCCCGCGCGCAGACCCATACCCGCACCTCGTCCGCTCCCACCCACCGCAGCGTCTCCGCAACCTCCATCACCGTGCTGCCGGTGGTCATCACATCGTCCACCACGGTCAGTCGCGGCGGCACCGGACCACGTACATCGAACGCATCGAACAGGTTTTCCCTGCGCTGTTCGGCCGTACGCTCGGACTGCGGCGCGGTATGCCGCCGCCGGTACAGCCCTTGCCAGACCGGCATCGGCAGCAACCGGCATAGCTCGCCCGCCTGGTTGTAGCCGCGCTGGCGCAACCGGCGATTGTGCAGCGGAACCGGCACCAGTGGCGGACACCACCAGGGCGGCGGCGCGCGCTGCATCAACTGCGCGAGCAGGCGACCGGCGGCGAGATCCTGATGGAACTTGTAGCGCACCAGCAGCTGGTCGACCGGTGGCAGGTACAGCAGGCTGGCATGGGTAGCGGCCTGCGGTGGCGCTTCCTCGCGGCAGCTGCCGCAGACGATCAGGGCGTTGTCGGGCAGCGGCAATGCACAGCGCAGGCAGGCGCGGCCGGCCCACGGCAGGTCGGCAAGGCAGGCGCGGCACAGGTCAAGATCATCGTGGCCCGGGTCGCCGCAGACCAGACACCGCAGTGGCAGGAGCACGCGAAGCAGCACTGCGGGCCAATCCGCCGGTAGAGGGAGGTAGGCAAGAGGCATACCCCAACCTGCCCGCGCAGCGATGCCGGAACCATCACCGGCAACCACGCCGGACGGTCAGGAAAGCGGACGCAGTGCTGTCGGCCGTCTCATCGGGTCAGTCACGCAGGGATGCCCGCCAGGCCACCAGGGCGGCGGCGGCGCGCTGGGTCCTGCGCTCATCCGGATTGACGCCCATCTCATTGCGCGCCATGCCGGCAAGGGCCGCACACAGTTCCTGTTCGCCTGCACCGCGCAGCAGCTGGGACTCGATGCGATCTGCGTAGGCGGCGTACTCGCCACGGCAGTCCGGATTGGCCTGGATGCCTATTGGATCCCATACATAGTGCAGGACTTCATCCACCGCTCGGCCCAGTGCACCGCGCCTGCGGTGTGCCGCCTGGCGGACCTCCTTCCAGTGTGGCGTGTTGTGCAGTGCCTCGAACGGCATCGGCACCGGCGACAACAGGTAGGAGATGCCGTCTTCGTCCTGCTTGACATGCCAGACGCCAACACCGACATCCGCCATGTGCTCGGACAGCGGGAAAACGAAGGCGGGCAGCCACAACAGCTCGATGCGGCCATCTCCCTGCCAGCCCAGCGCGGTGAACATCCCGGCTGCGATCTCCCGGTAGGCCTGCGCGGCAGGTTCGCCGACCAGTTGCCCCGGATCCAGCATGAACACCCGGTTGTCGATGTACTCGACCACGCTGCCATGGAACTCGCGCAAGCGCTCGGGCGGGTAATCGATGACCTGTTCAGGGGCGATGGTGTAACTCACTTCGTGAAATCCTTTCCGCTGGAAGGCGAGTGTGGCACGACGGCGGGCATCATCAACACCTCCGCCAGCCCGCGATAGATGGGCACCCGGCACACCAGCCCGGACACGCCACGTGCGATCAGCACCGTGGCCAGGATCGGCAGCAGCAGATCGCCGCTGTCGGTCAGCTCCAGCGAGATCACCGCGGAGGTCAGCGGTGCCTGGGTGACGCCGGTCAGATAGGCACACATGCCCAGCAGCACGAACGCACGCGGATCCACACCCGGCATCAGCACCGCCAGGTTGTGGCCGAGGCCGGCACCGACCGCCAGCGCCGGCGAGAACAGGCCGCCGGGGATGCCCGCCACGTAGGACGCCAGATTCGCCAGCAGCTTCATCAGACCGAATTCATGGCCCACCATCGCCTGCCCCTGCACCAGGCTGCGCGCCTGCTCGTAGCCGGTGCCGAACGCGCCTTCGCCGAACGTCAACGCCAGCGCCACCACCACCAGGCCGCAGCCTGCAGCCAGCAGCACGGGATGCCGCTGCCGCAGCTGGCCCAGCCAACGCGGGCGGCCCGCCGCACTGGCCAGCACCGCGCGCGCGAACAATCCACCCAGCAACCCGGCCACTACGCCGCACAGCAGGATCGCCAGCCAGCCCTGGCCGAGCGGCAGCCGCGCGCTCACATGACCGAAGTAGGTGTAGTTGCCCAGCAGGCCCAGCGATACCACGCCGCCGACGATCACCGCGGTCAGCAAGGTGCCTGAGAAACGATGTTCGAAGCGGCCGCTGAGCTCTTCGATGGCGAAGACGATACCCGCCAGCGGTGTGTTGAACGCCGCCGCAATGCCGGCAGCACCACCGGCCAGCAGGAAGTGCGAGAGCTCGCGCGGGTCCTTGAAGCCGAACCAGCGGCCGAACAGGTACATCAGGCTGGCGCCCACATGCACCGTCGGGCCCTCGCGCCCGACCGACGCGCCGCCAAGCAGCGACAACGAGGTCAGCAGCAGCTTGCCCGCCGAGACCGCAGGCGAAAGATTGACCTTCCGGAACGGCTCATCGGGCTTGTCCAACGCAGCGATGACCTGCGGAATGCCGCTGCCCCGCGTGGGTTTCAGCACACCGGAAGTGAGCCAGGCCAGCAGCGCGAAGATGCCCGGCGTGAGCAGCAGGGCCCACCACGGCGAGTGCGAGGTGATGCGCTGGAACAGATGGAAGGCCGCGTCACTGGCCTTGGCGAACAGGATGGCCACCAGCGCCACGGCCACGGCGCCGCCCCAGAGCGCGGCACGGCGACGCCAGGCCTCGCTGAGAACCAGCGCGGTGATGCGGCCGCGGAGGCGATGGAGATCGGTCATGGGGCAAAGTCTGCGCGCCGGCGCTTTGGTTGGGCAGCGGCCACTGTGGCCGAAGGCCTTGCAGGATGTGGTGAATACGCTCACGCACCGGGAACCGCATGCTTTGGCAGCAATGGCACGCCGCCCCACATGCGTGAAGGCCGGCCGATTCCTGCCGGGTTCGTCCAACGCGCCTCGTGGAGGTAGCATTGCAGCCGCTGCCCTCTGGGGAGGGGTGCAGCTCCGCCGGCAACGAAAGGCCGCCACCGCTCGTCATCGCGGTAGCGCTTGCCAGCACCTGCGTGCCGACATCTGCGTGAATTGCTTCGTTCTCGACATCCTCAATGACAATGGAGTGTGAGATGAATGCCTACGACCCGCTGGATCACATCATCCATCTTCGTGATGGCACGCTGCAGGAATCAGACCTTCGCCGGATTGTCGGTCGCGCGCTGCAGGCCAGGTCACCTTCCGGAATCGTCATCCATGTACATGGCGGCCGCGTTTCGCAGAAGCGAGGACGGCGCATCGCAGAAGCCCTGCATGGCCCCTATGTGCGGGCACAGGCCTACCCCTTGTTCTTCGTCTGGGAAACGGGTGACATCGAAGCTCCGTTGAACAACCTGGGCGAAATCCTGGGTGCAGTACTCGCCAAACTTCTCTTCAGGAAAGTCCACGACAAGATCCTGGAAAAGCTAGGAGACGGGCAGGTTCTCACGCCCGGCATGAAGATCCTCAATGCCGCGCCACCCGACGAGGAGAGCCTTTCGGCAGATCTCGCGCAGGAATTCGCTGATGATCCCGAGGTGAACCAGGCCATTGCCGAGGCCCGTGAGGATTACAGGGAGGCGACGCTGGCGCCCGCCAACAAGATGCTGGCACCCGAACCGCCAGCCGAACACGCGGCCATCGTCAACGAGCGCACGGCCAGGGAACTGTTTGGCACTCCGTCACCCAACAAGGCCATGGCATTGAACTGGATCGCGCTGGCCATCAAGGTGGCCAGACTGGTGATACGCGTATGGCAACGCCAGCACAATGGCCTGGGGCGTCCAGGTGCCGTCTCCGCCGTGATCGTGGAAGAAGTACTGCGAGAGTTCTATCTCGATGACGTGGGGCGCATCGGCTGGTGGAATCCCATGAAGAAGGATGCACAGGATTCATTCGACGGCCCGGCATCGGGTGGCGTCAGATTCCTGCGCGAGCTGCACAGGCAGTTGCAGTCCGAAGCCTCTGTTCCCCGCATCACGCTCGTCGGCCACAGCGCCGGCAGCATCTTCCTGTGTGAGCTGTTGGACCAGGCGGCGCAGATCCTTCCGGATCTGAAGTTCGACCTTATTCTCGAAGCGCCTGCGGTGACGTGTCGTCGGTTCGCGCGTGCCATCTCGAAGCACGAGGACCGAATCGGGAGGTTCCGGCAATTGGCGATGAAGGATGCCGACGAAGCCAACGAGCGCTCACTGTTCTTTCCCGGTTCGCTGCTCTACATCGTGTCCAACATCTTCGAAGATGCTGCCGATGAGCCTCTGCTCGGCATGGAGCGCTTCTTCACCCGGGAGAACGTCTATCGCAACTCTGCGGCGTGGGCAGACATCTCGGCCTGCCAGGCGTTCTTCGCCCGGAAGGGAAAAGGCGCGGTGAGCTGGTGGACCCTTGATGACCTCAATGCCGACCAGCGCGAAGGTTGGGGCCACGGCTACTTCGATGACGGTCCCTTCATCCTCGGCAAGGTGACCGCGCTGATCAGCGAAACACCGCACACGCCTTGATGCCGATCACTTTTCGCGCTCGACGACAGAAGCAACGCTCCGGGCGGGATCGCCCGGAGTGCAAACACTGTAAACCATGTGAACACGCGTATTGTTGACAGCCTGCGCACGCCCACCCACACTGCCGCCCTCGCTCCACTCGTACCCAAGGTCCCGCCATGGCTGCTGCCATCCGCCACGACTGGCAACACGACGAACTGCAGGCGCTGTTCGATCTGCCGTTCCCCGAGCTGCTGTTCCGCGCCGCAGCGGTCCACCGCGAGCACTTCGACCCATCGCAGGTGCAGGTCTCCACGTTGCTGTCGGTGAAGACCGGCGGCTGCCCGGAAGACTGCGCGTACTGCCCGCAGGCGCAGCGCTACAGCACCGGGGTGAACGCGCAGAAGCTGATGGAGACCGATGCGGTGCTGGCCAAGGCACGCCAGGCCAAGGCCGCCGGTGCGTCGCGCTTCTGCATGGGTGCCGCGTGGCGTTCGCCGAAGGACCGCGACATTCCGAAGGTGGCGGCAATGATCGCCGGGGTGAAGGCACTGGGCCTGGAGACCTGCGCCACGCTGGGCATGCTCAGTGGCGAACAGGCACGTGCGCTGAAGGACGCCGGCCTGGACTACTACAACCACAACCTCGACACCGCGCCGGACTACTACGATTCGATCATCCACACGCGCCAGTACCAGGACCGCCTGGATACGCTGGAGCACGTGCGCGATGCCGGTCTGAAGACCTGCTGCGGCGGCATTGTCGGCATGGGCGAGACGCGCGCGCAGCGTGTCGGCCTGCTGCTGGCACTGGCCACGTTGCCGGCGCATCCCGATTCGGTGCCGATCAACAAGCTGGTGCAGGTGGCCGGCACGCCGCTGCATGGCAGTGCCGAGCTGGATCCGTTCGAGTTCGTGCGCATGATCGCGGTGGCTCGCATCGCCATGCCGCGCTCGATGGTGCGGCTGTCGGCCGGGCGCGAGGCGATGAACGATGAGCTGCAGGCGCTGTGCTTCCTGGCCGGTGCCAATTCGATCTTCTATGGCGACAAGCTGCTGACCACCGGCAACCCGGAAAGCGAACGCGACCTGGCCTTGTTCGCGCGGCTGGGACTGCAGCCGATGGCGGTGCAGGTGGATGCCGAGGGCCACGACCACGGCGGCACCGTGCACGCCGATATCAGCGCCGATGCACCCGGCTGTGGCTGCGCTCACGCGGCCTGAGACGGGCCGCAAGCAGGCGTCGCGGCAACGCGCTACCCTAGCCGCCCCGTCGTCGCATTCAGCCACCATGGCCCGCCCCGACCTGACCGCCCGCCTCCACGCCCAACGCGCCCTGCGCGATGCCCAAGGCCGTCGCCGCACGCGGCGCACGGTCACCCGTCGTGATGGCGTACGCCTGGAAGTGGACGGCCAGTGGCTGACCGGCTTCTGCAGCAACGACTACCTGGGCCTGGCCCAGCAGTTCAGCGTGGTCAACGCGTTGCAGGACGCCGCCGCACGCGAAGGCGCTGGCGCCGGTGCCTCGCACCTGGTCTGCGGCCACCACGCCCTGCACGAGGCACTTGAACGCGAAGTGGCCGAGTGGCTGGGCTATCCGCGTGCGCTGCTGTTCGGCAGTGGCTTCGCCGCCAACCTGGCGGTGCAGCAGGCATTGCTGAGCGAAGAGAACGATGTCTGCGTACAGGACAAGCTCAACCACGCCAGCCTGCTCGATGCGACGCGGTTGGCCGGTGCACGCCTGCGCCGCTATCCGCATCTGGATGCGGAAGGCGCGATGCGTCAACTCAAGCACGCGCCCGATGGCGCGGCGATGCTGGCCACCGATGGTGTCTTCAGCATGGATGGCGACATCGCACCGCTGCGCGCTTTGTCGCTTGTGGCACGCCTGCAGCAGGCGCTGTTCTACGTCGATGACGCGCACGGCGTGGGCGTGGTCGGTGATGGCCGTGGTGCCGTGGCCGCCGCCGGGCTGGGCGTGGACGACGTACCGCTGCAACTGGTCACGCTGGGCAAGGCACTGGGCGGTTCCGGTGCACTGGTGCTGGGCCGTGACGACCTGATCGAGCATCTGGCCGAAACCGCGCGCCCGTACATCTACACCACCGCCGTGCCACCGGCGATGGCCGCTGCGGCGCTTGAAGCAGTGCGCCTGGCGCGCCGCGACCACTGGCGCCGCACCAAACTGACCGACCTGATCGCGCTGTTCCGCAGTGAAGCGCGTCGCCACGGCCTGGACCTGATGGCTTCGGAAACGCCGATCCAGCCGCTGCTATGTGGTGATGACCATACCGCCGTGGCGATGTCCACGGCGCTGGAGCAGGCCGGCTGGCTGGTCGGCGCGATCCGCCCACCGACGGTGCCGGAAGGCAAGGCACGCCTGCGCGTCACCCTGTCCGCGCTGCATACGCCGGAACAGGTGCGTGGCCTGGTGGAGGCCATCGCCAGCGCGCGCGATCGCGTGACCCTGGCCGTGCGTGAGGCCGCGCCACCGCCGCTGCCTGTCTTTGCCTGAGCCTGCTGCCGTTTTCCCATGCATATCGACGTCACCGGCCAGGGGCCGGACCTGGTACTGATCCATGGCTGGGCCCTGCAGGGCGGCGTGTTCGCGCCGCTGGTGCAACGCCTGGCCGATCGCTTCACCCTGCATCTGGTTGATCTGCCGGGCCATGGCCACAGCCGCGAGGACACCACGCCGTTGCGCCTGCCGTTCGTGGTCAATGCCATTGCCGCGGCCACGCCGCCGGCGGTGTGGTGTGGCTGGTCGCTGGGCGGCCTGTTCGCGCTGCATGCGGCGGCCACCCTGCCGAAGGTGCGCGGGCTGGCGATGATCGCCGCCACGCCGCGCTTCGTGCGTGGCGAAGACTGGCCGCACGCGGTGGAACCGGCGGTGTTCGAACAGTTCGGGCGCGAGCTGGCCAGCGACTTCGGTGGCACCCTGGAGCGCTTCCTGGCGCTGGACGTGATGGGCTCGGCGCACGCCCGCGAGGAGCTGCGCACATTGCGCCAGCGCCTGGTCGAGCGCGGTGCACCCACCGAACGCGCGCTGCTGGAAGGCCTGCGCCTGCTGGAAAGCACCGACCTGCGTGGCGCGCTGCCGACGCTGGGCAAACCCAGTCTGTGGATCGCCGGCCAACGCGACCGGCTGGTCTCACCGGCGGCAATGCAGGCCGCCGCGGCACTGGCCCCGGGTGCGCAGGCGCTGACCATCGCCCACGGCGGCCATGCGCCCTTCCTCGGCCATGCCGACGAAGTGGCCGCCGCCCTGCAACACTTCGTTGCCGGCCTGTCACCGGTCGATGGCGGACAATGAGCGCCTTCCGAATTCCGCAGGACTGACGCATGGATCTGGGTATCAATGGCCGCTGGGCACTGGTCTGCGGCGCAAGCAAGGGGCTGGGCCTGGGCTGCGCGCGTGCGCTGGTGCGCGAGGGCGTCAACGTGGTGATCGTGGCTCGTGGTGAAGCTGCGCTGCAGGTCGCCGCTGAAGAGCTGCGCGCGCTGGCCGGCGCCGCCGAGGTACGCGCGGTCGTCGCCGACGTCACCACCGAGGCCGGCCGTACCGCAGCGCTGGCCGCGTGCCCGCAGGTGGACATCCTGGTCAACAACGCCGGTGGCCCGCCGCCCGGTGATTTCCGCACCTTCGAGCGTGACGACTGGATTGCCGCGCTGGACGCCAACATGCTGGCGCCGATCGCGCTGATCCGCGCCACCGTCGACGCGATGATCGAACGCGGCTTCGGCCGCATCGTCAACATCACCTCATCGGCGGTGAAAGCCCCGATCGCCATTCTGGCGCTGTCCAATGGCGCGCGCAGTGGCCTGACCGGCTTCGTCGCCGGCCTGTCGCGCCGCACCGTGGCCCACAACGTCACCATCAACAACCTGCTGCCCGGCCAGTTCGACACCGACCGCCTGCGTGCCAACTTCGCCCACAGTGCCGGCAAGGACGGCGATGCTGGCGAAGTGGCCGAACGCCGCCGCCAGCAGATCCCCGCCGGCCGCTTCGGCACGCCGGATGAATTCGGCGCCGCCTGCGCGTTCCTTTGCAGCGCACAGGCCGGTTACCTCACCGGGCAGAACCTGCTGATCGATGGCGGCGCCTACCCCGGTACGTTCTAAGAGACTTTCGCAATGCCGTCCCACTTCGATGCCCGCCATGTCCGCCGCGCGTTCGCCCGCGCCGCCAACAGCTATGACGCCGCCGCCGCCCTGCAGCGCGAGGTGCAGTCGCGGCTGATCGAATCGCTGGACTACCTGGAGGCGCGCAAGCCCGAGGTGGTGCTGGACATCGGTGCCGGTACCGGACACGCCAGCGCGCTGATGAAGAAGCGCTGGCCGAAGGCGCAGGTGATCGCGCTGGACGTGGCGCTGCCGATGCTGGACCAGGCCAAGCGCCAGGCCGGCTGGTGGAAGCCGTTCCAGCGCCTGTGCGGTGACGCCGCCGCGCTGCCGCTGGCCGACAACAGCGTGGACGTGATCTTCAGCAACCTGTGCCTGCAGTGGGTGGACGACCTGCCGGCGGTGTTCGCCGGGTTCCGTCGCGTACTCAAGCCGGGCGGCCTGCTGGTGTGTTCCACCTTTGGCCCGGAAACGCTGGTCGAGCTCAACGAAGCATTCGCCGCCGCCGATGACCGCCCGCACGTGAGCCGCTTCGCGCAGATCGCCCAGTTCGGCGATGCGCTGATGATGGCCGGCTTCCGCGACCCGGTGCTGGACCGCGACCTGTTCACCCTGACCTACGACGACCTGCCGTCACTGATGCGCGAACTGCGTGCGATGGGCGCGACCAATGCCCGCGTCGACCGTCGCCACACGCTGACCGGGCGTGGCCGTTTCGCCGCTGCGGCAGCGGCGTATGAACCGATGCGTCGTGCCGACGGCAAGCTGCCCAGCAGCTGGGAAGTGATCTATGCGCACGCCTGGGCACCGGACCCGGGCGCACCGATCCGCGAAGGCGGGCATGACGTGGCCTCGGTGCCGGTGTCGGCAATTCCGATCCGGCGCAAGCAGAGCTGATCGTCCGGTAGTGCCGGCCGCTGGCTGGCAACCTCACGATTCCATGCTGGGCATCTGCCGGCCAGCGGCCGGCACTACCGCATGCCACGCCGTACGCGAATCGCTCTGGTAGGTGCCAACCTTGGTTGGCACACCCCATCAGATCGCGGTGCCGCCAGCAGTGTGCCGACCAAGGTCGGCACCTACCAAAGGCGGGTATGGGCCGGCACGTGAACCGGGTAGCGCCGGGCCATGCCCGGCGAGCGCAGCGGCACCCTCAGGTATTGGCCGGCGAACTCAGCGGCGGGCGCACCAGGTCGCGGTGGAAGAAATAGATTTCCTGCACCAGGAAGCGCCAGCTGGTGTGGAAGCTGCGGAAGCGCGTGCTGGGCGTGGACGAGGCCAGCGCATCGATGCCCAGCGCCTTGCTCAGGCGCAGCGCGCGCGCCATGTGCAGCGGATCGCTGACGATGATCACCCGGTGCAGGTCGCGCTGGTCCATCAGCCGCTTGGCTTCAACCAGGTTCTGCACGGTATTGCGCGAGGCGGTTTCGATCAGGATCGCATCGTCCGGCACACCGTGCTTCAGCGCATAACGCCGCGCCACCTGCGATTCGGAAAAACGCGCACCGGTGCCACCGTAGCCGCCGGTGAAGATCAGCAGCGGCGCGTACTGGGCCTCGTACAGGTCCAGCCCATGCCGGATACGCTCTTCGAACACCGGTGAAGGTTTGGCGTCATAGGCGGCCGCACCCAGCACGATGATGGCGTCGGCCTTGGCGGCCTGGTCACGCTCGCCGACCCAGACGATCCAGGCAGTCACGCCCAGCAGCCAGATCACCAGCAGGACAAACAGCCGCCACAGCCAGCCCAGCAGGCCGGTGCGAGGCCGCTGCCGGTCGCGGCTCACTGCGCGCCCCAGCGCAGCGCTGGCAGGTCGACGTTGCCGCCGGACAGCACCAGGCCCACGCGCAGTCCGGCGAAACGTTGCGGCTGCGCCAGCACCGCAGCCAGCACGGTGGCCGAGGACGGCTCGACCACCTGCTTGAGCACCTCCCACAGCAGGCGCATCGCGGCCATCGTCGCCGCGTCATCGACCACGATCACCTCGGCACCGGCCGCGCGCAGCAGTTCGAAATTGGGCGCGCCGATCAGGGTACGCAGGCCATCGCAGATCGTGTCCGGGGTGAACGCGTCCTGGCGCTCGCCAGCGGCCAGCGAGCGCGCGGTATCGTCGGCACCGGCCGGCTCGGCCAGCACCAGACGGGTCTGCGGGCTGGCGTGCTGCAGCGCCAGCGCAGTGCCGCTGGCGAGGCCGCCGCCGCCCACCGGTACCACCAGCACGTCGAACGGGCCGTCGCTGTGCAGCAGTTCCAGGGCGGCGGTGCCCTGCCCGGCCATCACCGCCGGATTCGTATAGGGATGCACCAGGGTCGCGCCGGTGTCGGCCTGCACCTTGGCGCAGGTGGCCTCACGGTCGGCAATGGTCGGCGGGCAGTGCCAGAGCGTGGCGCCATGGCGCGCAATATTGGCCAGCTTGGCCGCCACCGCACCTTCCGGCACCACCACATGGCAGGGAATGCCCCGGGTACGTGCGGCCAGCGCCAGGGCGGCGCCGTGATTGCCGGAGGAGTGGGTGACCACGCCGGCACTGGCGGAATCAGACTCCAGCGACCACACCGCGTTGCAGGCACCGCGGAACTTGAACGCACCACCACGCTGCAGGTGCTCGGCCTTGAACGCCAGCTGTGCCCCGGCGAGCGCATCGAGCGTGTGCGAGCGCAGCACCGGGGTCACGCTGGCATGCGGGGCGATCCTCGCGGCAGCAAGCAGGACGTCGTCGGCGCGGGGCAACAGTGAATCGCTCATGACGCAAGATTAACGTATGCCCCCGCGCTGGCGACCGGGACACAGGTCATGCCAGCATGCAGCCCTACGCCTCCATTCATCCTGGCCGGCGGAATTAAGGGCCGATTCAACGCTGGCGCCCGAAGCTGACTGCACACCCGTCCTCTGGGGGGACCCACCATGAAAATGCGCCTGATGCTTGCCGGTGGCCTGTTGCTGGCCCTGACCGGCTGCACCACCTACGACTATGTCGGCGGCGGCCGCAGCGGCAGCTACTACCACGGTGCGCCGTCGGTGGAATACCGCTACCCGGCCGGCTATCCCTACAACTACGGCCCCTACTACGGTGGCTATGGCGGCTACTACGGCGGCTACGGCAACCCGTATTACTCGCGCCCGATCTACCGCCCGCCGCACAACCACCGCCCGCCGCCGCGTCCGGGCAATGGCGGCGAGCACCGTCCGCCGCCGCCGTCGCGACCGTCGTACAACGGGGGTTCGCCGTGGCGGAACATGGACTCCATGCGCCGCCCGCCGCAATCGAACGCCCAGCCGTCGGCGCCCCCGCCGCAGGCCCGTCCGGCACCGGCACCGAGTGCGCCGAGGATGAACGGTTCCCCCTGGCGCAACATGGATCGTGCGACGCAGCGCACAGTTGAGCGCTGAACCGTCTTGCATTTCACACGGTCTAAGCCGCAATCTACGCGGACAGTGACGGCCCGCGTCACAAAGTGACAAAAACGACACGGGCCGCCGCAAAAAGCTCTACGTCGATATCCGACAGGAACATCTGGATCCCCCCTGTTCCGGCCCTGTCGGATGTCGGCACCTCTGAAGACAAACGGCCCCGCAATGCGGGGCCGTTTGTTTTGTTGGGTCGCCAACCGGCGCGGGCCCCAGCGTCAGTAGCTCCACGCCATGCGTGGATGGCGCCTTCCCGACAGCCACAAAAAAACAGGGCCGGACAGTCCCCCGACTGCCGGCCCTCTGCTCCCCCACCGTGCGCCTGTACCGGCCCCTGTTCCAATTCCGGTCACGGGCGCCTACGGCGCCAGCCACGGTGGGTGCTATTGGGTTATCTGCAAAAATCCTGCCAACTTTAGGGCTGATTTCGACGCCGGCCGGCCGGCACCGACGTCCCGGCCCCGAATGGCGCTAAAATCGCCACCCCGGCGCCGCCCCCGGTCCGCGCCCGCCCCCAGCTGAACAGCCCCCCATGAACCCGTCCTTCCATCGTTACGACGTCATCGTCATCGGCGGTGGCCACGCCGGCACCGAAGCCGCGCTGGCCGCGGCCCGCACCGGCGTGCGCACCCTGCTGCTGACCCACAACATCGAAACGGTGGGCGCGATGAGCTGCAACCCGGCCATCGGCGGCATCGGCAAGGGCCACCTGGTCAAGGAAATCGACGCCCTGGGTGGTGCGATGGCGCATGCCGCCGACCGCGCCGGCATCCAGTGGCGCACGCTCAACGCCTCCAAGGGTCCGGCCGTGCGTGCCACCCGCTGCCAGGCCGACCGCAACCTGTACCGCATGGCGATCCGCGCCATCGTCGAAGGCCAGGTCAATCTGACCGTGTTCCAGGCCGCCGTCGATGACCTGGTCATTGAAGGCGACGCCGTGCGCGGGGTCATCACCCAGACCGGCCTGCGTTTCGACGCCGAAGCGGTGGTGCTGACCGCCGGCACCTTCCTGGCCGGCAAGATCCATGTCGGCCCGACCCAGTACGCCGCCGGCCGCATGGGCGACCCGCCGGCCACCACACTGGCCGCGCGGCTGCGCGAGCGCCCGTTCCAGGTGGACCGCCTGAAGACCGGCACGCCGGCGCGCATCGATGGCCGCTCGCTGGACTACAGCGTGATGGACGAGCAGCCCGGCGATTCGCCGCGGCCGGTGATGTCCTTCCTCGGCTCGGTGGACGAGCATCCGCAGCAGGTCAGCTGCTGGATCACCCACACCACCGAACAGACCCACCAGATCATCCGCGACGCGCTGCACCGTTCGCCGCTGTACAGCGGCCAGATCGAAGGCATCGGCCCGCGCTACTGCCCGTCCATCGAGGACAAGGTGGTGCGCTTCGCCGAGAAGGCCAGCCACCAGATCTTCGTCGAACCCGAAGGCCTGGGCATCGTCGAGATCTATCCCAACGGCATCTCCACCTCGCTGCCGTTCGACGTGCAGCTGGAGATGGTGCGCAGCATCCGTGGCTTCGAGAACGCACACATCACCCGCCCCGGCTACGCGATCGAGTACGACTTCTTCGACCCGCGCGGGCTGAAGGCCTCGCTGGAGACCAAGCTGGTCAACGGCCTGTTCTTCGCCGGCCAGATCAACGGCACCACCGGCTATGAAGAAGCCGCCGCGCAGGGCCTGCTGGCCGGCCTCAACGCCGCACGCCAGGTGCGTGGGCTGGACGGCTGGTGCCCGCGTCGCGACGAAGCCTACCTGGGCGTGCTGGTGGATGACCTGATCACCCACGGCACCAACGAGCCCTACCGCATGTTCACCAGCCGCGCCGAGTACCGCCTGCAGCTGCGCGAGGACAATGCCGACCAGCGCCTGACCCCGACCGGCCGCGAAATGGGCTTGGTGGATGATCGCCGCTGGAGCGCGTTCGAGACCAAGCAGGCCGCCGTCGCTGCCGAGCGCGCACGCCTGGGTGCGCTGTGGGCAACCCCGGCCAATGCACTGGGCCGCGAAGTGAACGAGACGCTGGGCGTGGCGGTCAGTCGCGAGACCAACGTGCTGGACCTGATCAAGCGCCCCGAGCTGGATTACGCCAAGCTGATGCAGGTGCCCTCGCTGGGCCCGGCGGTGGCCGATGGCAAGGTTGCCGAGCAGGTGGAGATCGGCGTGAAGTACGCCGGCTACCTGGACCGCCAGCGCGAGGAGATCGAGCGCCAGCAGCGGCATGAAGCCACGCCGATCGCTGAAGCCTTCGATTACGCGACGGTGCGCGGGCTGTCGGCCGAAGCGCTGCAGAAGCTGGAGCGCGTACGCCCGCAGACCATCGGCCAGGCACAGCGCATTCCGGGCATGACCCCGGCAGCGATCTCGCTGCTGCTGGTGCACCTGGAGCGCGCACGCCGGGGACGCGTGGCATAACACGAGCGCGGTAGATGCCATCCACGCATGGCGTGGATCCACTGCAATGCTGCGCGCGATCCGCTGTTCCGCATACAGCATCGGCTACAGCTACGAACCGTAGCGGGTAGTGCCGGCCGCTGGCCGGCAATCGCAGAACTCCAGACATGACCTTGAGGTTGCCGGCCAGCGGCCGGCACTACCCTGCGGTGCGCGCGCGGCGTGCAGACCACGCAGGTATCATCGTCGTGAACGCCCTGATTTCCGGAGACTTCGATGAACCCGCTGCGCCCCTTCCGCGACAAGATGCCCGTCCTCGGCGAACGCGTGTACATCGATCCGGCCTGCACCATCATCGGCGACGTGGAGCTGGCCGATGACGTGTCGGTATGGCCGGGCACGGTCATCCGCGGCGACGTCAACCATGTGCGCATCGGTGCACGCACCAACGTGCAGGACGGCACCATCATCCACGTCAGCCACCACAGCCCGTACAACAAGGCCGGCTACCCGACCCTGATCGGCGAAGGCGTGACCGTTGGCCACGGCTGCATCATCCATGCCTGCACGATCGGCGATTACAGCCTGATCGGCATGGGCGCCTGCATCCTCGATGGCGCCCGCGTGGAGCGCCATGGCTTCGTCGGCGCCGGTGCGGTGATCGGCCCCGGCAAGGTGGTGGGCGAAGGCGAGCTGTGGGTCGGCAACCCTGCACGACCGGCACGCACGCTCAGCGACAAGGAGATCGAGGCGCTGCATTACTCGGCCGACCACTACGTGCGGCTGAAGGACGAATACCGGGACTGAGCCCCCGACGCTGCCATGCGGCTCTGCTAAAGTCTTGGCCCGACCAGGACCTGTCGAGACCCCCCATGCCTGTGGCTGCCCGCCGGAGAGGACTCCGGCGCCCACAACGAAGGCCATCGCGCTGATGGCCGCACCGATGCTCGATACCTACCGCGAGGTGGTGACGCCGGAGGGTGTGCCGCTGCAGTTGCCTGCCGCCGGCCCGGTACCGCGGGCGATGGCCTGGCTGGTCGATCTTGGCGTGCGCATCGCGGCACTGGTGCTGGTGTCCATTCCGCTGGCGCTGCTGGACAAGTTCGGCTCCGGCCTCTACCTGGTGCTGATGTTCCTGGTCTACTGGGCCTACCCGATCGTCTGCGAAGCGTTGTGGGGGCGCACACTGGGCAAGCGTGCGCTGGGGCTGCGCGTGCTGTCCCGCGATGGCGCGCCGGTAGGCTGGATGGCGGCGATCACCCGCAACCTGCTGCGCACGGTGGACATGCTGCCGTTCGGCTATGCGCTGGGCCTGATCAGCAGTCTGTTCGATCCGCATGGCCGCCGCCTTGGCGACCTGGTGGCGGGCACCGTGGTGGTGCACGCACCCGCGCTGTACCTGCCACCGCCGCCGACCATCGACAGCGTGCTGGCTCCGCCGCAGCCGCTGCGACCAGAGGAACAGGCTGCGCTGATGGCCTTCGCCGAGCGCGCGCCACGGTTGTCGGCGGCACGCCAGCAGGAGCTGGCCGGTATTGCCGAGCCACTGACCGGCACCCATGGCCAGGTCGGCGTGCTGCGCCTGTATGCGATGGCCAACTGGCTGCTGGGGCGGCGATGAAGCAGGAACAGTTCGTCGCCCGCTACCAGCAGGAATGGCAGGACCTGGAGCAGTGGCTGCTGCTGCGTGCTGGTGCCTCACGCCGCACGCGCCGCAAGGCCAGCGGCCTGGCACTGGACGACACCACCTTCCCGCAGCGCTACCGGCGGCTGTGCCAGCAACTGGCGCTGGCCCGCGAACGCGGCTACAGCCCGCAGCTGGTGCAGCGCCTGCAGCAGCTCATGCAGCAGGGCCACAGCGTGCTGTACCGCACGCCGCCGACGCGCTGGCGGGGTGCCCTGGAGTTCCTGGTGGCCGATTTCCCGCTGCTGGTGCGCAGCCAGGCGCGCAGCATGTGGGTGGCGCTGGCGATGTTCGCGCTGCCGGCGGTGGCCTGCTTCGTGCTGGTGCAGGTCTATCCGGACCTGATCCACATGCTGATGGACAACCGCCAGATCGCCGAGATGGAGCGCATGTACGATCCCGCCGCCGAGCGCCTGGGGCGTGACAGCGGCACCGACTGGATGATGTTCGGCCACTACATCATGAACAACATCAGCATCGCCCTGCGCACCTTCGCCAGCGGACTGCTGGCTGGGCTGGGCACGCTGCTGGTGCTGTTGTTCAACGGCGTGATCATCGGTTCGGTGGCCGGTCACCTGCAGCACATCGGCCATGGCGACCCGTTCTGGCGCTTCGTGGTCGGCCACGGTGCCTTCGAGCTGACCGCGATCGTGATCGCCGGCGGTGCCGGTCTGCAGCTGGGCATGAAGCTGCTGGCACCGGGCCGGCGCAGCCGCCTGGATGCACTGGTCGAAGGCGGCCGCATCGGCGCACGGCTGTGCCTCGGTGTCGCCTTCATGCTGCTGGTGGCCGCCTTCATCGAAGCCTTCTGGTCCTCGCTTGCCGAAGTACCGGCGTGGGGCAAGTTCAGCGTGGCCGGTGTGTTGTGGGCCGGCGTGCTGCTGTGGCTGTGGCGCGGCGGACGTGGGGGCGGCCATGCGCATTGACCGCCTGGACGTGGCGCTGCGCGCCCGCAGTGGCTGGGAAGCGATGGAGCTGGGCACCGCCCTGTCCCGCCGTCACGCGCGTGCGCTGTGGGGCAGCTGGCTGCTGGCCAGTGCACCGCTGTTCGTGATCTTCAACGCGCTGGGCTGGTGGCTGGATGCCTTCGGCTGGGCCTGGCTGGCGATGTGGTGGTGCAAGCCGCTGTTCGAACGCGCGCCGCTGTACGTGCTGTCGCGCGGCATTTTCGGTGAGCCGGTCGGCACGCTGGCCGCGCTGCGCGCGCAGCGAAGCTGGGGCAACAGCGGCTTCTGGGGCTACCTGGGCTGGCGCCGCTTCAGCGTGCTGCGCAGCCTGTGCCTGCCGGTGAACCTGCTGGAAGGCAACACACCGGGCCAGCGCGGCCCACGCCGTCGTGCGGTGGCAGCCGGCGCAGCGGGCGCGGCACTGGTACTGACGGTGACCTGCCTGGCGTTCGAAGCCGTGTTGGTATCCGGCGCGATCGGTGCGGTGTTCATGTTCATGCCACTGGAGCTGATGTCCGAATCGTGGCGTGCGGCGTGGGACATGATTGGCAAGGACACGCCGGCATGGGCACGGCTGGGCTTCAACCTGGCGTGCTGGCTGGCCTCGGTGCTGATCGGCCCGTTCTTCGTCGGTGCGGGCTTTGGCCTGTACCTGAACCGTCGAACGCAGATGGAAGCCTGGGATGTCGAAATCGCCCTGCGCCGCCTGCGCGAGCGGCTGCTGCCGGCAGCATCGACGCTGGCGCTGCTTCTGTGGCTGGCACTGCCGCTGGTGTCCGCACCGGTGCATGCGCAGGACGCGCAGACGGTCGCGGAGCAGGCAGGCGATGCCGAAGAGGACGAAGACAGTGCGGAAGAACCGGCCACCGCGGCCAACGACCCCGCCAATACGCCGGCAATGATCTTCGGTACAGCGCCGGTGGACACCGCCGGTTTCCGTCAGGCAGTGAACCGCGCCTATGAAGACCCGCTGCAGCGCCCGACCCGCCAGGTCACCCGCTGGAAGCCGATCGAGCAGGCCGAGGAAAAAAAGAAGGAAGACAAGCAGCTGCAGCGTGACACCAACAGCAAAGGTGAACGCAAGGCGCGCAAGGACGGCATCGCCTGGCTGGCACGGCTGGCCGAATGGGGCCTGTGGGGCCTGCTCGGCATCCTGCTGCTGGTGCTGCTGCTGACCGCGCGGCTGTGGCTGCCGTGGCTGCGTGGCAGTGGCCGGCGCAAGGCCGACGCTGCACCGAAGGTGCTGGAGGAGCAGGTGGAGTTGCCGGTGGTGCTGCCGCCGGACGTGGCCACCCAGGCCGGCCTGCTCTGGGACCAGGGCCGGCCGCGGCAGGCGCTGGCCCTGCTGTACCGCGCCAGCGTGCGCACGGTGGGCGAGCGCAGCGGTATCGCGCTTCCACCCGGTGCCACCGAAGCGCAATGCCTGCGCGCATCGCGACGCATGCCCCAGGCCAGCGACCGTGACCTGTTCGCGCGCATCGTGCGCATGTGGCAGTACGCCGCCTACGGTGGCCGCCTGCCCAGCCGCGCCGATTTCGATGCATTGGCCGATACCCTGCGCCAGCAGTACGGGTGGCAGGCATGAGTCCGCGCCTGTTCTGGTCGCTGCTGCTCGGTGCGCTGGTGCTGTTCGGCGTACCGCTGACCATCCTCTACCTGCGCACGCACGAGCGGGTGACCGAGACGATCCGGCTGCCGCCACAGGGCGAGGCCGCCTACAACCCGCTGTACGTGCTCGGCCAGGCCCTGCGCGCCGATGGCATCGACGTGCATTCGCGACCGCGGCTGGAGTTGCAGCAGATGACGCTGGGGCGCCACGACACGGTGGTGCTGCTGCAGGACAGCAGCGAACTGCCGCCGCCCGTCGCCAGCGCACTTCTGGACTGGGTCGACGGTGGCGGTCACCTGCTGGTACGTACACCGCCGCCGGCCGAGGACGATGCCGGCAGCACACAGGGCCCCCTGCTGGACCGGCTGGGCGTGGACAGCCTGTTCCAGCGCAGCGACTGCCAGGCCTTCCATGTCGACGACGATCCTGGCCACGTCGAATTCTGTGGTGGCCGCCGCTTCACCCTGGGGTTTGCGGCCAGTGCGCAGGCCGAACGCCGCTGGGGCACTGATCGCGACCTGGTGTTCGCGCGCCTGCGCCACGGCCAGGGCAGAGTGAGCGTGCTGGCCGACATGGAGTTCATGCGCAGCGAAGTGGACTCACCGGCAGCGCGCCTGGCGTCGGCAGGTGGCGGGGCCAGCGACGGCCTGCACGACGCGTCGCATCGCGACCTGACCCGCTACCTGCTCGATCCGAACTATGGCAAGGGTGCGGTCTGGCTGGTCTATGCCAGCCGCCCGCCGTCGCTGTGGTCGCGCATGTTCTATCAGGGCTGGCCGTTGTGGGTGCCGTTGCTGCTGGCCTTGCTGGGCTGGCTGTGGGGCCGTTCACAGCGCTTCGGCAGCCTGCTGCCGTCGCCGGTGCTGGAACGTCGTTCACTGCTGGAGCACGTGCGTGCCAGTGGTGAACTGCTGCTGCGCTTCGGTCACGGCATACGCCTGTACGAGGCCGTGCTCGCCCTGTTCCTGCACCGCCTGCGCCTGCGCGCACCGATTGCCGCCGCACTGGATGGTGCGCCGCGCGATCAGGCCATCGCCGAGCTGCTGAAGTGGCCGCAGGGCCGCGTCGCCAGCGCGCTCACGCCCCCACCGCCGCACGATTCCTCCGCCCTGCGCGAGCGCATCCGCTTGCTGCTCCAGATGAGATCCCTGCTATGACCGAAGTCCCCGAGCTGCCGGCGGCCGCCAACGCCCGCCTGATCGAACGCGTCGATGCCATCCGCGACGCCATCGGCCACGCTTTCATCGGCCAGGCCGAGGTGCTGGACCAGATCCTGGTGGCCCTGCTTGCCGGTGGTCACGTGCTGATCGAGGGCGTACCCGGGCTGGGCAAGACCCTGCTGGTGCGCGCACTGGCACAGGCCCTGGAACTGGACTACGGCCGCGTGCAGTTCACCCCCGACCTGATGCCCAGCGACGTCAGCGGCCACGCGGTGTACGACCCGAAGAGCGAGAGCTTCAAGATCCGTCGCGGTCCGGTGTTCACCAACCTGCTGCTGGCCGACGAGATCAACCGTGCACCGGCCAAGACCCAGTCGGCGCTGCTGGAAGTGATGCAGGAAGGCCAGGTGACCATCGAAGGCAAGGCCTTCACCCTGGCGCCGCCGTTCATGGCACTGGCCACGCAGAATCCGCTGGAGCAGGAAGGCACCTACCCGCTGCCGGAAGCACAGCTGGACCGCTTCCTGCTGAAGGTGCTGATCGACTATCCGCAGCTGGAGGACGAGAAGCGCATGGTGACTGCGATCACCAGTGGCCGTGCCGCCAGCGATTTCGACCTGAGCCAGGTGCCGCGCGTGCTCGATGCTGGTGAGCTGCTGGAACTGCAGCGTGCCACCGCCGCGATCACGGTTGACGACGAAGTGGTCGACTACGCGGTGCGGATCGTGGCGGCGACGAGGCAGTGGCTGGGTATCGCGGTCGGCGCTGGCCCGCGTGGCAGCATCGCGCTGGTGCGTGCCTCGCGCGCGCAGGCGGTGCTGGCCGGTCGTGATTTCGTCACTCCGGATGATGTGCGCGACATCGCACGCCCGGCGCTGCGCCACCGCATCGCGCTGGCCCCGGAACTGCAGATCGAAGGCCAGGACGCCGACGACGTGCTGGGCGCGCTGCTGGCCAAGGTGGAAGCGCCGCGCCGATGAGGCCGGCCCCGCTGCTGCTGGCACTACTGCTGGCCTGGGCTGCCCAGGGCGGTCTGGTGCTGGGCGGTCTGCTGCCGCGCTGGAGCTGGGCGCTGGCGGCGCTGGCGATTGCCGTGCCGGCGCTGATGGATCTGTGGCGCCAGTGGCGGCGTCCGTCGCCGCAGGTGCAGCGCGAACTGCCCGAAGCGCTGGCACTGGGCGTGCGCCGCGAGGCTGCACTGCGGCTGCAGGCGGACGCACCGATGACGGTGCAGGTGTTCGACCTGGTCCCCGGCGGCTGGCCGCTGGAATCACTGCCGCAGCGCGTGCGCCTGCAGGCGGGCAGTGCTTCCACCCTCCACTACCACCTGCAGCCGCTGCAGCGTGGGCATTTCCGCTTCGAAGGCGTGCACCTGCGCATGCGTTCACCGTGGCGGCTGTGGTGGCAGCAACGCACGCTGCCGCCCGCACTGGACGTGCGGGTCTATCCGAACTTCGTGCCGCTCACCCGCTTTGCCCTGTTCAGTGCCGACCAGGCCTCGCGGCTGGTCGGTGCACACGTGAAGCGCCGCCGCGGCGAAGGCACCGACTTCCACCAGATGCGCGAGTACCGCATCGGCGACAGCCTGCGCCAGCTCGACTGGAAGGCCACCGCGCGTGCGCGCAAGCTGATCTCGCGCGAATACCAGGACGAGAAGAACCAGCAGCTGCTGCTGATGCTCGACAGCGGTCGGCGCATGCTGGCCAGCGAAGGCGGGCTCTCGCACTTCGACCATGCCTTGAACGCCTCGCTGGTGGTGGCTTACCTGGCGTTGCGCCAGGGCGACGCCGCCGGCCTGTTCGCCACCGGTGGCGAGCGCCGTTGGGTGGCGCCGCAGCGTGGCATGGGCACGGTCGAGCACCTGCTGCGCGCCAGCTACGACCTGCAGCCGCGCGCGGTCGCCACCGACTACCTGGCCGCCGCCACCGAGGTGTCGCTGCGCCAGCGCCGGCGCGCGCTGGTGATGCTGGTCAGCAACGTGCGCGACGAAGACATCGAAGACCTGCTGGCGGCGGTGCGCCTGCTGCAGCAGCGCCATCTGGTATGCGTGGCCAGCCTGCGCGAGCGTGAGCTGGACGGTGTGCTGGACAGCGAAGTGCAGACACTGGAAGACGCCACCCAGGCCGGTGCAGCGGCGCTGTACCTGCAGCAGCGCGCGAAGGCGCATGAGGCGCTGCGCAGCGAGAAGGTGATGGTGCTGGACGTCACCGCCGATGCCCTGCCCGGTGCGCTGGTGGAACGCTACCTGGCGGTGAAGCGCGAAGGGCTGCTCTGATACCAGCGATCGCTCTGGTGGGGGCCAACAACGGTTGCCGGCCAGCGGCCGGCACTACCCCTGCAACAACCAACGCACCGCTCTGGTAGGTGCCAACCTTGGTTGGCACGAACCCACAGCGCCGACCAGGGTCGGCCTCTACCAACACCGGTTGCCGGCCAGCGGCCGGCACTACCCCTGCAACAACCGACGCACCGCTCTGGTAGGTGCCAACCTTGGTTGGCACGAAACCCACAGCGCCGACCAGGGTCGGCATCTACCAACAACGGTTGCCGGCCAGCGGCCGGCACTACCCCTGCAACAACCAACGTATCGCTCTGGTAGGTGCCAACCTTGGTTGGCACGAACCCACAGCGCCGACCAGGGTCGGCCTCTACCCACAGCGGTTGTTCTACGACGGGCTATGGTTGCCCACGCCGGCCCGTGGGCGCCGCACTGTCATCAGACGTAGATCCGCGTCGGCGCCTCGTCAACGATCGCGTGCGGCACGAAGCGCGCGCTGTCGCGGGTGATCGCGCTGTCGTCCTCGCGGATGCCGATGCCGCAGGCGTGGTCACCCACCACCCAGCTGCCGATCAGCGGGTAGCCGCCTTCGAAGCGGGTCAGCGGATGCGCACGCTGGATGATCGCCGGGCCGTCGTAGGGACCGTCGCTGCGTTGGGTGCTGCCATCGGCCAGGTGCATCTCGATGTTCGCGCCTTCGCGCGAGAACAGCGGCTTGCGCACCCAGCCCGAGGCCAGCGTGCTGCCGTCATCGAAATGCGCTTCCAGCAGGTTCGGATGGCCCACGTTGCGCTGCCACAGCAGCGGCAGGATGCCCTTGTTGCTCAGCACCGCCTTCCACGCCGGCTCCAGCAGCTGCACGCCCGAGCCGGGCAGCGCGCGGCCGAACTCCTCGGCCATCAGGTCTTCCAGTGGGTACAGCTTGAACAGCGTGCCGATCACCGAATCGTCCAGCGCGGTGAAGCGTCCGTCCTCGGACAGGCCGATATCCTCGATGGCGATGGCCTGGCCGTGCAGGCCGGCCTGCGACGCACAGTCGCGCAGGTAGTCGACGGTGCCGCGGTCTTCTTCCGAACTGCCCACGGCGCTGAAATACAGCGGCGGCGGCAGCTGCGTGGCCAGTTCGCCGAAGCGTTCGACCAGCGCCTCATGGATCGCGTTGAACTGGTCGGCATGCTGCGGCAGGCGACCGGCGTTGCGCTGGTCCTCCAGCCACTGCCACTGGAAGAAGCTGGCCTCGAACAGCGAGGTCGGCGTGTCGTAGTTCAACTCGTACAGCTTGGCCGGGCCGGTACCGTCGTAGGCCAGGTCCAGGCGACCGTACAGATGCGGCTGGCGCTGGCGCCAGCTGTCGGCGATCCAGTCGCGGTAATGCGACGGAATCGCCAGCTGGTCCATCAGGCGTTCGCTGCCGATGACATCACCGACCAGGTCCAGCGCCATCTGGTGCAGCTCGGCGCTGGGGTCTTCGATGTCCTGTTCGATCTGGCGCAGGGTGAAGGCGTAGTACGCGCTTTCATCCCAATACGGCTGGCCGTCGATGGTGTGGAAGCGGAAACCCGCTTCATCCGCACGTGCCCGCCACTGGGCACGCTCGGCAATCCGGATGCGCTGCATGGGTCGATCAGCCGCCGTAGCTGCCGCTGGTGCTGCGGCGTGCGCTGGTGTTGCCGAAGCCACCACGGCTGGCGGTGACCGCACGGTTCGGCTCGCTGGTGACCGGGGCCAGGCCGGCCTTGCCCGCGCCGATGCCGCTGGCGGTGTTCAGGCCACCGGTACCGCCCGGTGCCGGACGCGCCCATCCAGCGCTCTTGTCCTGGTAGGCCGGCGCCGCCGCCGGCGCCTGCGGCGCGAGGCCGCCGCGGTTGCTCAGCATCTGCGACATGAAGAAGCCCATCATCATCGGGCCGATGAACGAGGTACCGGCCGAGGTGTGCTGCTGCACGCACTGTTCCGGCTTGTAGTCCTTCTCGCAGGCTTCCTTGCTGGCGTACTTCGGCGCCGCATCGGCGGCCTGCTTCTGCGCTTCGGCGAAGGCATTGCGGCACGACGAGGGATCGCCGGTGGCCTCGGTGCAGGCCTCCACCGAGGTGTACAGGCCTTCCTGCACCTTCACCTCCGGCTCCTTCTGGCAGGCGGTGAACAGCAGCGGCGCAGCGCTCATCAGCAGCAGCGCGGTGGTGCGGGAACGTTTCATGGCCTCATGCCCTGTCGACGGATCAATGCCCCAATGATGCCAAATCCGGACCAGCAACCGGAATCGGCAAAGTCCGAAAGATGAACGGACTTTCATTTTCGTCGGGCATTGGGGTCAGAGCCCATCGCGCCGCGATGGGATCCGACCCCGCGCGGCGCACCACTCTGGCAGGTGCCATCCTTGGCTGGCACACACGGCACGGCGCCGACCAAGGTCGGCATCTACCGAAAACGGGTGGTTGCAGCAGCAACCGAAAAAATTGGCCATGATCGGCTGACCCCCACGTTGTACGGCCCGCCCGTTCCGCCAGCCATGCCTGAATACCGCTCCCGTACCTCCACCGCCGGCCGCAACATGGCCGGCGCCCGCGCCCTGTGGCGTGCCACCGGCATGAAGGACGGCGACTTCCACAAGCCGATCATCGCCATCGCCAACTCCTTCACCCAGTTCGTGCCCGGCCACGTGCACCTGAAGGACCTCGGCCAGCTGGTCGCGCGCGAGATCGAACAGGTCGGCGGCGTCGCCAAGGAATTCAACACCATCGCCGTGGACGACGGCATCGCGATGGGCCACGACGGCATGCTGTATTCGCTGCCCAGCCGCGAGATCATCGCCGATGCCGTGGAGTACATGGTCAACGCGCACTGCGCCGACGCGCTGGTGTGCATCAGCAACTGCGACAAGATCACCCCCGGCATGCTGATGGCCGCGCTGCGCCTCAACATCCCGGTGGTGTTCGTCTCCGGCGGGCCGATGGAAGCGGGCAAGACCAAGCTGTCCGAGCACAAGCTGGACCTGGTCGATGCGATGGTGGTGGCCGCCGATGACAGCGCCTCCGACGAGAAGGTCGCCGCGTTCGAGCGCAGCGCCTGCCCCACCTGCGGCTCCTGCTCGGGCATGTTCACCGCCAACTCGATGAACTGCCTGACCGAAGCGCTGGGCCTGTCGCTGCCGGGCAATGGCACCACGCTGGCCACCCATGCCGACCGCGAGGCGCTGTTCCGCCGCGCCGGCCGCCTGATCGTCGAACTCTGCCACCGCTGGTATGGCGGCGAAGACCCGAGCGCGCTGCCGCGCGGCATCGCCACCCAGGCCGCGTTCGCCAACGCGATGACCCTGGACATCGCCATGGGCGGTTCCACCAACACCATCCTGCATCTGCTGGCCGCGGCGCAGGAAGCGGAGGTCGACTTCGACCTGACCCACATCGACGCGCTGTCGCGGCGCGTACCGCAGCTGTGCAAGGTGGCGCCGAACACGCCGAAGTACCACATCGAGGACGTGCACCGCGCCGGCGGCGTGTTCGGCATCCTCGGTGAACTGGACCGCGCCGGCCTGCTCGAAACCACGGTGCCGACCGTGCACAGCGCCAGCCTGGCCGAAGCACTGGAACGCTGGGACGTGGTGCGCAGTGACAACGACACCCTGCATACCTTCTTCAAGGCTGGCCCGGCCGGCATCCCCACCCAGGAAGCCTTCAGCCAGGCCACGCGCTGGCCGACGCTGGATGTGGACCGCGCCGAGGGCTGCATCCGTTCGCTGCAGCACGCGTATTCGCTGGAAGGCGGGCTGGCCGTGCTGCGCGGCAACCTGGCCATCGATGGCTGCGTGGTGAAGACCGCCGGCGTCGACGAGTCTATCCATGTGTTCGAAGGCCCCGCGCGCGTCTACGAAAGCCAGGACGCCGCCGTCGCCGGCATCCTCGCTGACGAGGTGCAGCCGGGCGAGGTGGTGGTCATCCGCTACGAAGGCCCGAAGGGCGGCCCCGGCATGCAGGAAATGCTGTACCCGACCAGCTATCTGAAGTCGAAGGGCCTGGGCAAGCAGTGCGCACTGCTCACGGACGGCCGCTTCTCCGGCGGCACTTCGGGCCTGTCGATCGGCCACGTCTCGCCGGAAGCCGCCAGCGGCGGTGTCATCGGCCTGGTGGAAGATGGCGACCGCATCCGCATCGACATTCCGGCCCGCCGCATCGACCTGCTGCTGGATGAGACCACGCTGGCCCAGCGCCGCAGCGACGTCGATGCGCGTGGTTGGAAGCCGCGCGCACCGCGCCCACGCAAGGTCACCAGCGCGCTGAAGGCCTACGCCCTGCTGGCCACCAGCGCCGACAAGGGCGCCGTACGCAACACCGCGCTTCTGGGCGATTGACCGCCATACGGTAGTGCCGGCCGCTGGCCGGCATCTGTACTGCGACGCCCCACATCAATGAGGTTGCCGGCCAGCGGCCGGCGCTACCCCTCCTGATCCGTTATGGTGGTCCAGGGAGTCACCAACACGGAGGTTGAGATGATGTTGCTTTCCTTTGCGCTGGCCGCTGCCATGGGCGCGTCTGCGGAGCCGCCCAAAGCCCCCGACTGCAGCTACGACCGTGCAGCGATGCTGGCGATGGAACCTGGTCGATTCGATCAGGACCTGGCAGGTGGCTGGCGCCCGCTGGCCGACCGTGGCTGTACCCGCGAAGCGGCCGACCTGCTGTCCGCCTACGGCGCTCTGCCCAAGGCAGAAGGCAACGTCATCATCACCTGGCACGAGGGCCAGCTGCGCGCGGAGCTGGGGCAGACCGCGCAGGCGATCACGCTGATGGAACGCAGCCACAAACCCGTGAACGCGGGCGACCCGGGTTACTGGAATGCCTACGTGGACGGCATGGTCGCGTTCCTGCGCCAGGACCGCAGCGCCCTGGAGAAGGCTCGTGCGAGGCTGGTCGCGATACCGACGCCCACCGCGATGGCGGAGAACATCAAGGACGGTCGCTACCAGTTCACCACCGAAGGCGGGCAGCAGGTGCAGATGCCGTGGCCGCCCAACCTGGATGTGCTTGATGGGCTACTGCGCTGCTTCGGCAAACCCTACATGGAGGCCTATGGGCCAGGCTGCCGGACGCCTGAAACAGGCACCCGGTAACCACCAAGCGCCGCTGTCCGATCGTCAGCCCGTGCGGTAGTGCCGGCTGCTGGCCGGCATCTGTACAGTGCTCGCAAAAAAGGGGACGGAGGGAATTAAGTCGTTTTTGCCATAAACGACTTAATTCCCTCCGTCCCCTTTTTGCTACCGGTCAGCCGATCACGCGCTTGAACGGTGGCAGCGCGTCGATGATGCGCTTGCCGTAGCGGCGGGTCAGCAGTCGCGAATCAAGAATGACCACGCGGCCGGTGTCGGTGGAGGTGCGGATCAGGCGGCCGGCGAACTGGGTCAGCGTGCGCAGCGCGTGCGGAATGGCGATCAGGTTGAAGGCATTGAGGCCACGCCCCTCGAACCACTCACTGAGCGTGGCGGTCTGCGGATCGGTCGGCACCGCGAACGGCACCTGGGTGATCACCACCGTGGTGCAGGCTTCACCCGGCAGGTCGAGGCCTTCGCCGAACGAATTCAGCCCGAACAGCACCGAGCCTTCGCCTGCGGCCACGCGCCGCAGATGCTCGTCGATCAGCCGGGTCTTGGACATCTCGCCCTGCACCAGCACCTGCTTGCGGCGCGCGGCCGACATCAGCCCGGCCACCTTCTCCATCTTCCAGCGCGAGGTGAACAGCACCATCGAGCCCTTGGCCCAGTCGAGCTCGGTGTCGAGGTAGCGCGCCACTTCGCGCGGATGGCCTTCGCGGTCGTCCGGCGTGACCGGGAACTTCGGCACGATCAGCTCGGCCTGGTTGGGCAGGTCGAACGGCGATGACAGCGAGACCATCTCGGCCTCTTCGGGAATGCCGTTGTCGATCGCCAGCGACTGGAAATCGCCACCGCCGGTCAACGTCGCCGAGGTCATCACCACCGAATCCACTTCATCCCACAGCAGCTTGCGCAGCACGTGCGCGGCCGATACCGGCGAGCCATGCAGCACCAGATCGCCGTCGCGGGTGGCGGTGACCCAGCGTGCCATCGGCGGTGCGCCGTCCTTGTCTTCGCGGCGCCACGCCTGCCACAGGTTGTACTGCTGCTCGATCATTTCCAGCGCCATGCCCAGGTTGCGCTGCAGGCGCTCGCGCGCGGCATCGTCCTGTTTGCCCTTGGCCACCTGCGCGGTGGCGGCATGCGCCCAGTTGTAGAGGCTGCGGGTATCGTCGGCCAGGGCCTCGATCGGCTCGCGCCAGGCCTCGGGCAGGCGCCCGTTGGCCGCGCGCCACATCGGCTCTTCGTCGGCCGGTGCCGGCATCCATACCCGTTCGATGTGGTCGCGGAACGCACGCAGCTGCTTGGCCACGTTGCTGGCGACGTCGATCGCTTCGTTGGGCAGCAGGTTGCCGAGGCGGTCCTTGTCGACCGCGCGGTAGGCGCCGGCGATCAGGATCTGCAGGCGGCCGGTACGCTTGGCCATCTCGTCCAGCGCCAGGCTGGCCGCGCCCTGGTCGATCGCCACGTTGCCGATGTGATGGCCTTCGTCCAGCACCAGCAGCATGTCCGACGGCGGCGCGATCAACGGCTGGCCGTTGTCGCTGTCACCGATCGACAGCGCCGACAGCAGCAGCGCGTGGTTGGTCACCACGATCTGCGCATCGCGCACCGTATTGCGCGAACGCAGCACCGCACACTGCGCCGAATAGGCACAACGACGCCCCGCGCAGCCCGAAGCCGGTGTGGTGATGCGGCTGCGCAGGCCGGGGCTGATGGTCTCCGGCGCGTTGTCGATATCGCCATCCCAGCTGCCGCCGGTGAAGGCATCGGTCAGGCGCTTGGCGATGTCCATCTCGATCGGCGCCAGCGGCCGGTCGAACAGCGGCGCGTCATCCTCGAACATGCCGCCCTGCGAGCCCTCGCCCTGCGCCTCGGCGGCATTGCGCGTGCAGAGGTAACGGGTACGGCCCTTGGCCAGCGCCACGGTTGCTTCCAGGCCGGTGGCCTTGAGGAAGTTCGGGATATCGCGCTCGACCAGCTGCGACTGCAGCGCCACGGTGCCGGTGCTGATCACCAGCTTCTTCTTGCTGGCCAGCGCAATCGGCACGCCTGCAGTGAGGTAGCCCAGGCTCTTGCCGACGCCGGTGGGCGCTTCGACCACGCCGACGCCACCGCTTTTCGACAGCGCACGCGACACCACGCCGATCATCTGGCTCTGCGAGCGACGGGTGGAGAAGCCGGGGGTATTGGCCTGCAGCGTCGTGTACGCCTTGCGGATCGCGTCCTTCAAGGTGTCATCGAGCGTGCGCGGAGCGGCGACGGTTTCGGTCACGCCGGGAAGTACCGTGGCTGGATCAGGCCGGTCATTGTCGCATGGCCGGCCGCGTTCACCGTCGCTGGCACCCTGAACGGGCCAGCGACGACGCCCGGCGGCGGTCACGGTCCGATGGGCGGACCGCTCAAGGGCCAGATACGCCGGGCATGGCCCGGCGCTACCGGTCAGGATGCCGGGATCGTGCGGGTACGCAGCAGGCGCACCAGCGCCCACACCAGCAGCACCACGCCGATGGCCTCGACCATCGCCAGCGCGAAGTGCAGCACGCCAAGGATGGCACTCATGCCCGAGATGGCGTCGAAGTTGCCGCTGTTGATCAACCACATCGGCAGGATGCCGGCGGCCATGCCGCCGAGGCTGGACAGCAGCAACAGCACCAGGCTGACCAGGGCGCCGGTGCGGGTGGCATCGCGCGGTGCGCCGACCACCCAGACCAGGCCCACGCACAGTGCGATCAGCACCGGCAGGCGCACGCCCACGATGCTCAGCACCGTCACCATCAGGGTCGTGTTGTCCATCGATCAGTCCTCGCCGGCCAGCACGGCCGACCCCTGCCGCAGCGTCTGGTAGACCTCGTCGGTCTGCGGACGCACACCGTGCCACTGCAGGAAGCTCTCGGCGGCCTGCTCGACCAGCATGCCCAGGCCATCCACGGTATTGCGGCAGTTCGCTGCGCGCGCCCAGGCCAGGAAGGCGATGGCGGCCTCGCCGTAGTTCAGGTCGACGGCGGTGGTCATCGAGTTGACCAGCGACAGCGGCAGCTTGAACTCAACGTCGCGGTCGCGGCCGGCCGAGGTGGCATTGACGATCAATTCGAAGTCGCCCAGCTCGCGCAGGTCTTCCCAGTAGCGGCTGATCGCGCGGCCCGGTTCGCCCATCGCGTCGATCAGTTCATCGGCGCGTTCCGGCGTGCGGTTGACCACCACCAGCTCGGTGATGCCGGCATCGAGGAAGGCCGGAGCGACGCTGCGCGCGGAGCCGCCGGCACCGATCAGCAGCATGCGGCGGCCACGCAGGTCCAGGCCATGGCGGTCGGTCAGATCACGCACCAGGCCGATGCCGTCGGTGGTGTCGCCATGCCAGCGGTCGCCCTTGCGCAGCAGCGTGTTGACCGAGCCGGCGCGGCGCGCACGCGCAGTCAGCGTGGTGCACACCGAGAACGCGGCTTCCTTGTGCGGCGAGGTGACGTTGGCACCGACACCGCCGTCGGCGGCGAAGGCTTCCAGGCCGGCCAGGAACGCATCCGGGGCCAGGTCGATCGCGCGGTAATCCACCGCGATGCCTTCCTGGAGACCGAACGTCGCGTGGATCTGCGGCGACTTCGAGTGGGCAACGGGGTGTCCGAAGACGGCGTAACGGTCGGTCATGGAATCCTCAAGCTGGCTAGACTGATGCTCTTTCGTGCACGGACCCGGATGATGCGCATCACCCCGCCCCTGCTGGTGCTTGCCGCCAGTCTACTCTCTGCCCCCGTGGCGATGGCGTTGAACGAGTACGGCATCGAAGGCATGGGCGTGGTCTCGACCCGTGCCGACGAGGGCCGCGCCACGATCAGCGCCGATGGCCAGCGCATCGTTTTCGCCCGCCGTGGCGAGGCCGGTTGGGGCCTGTGGGAGGCGCGCGTGGTGGACGGCCGCTGGCAGCAGGCGCAGGCCTTGCCGGTAGGCGTGGCCGGTGAGGCCCATGATCCCTACTTCAGCCGCGACGGCCGCTGGCTGCTGTTCGCGGCCGGCCGCGAGGGCAAGCTGGCGCTGTATCGGGCCGCTCTCGCCACCGATGGCCAACTGGGTACCGCGCAGCTGCTGGCGGGCGACGCGGGCCGCCGGGAAGAGCGCGGGCCGGCCCTGAGCGCGGATGGCAGGCAGCTGTTGTTTGCCCGCCAGCAGGGCCGTGGCGCCGGCTGGGACCTGTTCGTGGCGACGCTGGATGCGCAGGGACTGCGTGGCCCGGCCAGCGCACTGAGCGCGTTGAACAGTGCCGACGACGAGACCGACGGCGACTGGCTGGGGCATGACGGCGCCGTGGTGTTCAGCCGCGGCAACGGCACGACCACGCAGGTGTGGAGCAGCGGCTGTGCGTGGACCGGTGCGGCGCTGCAGCCATTGGGGCTGTCGTTCAACCAGGCCAGCGGCTGGACCGGCGCGCCGGTGATCGACAACGCCAAGCCCGGCGAGATGATGGTCGCCAGCAGTGCGGCGAAGGCACCGCGTGCCGGTGGCCTGGATGTGTACCGGTTGGCCGTGCCGAAGGTGGCGGCGGTTGCGGGGTGCGTGCCGGGCGCACGGTGACGGCAAACGCCAACCAAGGTTGGCGGCTACCCGGGCGATGGAGGCGCCAGGTGCGTGCGGTAGATCCACGCCGTGCGTGGATGGCCGCTTGGTAGATGCCAACCTTGGTTGGCATGCGGGAAAGTGCCAACCAAGGTTGGCACCCACCCGTCAGCGCGACAACACCTTGGCGCGCAACTGCTCGTACTCCACTTCGCTCAGCTGGCCATTGTCCTTGCGCTGGTTCAACGCGGCCAGTTCGGCCTGCACGCTGTCCGGCAGGGCCTGCTCACGGGCGACATGGCGGGCGGCGGAGAGCTGCTCCGGCGGGCGCTTGCCGGCCCGCCAGGCAGCGATGAAGACACCGACGATGATGGCGCCGAACACCAGCGTACCGATGCCCCAGATCAGCCATTGCATCCATCCCAGTTCGGGTCCCATCGCGTAATCCTCCGTCTATCGTGGCGCTATTGTCAGCGCTCGCGCAGCCATCGCGCCACCTGCGGCGCGAAATAGGTCAGCACGCCATCGGCGCCGGCCCGCTTGAAGCCCAGCAGCGACTCCAGCACGCAGGCGCGCTCGTCCAGCCAGCCGTTGGCGAAGGCGGCCTTCATCATCGCGTACTCGCCACTCACCTGGTAGGCGAAGGTCGGCACGCCGAATTTTTCCTTCACCCGGCGCACCAGGTCCAGGTACGGCATGCCCGGCTTGACCATCACCATGTCGGCGCCCTCTTCCAGGTCCAGCGCGATCTCGCGCAGGGCCTCGTCGCCGTTGGCAGGGTCCATCTGGTAGGTCTTCTTGTCGGCCTTGCCGAGGCTGGCGGCGCTGCCCACCGCATCGCGGAACGGACCGTAGAACGCCGAGGCGTACTTGGCCGAGTAGGCCATGATGCGCACGTTGATGTGGTTGTCGGCATCCAGCGCACGACGGATCGCGCCGATGCGGCCGTCCATCATGTCCGACGGCGAGACGATGTCCACACCGGCCTCGGCGTGCGATACCGACTGCTTGACCAGCGCCTCGACGGTGATGTCGTTCAGCACATAGCCCTTGTCGTCGATGATGCCGTCCTGGCCGTGCGTGGTGTACGGGTCCAGCGCCACGTCGGTCATCACCCCCAGTTCCGGGAATCGCGACTTCAGCGCGCGGATCGCACGCTGCGCCAGGCCGTCTTCGGCCCACGCCGCCGACGCGTCCAGCGACTTCAGCGAGGGGTCGATCACCGGGAACAGGTCGATCACCGGAATACCCAGCTCCAGCGCTTCTTCGGCCACCTTCAGCAGTTCTTCGATCGACAGCCGCTCCACGCCCGGCATCGACGGTACTGCGGTGCGGCCGGCCAGTTCGTGCACGAACACCGGGTAGATCAGGTCGTCGGTGGTCAGCGTGGCCTCGCGCATCAGGCGGCGCGAGAACTCGTCATGGCGCATGCGGCGCGGGCGGTAAAGCGGGTGGGACATGGCAGGCTCCGAGGAGTGGCTATTGCAACAGGTAACCCTGCGGCAGCAGGGGTTCGGGCAAGGGGCGTTCGCCGAGCGCGTCGAGCTGGTCGATCTCGATCGTGCGCACCAGCGCGTCCAGCGGCAGGTCATTCGGCTCCAGGCCGAACGGGTCTTCCATTTCTTCGCCCAGCTGGTCCAGGCCGAAGAAGGCATAGGCCAGCACCGCCGACAGCACCGGCGTGCCCCAGCCCAGCGAACTGGCCAGGCCGAACGGCAGCAGCACGCAGAACATCCACGCGCAGCGGTGCAGCAGCAGGGTGTAGGCGAACGGCAGCGGTGTGGTGAGGATGCGCTCGCAGCCGGCCTGGATCGACGACATCGCATGCAGGCGCTCTTCCAGCTGGGTGTAGAGGATCGGGTCGAGGTCACCGGCGCGCAGGGCCTGCGCCAGTTCCGCAGCGATCATCGAGAGCAGCGCGTCGGGCACGTTCTCGCGCTGCCCGAGTTGTTCGCGCTGGCGCTTGTCCAGCCACGGCAGGGCCATCAGCGCCACGATGCGCCCGCGCAGGCGACCGGCCAGTGCATGAGCGAAGGCGGTGGTGAGGTAGGCGATGCGGCGGCGGCGGCCGGTGTCATCGGCCAGCAGCAGGTTCACCTGGCGGGCCAGCGAGCGCGATTCGTAGACCAGCTGGCCCCACAGCTTGCGGCCTTCCCACCAGCGCTCGTAGCAGGCGCTGTTGCGGAAGCTGAGGAAGATCGACAGCACCAGGCCGAGCAGGGTGAACGGCGTGACGGAAACGCGCTCGATGCCGGTGGGCGGCGCCAGTTCCACCACCGCAGCCACGGCAATGGACAGGATCAGGATGGCCAGCACCTTGGGCGCGATCGCTTTGACGATCGAACCGCGCAGGATGTAAAGCAGTTGCCAGCCGTGGGGACGGGGTCGGATGATCATGGGGCAGCCGCGCCGGGCGCGGATTCACAGGCACGCGGGGGGCTCGCGCAGGCATTCATTGTACGCCCCTGCCCGGCCATGGACCGTGCGCCTGCGACGCCCTGTCGCACCCGGCTGCGGGCTCAGATCACGCCGCCCCCCAGGCCGAGGCGGAGGATGCCCACCACCACCACGATGCCGTTCAGGACCAGCCCGGCCCAGGCCCGGCCACGCTTGCTCGGGTGGGTGAACAGGATGCCGAGCGCTGCGATGACCGCGCCCACCGCAGCGAACGGGATCAGGAACCAGTTGCCCCAGCCCAGCAGTGGAATCAGCGCCAGGATCATCCACAACAGCGCCAGTACGCCCCACAACAGACTGATCACACCCATGCCGCTCTCCCGCAGTTGGTTCCTGCCCCAACCATAGACGTTCCCGCTGCCGCCGCCTACTGCCATTGGCGGGGCTGTCACCCCCGCCGTGCTAGCGTGCTGCCGTGCGTGCCCTGGCCCGGGTGTTGGCGCCGATTCAGAGTGGCCCGCCGATGATCGCAACCAGTCCTACAGGGGTCGTGCCATGAACATCCGTTGGGCCGCGTTGGCGGCCATCCTGCTGGTCGCCGCTGGCTGTGCCAGTACCTCCAAGGTGATGCTGGGCCGCGCCCGCGCACCGATCGATCCGGCGCTGGTGCAGATCTATTCGACGCCACCGGCCGGTTCACAGGAAATCGCCCAGCTGGAATCGGCGTCCGCCGTCGGCTTCGGCACCCAGGGCCAGACCGATGCCGCCGTGGCACGCCTGAAGCGTGAGGCCGCCGCGCTCGGCGCCAATGGCGTGGTGTTGATGGGCGTGGGCAGCAGTGGCTCGCCGGTGGGCATGTCGGTCGGCGCCGGCACGTTCGGCTCGCACGTCGGTGGCGGCGTCGGCATCGGTATTCCGACCACGCAGAAGCGCGCCGCCGGCGTCGCGATCTGGGTGCCGAATCCGGCACCGCCCGCGCGGTTGCCGACACAGGTGATCACACCGCAGCCGCAGCGGTGACGCGGCAGCGTCACCGCCGGTAGTGCCGGCCGCTGGCCGGCAACCTCAGAAATCCTCTTCGCCCAAGGGAAATGCCGGCCAGCGGCCGGCACTACCCCTGCAATAACCGACGCATCGCTCTGGTAGGTGCCAACCTTGGTTGGCACGAAACCCACAGCGCCGACCAAGGTCGGCATCTACCAACGGCGCTTGCCGGCCAGTGGCCGACACTACCGGTGATGCTCAGCGCTTGTACTTCGGCACGAACACCTTGTTCACCGCATCGGCCAGCTGGTCCGGCGGCAGCAGGCCCTGGTCGAGCAGGAAATTGTTGAACGCCAGGCGGTCGAACTTCGCGCCCAGTGCCAGCTCGGTCTGCATGCGCAGTTCCAGAATGCGGGTGTAGCCGTAGAAGTAGCTGCCGGCCTGGCCCGGCATGCGCACCATGTAGCGATCCAGTTCCTGGGTGGCCATCGCCTTGGACAGGCCGACCTGCTCGATCAGCACACGCTCGCCGTTGGCGCGATCGGTCAGGCCAAGGTTGAGCATCGGGTCCAGCATCGCGCGCGCAGCCCGCAGCAGGCGGAACTGCAGGGCGATCATCTGCCCGTCCAGCGGCTCGTACGGCACCATCTCGGCCTCGGCATACAACGCCCAGCCCTCCACGTTCACCGAATTGAACGCGAACATCGTGCGTGCCAGCGAGACGCCGCGCTCGACCATGGCGGTGAACTGCAGCTCGTGGCCGGGGCGGCCTTCATGCGCGCTCAGCGTCCACGCCGCCGCGCCGAAGTTGAAGTCGTCGTACTGCGCACCCGGACCGGCGGCCGGATTGCCCAGCGGCAGCACGAAGGTGCCCTGCTGCCCGGTGTTGTTGACCAGCGGCGCCGGCAGGAAGTGCGGCGCCGGGCTGGCGGCGCTCTCGGCGGCCGAACCCAGTCGCATCTGCATGGCACGCTTGGGCACGTCGACGATGGCGTGCTCGCGGATCAGCGGATCGATCGCGTCGATCACCTTGCGGTAGTGGCCTTCCAGATGATCGTCGGCGATCTTGTCGGCCTTCAGCGCGCGGATCACCGCCACCGGGTCGCTCGGGTCGGCCACCTTCAGGCCCTTGTCCTTCGCCACCAGCGGCGCCAGCTGCTGCATCGCCGATCGGGTTTCCATGAACTCCAGCTGCGCGCGCTGCATCAACAGCTTCGGGTCGATGTCGATGCCGACCTGCTTGAGCTGGTACGCGTACAACGGTGCCGGCAGGCGTGCGTCGGTGCGAGCCTTCGGCAGCACGGTGGTGCGCGTCCAGCTGGCGTAGTCCTTCATCTGCCCGGCCAGCGCCTTCATTGCTTCATCGGCACCGGCGATCTGGTACTTCTTCAGCAGCGACTCGATACCGGTGATGTAGGTCTCGACGTTGTCCAGCGACTGCTGCACTTCGATCTTCGTCGGCTGCAGCAGGCTGCTGTCCTTCAAGCGCTCTTCATAGCGCTGGCGCGCCAGCGTGGTGAAAGCGGTGCCGCCCGGCTGCAGGCCGGCGTAGGCCTTGAGGCGGTCGAGCGCCTTGGCCCGACGCTCCGCCGGCACCTGGTCGGACAGCAGCAGGTTGAGGCCGCTGAACACCGTCTGCGGCGCATCGCTCCAGGGCAGCAGGTACTTCTCGTTGAGCTCGCTGCCTTCGATGTTCTGGCTGGCGGCGTGGATCATGATCTCCAGGTCCTGGCGGACATTGGGATCCTTCTCGGTGGCCAGCTTCGCCTTCAGTTCGTCGCGGGCCTTGGCCATCGCGGCGCGGTAGCGCTTGCCGTTGTCCGGGCCGAGGTCGGCCACCTTGTCGTCGTAGCCGGGCACGCCGAAGAAGCCGGTTTCCTCCGGCTGGAACGGTCCCTGCGCATCAAGCAGGATCTGCGCCAGCGCATTGCTGCGGGCGACCCAGGCAGGGCTGGCAGGAGTGGCGGCCTTGGCGGCGGGTGCAGCCAGCGCCGGCGGTGCGGACAGCAACGGGGCGGCAGTCAGGGCCAGGGCAACAGCGAGCGCAATCGGCTTCATGGGACACTCCAGCAAAGGGTTGCCCGCAACTTACGCGCTCACGGCGATGGCGACAATCGGCTGGAGGTCACGGCGCGGCTGATGGGTAGAGTCGACTGTCAGTCGACTATCGCGCGCAGCGCGGGGTTTTCAGGCGTCTTGTGGAGAGCAGTCGACTCTACATGGCCGCCCTTACCCGGCCGCGCGACCTGCGGTCACAGCGCGGCGGTCAGCGGGCATTCGCCACGCTCACGGCAGGCCTGCAGCTCGCACTCCCCCGCAGCCTCGTCGTCATCCAGTGCAGTCAGGTCGAAGGTCTGCTTGTCTTCGGCCAGTACATACATCACCGGGTAATCCCAGACTTCATCGCGACGGCTGCCCTGCACGAACAGCCGGCCGTGCGCATGCGGTCCTTCCAGCGCAACGGTCAGGCCGACGTCGCGCTGGCCGTTCATCGCGGTCTGCATGCTGCCCAGCGGCATCGATTCGATATGCAGCGGCTCGCCAAAGGCTTCCACCAGTTCGATGCTGCAGCCCGCGCGGCGCAACGCTTCGCGCATCGGCGGGCTCTCGCGTGCCGCCTCGCTCCAGCGCAGCACGCTCCAGGTCACCACGCCACCGGCGCCGCCCAGCACCAGCACCACCGTCAACGGCATCGCCCAGCGCCAATGACGGCACCACCAACCGGCGGACGTCTGTCGATGGGCAGGGATCGGTGGTGGCAGGGTCATCGGCGGGCTCCTTCCCGGCTGTGGATCAGGGTTTCAGGCAGCGTCCCAGGAAGGCTTCGGCCACGCGGTAGCGATGCAGGGCATCGGCGCCGGACAGGCCATGCTTGGCACCCGGGTAGGTCATCAGCTCGAACGGCTGTGCACGCTTCTGCAACGCGCTCATCAGGCTGGTCGAATTGGTGAACAAGACGTTGTCGTCTGCCATGCCGTGGATCAGCAGCAGCGGCGAGCGCAGGCCGTCGATATGGGTCAGCACGCGCGCTTCGCGGTAGCCCGCTTCGTTGCGCGCCGGCAGGTCCATGTAGCGTTCGGTGTAGTGGCTGTCGTACAGGCCCCAGTCGGTCACCGGCGCACCGGCCACGCCACAGGCGTACTGGTTCGAGGCCTTGGCCAGCAGCATCAGGGTCATGTAGCCGCCGTTGGACCAGCCCTGCACGCCGATGCGCGCCGGGTCCACCCACGGCTGCTGCTTGAGCCAGGTCACGCCACGCAGCTGGTCGGTCACTTCCACCGTGCCCTGCTTGCCATACAGCGCGCCACCGAAGTCACGGCCACGGCGCGGGGTACCGCGGTTGTCCAGCGAGAACACCACATAGCCCTGCTGGGCCAGGTACTGGTTGAACAGGTGATCACCGCGGCCGGGCCAGCTGTCGGTGACGGTCTGGCTGGCCGGGCCGCCGTAGACGTACACGGCCACCGGGTAGCGCTTGGACGGATCGAAGCCGGCCGGCTTGATCAGGCTGTAGTTGAGCGGGGTCTTGCCGTCGGCAGCCATCAACGTGCCGAACTCGATCGGGCGCTGCGCATCGCGGTAACGCGCATACGGATGCTTGGGATCGGCCAGGTCGTTCTCGAGCAGGGTGGCGATCTTCTCGCCGTTGGCGCGGAACAGCTCGATCTGCGGCGGCGTGGTGCTGTTGGACCAGCTGTCGACATAGACGCTGGCATTGCGGGCGAAGCTGGCGCTGTGCATGCCCGGTGCCTTGGACAGGCGCTGCGGCTCACCGCCCTGCAGCGATACCGCATAGATCTGGCTTTCGCGCGAGGTCTCGATACCGGCGCGGAAGTAGGCCTTGCCGGCCTTCTCGTCGACCGCCAGCAGTTCGTCCACCGGCCAGTTGCCGTGGGTCAGCGCGGTGGCCTTGCCCTTGCTGTCGATGCGGTACAGGTGCTGGAAACCGGTGCGCTCGGACGACCACAGCACGCTCCCGTCATCCAGGAAACGCAGGCTGTTGTGCAGCGGCACCCAGGTCGGGCTGGTCTCGTGGGCGAGCACGCGCTGGCGATTGGAATCGAGCGCCACTTCCACCAGGTCCAGCTGCTTCTGGTCGCGCGACTGGCGCTGGAAGCTCAGGTGCTGCGCATCGCGCCAATCGACGCGGGCCAGATAGATGTCCTGTTCCTTGCCGAGGTCGACCCAGCGCGGCTGCGCATCGGCGGCCGGTGCGATCACGCCCAGCTGCACGCGCACGTTGGCGTCGCCCGCGGCCGGGTAACGCTGCTCGATCACGTCAGTGCGGTCGGCGTAGACCTCGTAGCGCTTCTGCACCGGCACCGGTGCTTCATCGATGCGCGCGAAGGCGATGGCCGAATCATCCGGCGCCCACCAGTAGCCGGTGTGGCGGTCCATTTCCTCGTCGGCGACGAACTCGGCCACGCCGTTGCCGATGGTGGTGCTGCCGTCGCGGGTGAGCTGCAGCTGCTTGCCGCTGGCCAGGTCGATCACCCACAGGTTGCGGCCGCGGATGAAGCTGACGAAACCGCCCTTGGGCGACAGCTTGGCGTCGGTGGCGAATCCTTCACCGTGGGTCAGCTGGCGCACGGCCGCCGCCCCCTGCTGCTTGAGGTCGTACAGGTAGAGTTCGCCGCCCAACGGGAACAGCAGGCGCTGCGCGTCCGGCGACCACTGGTAATCGACGATACCGGTCATCGCGGCGATGCGCTGGCGCTCGCGGCGGGCCTTTTCCTCATCGCTGAGGGTCTCGGTGCCGGGCAGCACCACCTTGGAATCCACCAGCAGGCGGGTCTGGCCGCTGCCGATGTCATAGGTCCACAGGTCCAGCTGGTTGCGGTCGCTGTCCTTGCCGCGCAGGAAGCTGACCTGCGAACCATCGGGGGCGACCTTCGGCTTCATCAGGGTCGGGCCGGAAAGCGGCAGCGGGCCGGTGATGGCTTCCAGGGTCAGCTTTTCAGCGTGGGCGGCGGTACTGGTGGCGAGCATGAGGGCGAGCGAAGCGAACAGGTGGCGCATGGAGGATCCCGGCAAACGGCAGGTCCGCCACCGCGATGGACGCGGGGCGGTCAGCCTCCATCCTAACCAAGCCGGTGCGGGAAGGCAGCATGACCTTCTGCCCATGAGGCGTGCCGATCAACGGTCGGCACCCACCGTTCCGGGTCAACGCTGGCCGAACAGGTGCTTGCGCTCTTCGTCGCTGAGCGGCTTGCCGGCGTTGGGGTTCACCTGCTGGCGCAGGGCATAGGCGCGCTGGGTGGCCGGGCGTGCAGCAATCGCTTCGTGCCAGCGCTTGAGGTTCGGGAACGCGGCGAAATCCACCGGCAGCTTGTCGTAGGCACCGATCCACGGGTAGCTGGCCATGTCGGCGATGGTGTACTCGTCCCCGGCCAGGAAGGCGTGCTGGGCCAGGCGCTTGTCCATCACCCCGTGCAGGCGGCGCACTTCGTTGTCATAGCGCTCGATCGCATACGGGATCTTCTCCGGCGCATACACATTGAAGTGGCCCATCTGGCCGCTCATCGGACCCAGGCCGGCCATCTGCCAGAACAGCCACTCCAGGGTGGTGACGCGGCCGCGCGGGTCGCTGGGCAGGAACTGGCCGGTTTTCTCGGCCAGATACAGCAGGATCGCGCCGGACTCGAACACGCTCTGCGGGGCGCCGCCATCGGCCGGGGCGTGGTCGACAATCGCAGGCATCTTGTTGTTGGGCGAGATCGCAAGGAATTCCGGCTTGAACTGGTCGCCCGAGCCGATGTTGACCGGATGGATGCGGTACTCCAGGCCGGCTTCTTCCAGCAGCAGGGTCACTTTGTGGCCGTTCGGGGTGGGCCAGTAATACAGGTCGATCATGGCGGCGGCTCGGGGTGCGGAAAGGAACCTGAAGTCTAGTGCGAGAGTTGGGTTGGCACCGTCACGACGGGCCGGTAACCTCGCCTCTCCCCCGCAACGCAGCATCCTCCGCATGAGTGCAAACCGCCCGCCGCTCTCCCCGCTGTCCACGCTGATCTTCGCCTCGCGCTGGCTGCAGCTGCCGCTGTACCTGGGCCTGATCGTGGCGCAGTGCGTCTATGTGTTCCTGTTCGGCAAGGAACTGTGGCACCTGATCTCGCATTCGGCCTCGATGGGCGAACAGCAGATCATGCTGATCGTGCTGGGCCTGATCGACGTGGTGATGATCTCCAACCTGCTGGTGATGGTGATCGTCGGTGGCTACGAGACCTTCGTCTCGCGCCTGCGCCTGGAAGGCCATCCGGACCAGCCGGAATGGCTGAGCCACGTCAATGCCAGCGTGCTGAAAGTGAAGCTGGCAATGGCGATCATCGGCATCTCCTCGATCCACCTGCTGAAGACCTTCATCGCCAGTGGCGCGCTGGGTGGCATCCCACTGTGCACGCCGGAGCAGATGAGCGTGGCCGCCGCCAACATCGGTGTCGCCCGCTGCTCGATGCTGACCCAGGACGGCGTGCTGTGGCAGACCATCATCCACTGCGTGTTCATCCTGTCGGCGATCGGTATTGCCTGGACCGACAAGCTGATGTCCAACAGCCACAGCAAGTCGCACGACCACTGATGCGGCAACCGGCAGCGGTCCTTCGCCGCTGCCCCATCCCGGCCCCTGCCCCTTGTACGCGGCGGTGGCCGGGATGCTAGATTGCACCCTCGCCGTTGCCGGCGGTGGCGTCGGGAAACGTCATCGTTCCGCGCCCGGACCACAGGTCCCGGCCATGCGTATCAATGATTTACGTCACGTCGTCTTCTAGAGGGGAGCAGGATGTCGCACGTCTCAACGATCACCGCCGCGCGCCGGTGGCTGCCGGTTGCTTTGGCACTGGCGCTGGCCGCCTGCTCGGGAAAGGAAGAATCTGCAGCACCGGCCCCGGCCACCGCACCCGCCACCGCTGCACCGGCCGCACCGGTGGTCGCCGCCAAGGTGCAGTCCATGGGCACCGAACAGCTGCGTGAATCGGCCAGCCAGGCACTACGCGAGAACCGCATGTACGCGCCGGCCGGCGACAACGCCATCGAGTACTACCTCGCCCTGCGCGACAAGACACCGGACGACGCGTCGGTGAAGAGCGCGCTGACCGACCTGCTGCCCTACACCCTGATCGCCGCCGAGCAGCACCTGGGCCGAGAGGACTACACCGAGGCGCAGCGCCTGGTGGCACTGATCGAGAAGGTGGACGCCTCCGCTCCCGCCCTGCCGCGCCTGAAGGAAGGCCTGGCCAAGGGCGTGGAAAATGCGGCCAAGCGCAGCGAGACCGAAGCCGAGAAGGCCAAGAAGGACGCCGAAGACCGGACCAAGCAGCAGGCCGAACAGCAGCGCCTGACCGAGCAGCGCGCCAAGGAAGCCGATGCGGCCAAGCAGATTGCCGCGCAGCAGGATGCCGCACGCCGCGACAACGAGCGCCAGGAGGCGGAGCGCCAGGCCGAGGCCCGTCGCGATGCCGAACAGAAACAGCAGCAGGCCGCCGCCCAACAGGCCAGCGCCGCACGCCAGGCAGCCGCCGCGGCAGCTCCCACCCTCCGCCCGGTCAGCACGCCGGCGCCGCGCTATCCGGCCGAGGCACTGCGTTCGGGAACGTCGGGCGAAGTGCTGGTGGAGATCACCGTCGGTACCGACGGCTCAGTGGTCAGCGCCCGCGTGCTGCGCGCGACGTCGGGACGGACCTTCGACCGCGAAGCCCTGAACGCGGTCAAGCGCTGGCGCTTCGAGCCGGTCAACGCGCCGGTCACCACCCGCCGTACCCTGGTGTTCGCACCGGGCGGCTGACCGCAAAAAAGGGGACGGAGGGGATTAAGTCGTTTCTGCCACCTCCATGACGCCAAGGCCCGGTCCGTCCGGGCCTTGTCCGTTTCAGGCCGCGCCATCAATCAGGCGCTGCAGGGCCGGATCGCGCGCGGCCAGCACCTGGAACAGGCCCAGCGCATGCAGGCCGGGCAGCAACGCACGCAGGTCGGCTTCGGCAGTGGCGCGGGTGGCATCATCGCTGGTGGGATCCTGCCAGGCACGGACGCTGGCCAGGAAGGCACCGACGCTGCCCTTGCGCACGGTGAGGCCATTTACCTGCACCTCGTTCTGATGGTCCGGAAGAATGTCCTGTGGCTGCATGGGGAAGCGCTCCGTTGAAGTGGGCTCCAGTGTCGGGGCCCGGACGCGACGTTTCTGCCGTATAACTGCCAATCGATATGGCAGATCAGACAACCACCGCATTGATTGACCCGGCACTGGCCAATGCCGCTGACGGGCCTGCGTTGCTGGGGGCGCAGCTGCGCCTGCCGGGTCCGCGCCGCACGGCACGCCACCAGCACGCCCGCGGGCAGCTGCTGGGTGCACATCAGGGCCTGCTGCGGATCGAGGTGGGCGACCTGCACTGGCTGCTGCCGGCGGGTCATGTCGCCTGGATACCACCTTCGCTGCCCCACGCACTGGCCAGTACCAGTGCGTTCGACGGCTGGAGCCTGTACTTCAGCGCGCAGGCCTGCACCGACCTGCCTGCAGCCCCTCGCATCTTCCAGCCGGGGCCGCTGCTGCAGGCCGCGGTGATTCGGGCGCTGCAGTGGCCGCATGTTCCACTGGATGCCACACAGGCACGACTGGCCGGTGTGATCGCCGATGAGATTGCCGCCAGCAAGCCTCTGCCGCTTGCCCTGCCACAACCGCGTGACCGGCGACTGCAGAAGCTTGCCGCCGCACTGGCGCGCGCACCGCACGACAACCGCAGCATCGAGGACTGGGCCGCCAGCAGCGGTCTGTCCAGCCGCAGCCTCGCCCGCCATTGGCTGGCCGAGACCGGCCTGTCGCCAAGCCAGTGGCGGCAACGCCTGCGGGTGCTGCTGGCACTGCCACGCCTGCTGTCCGGCGAGCCGGTGATCAGCGTCGCGCTGTCGATGGGCTACGACACACCCAGTGCCTTCATCGCCGTGTTCAAGCGCGAGATGGGGGTGACGCCTGCGCGGTATGGAAAAGGGGACGGAGGGGATTAAGTCGCTTCTGCCCTCCCCCACATCAACTCGCGGCATCGCCTGATGCCCTTCGCGGTCACGGAGGCGGCAGGCTGATGATTCCTTGAACCCCCTGAACTGCCATGCCTCGACAAGCACGCCTGATGTTGGCCGAACAGCCGTATCACGTAACCCAGCGCGGTGTGAACAAGGGGGCGATCTTCGTTGACGATATCGACCGCCAGCTGTTTCTGCACCTTTTGCACAGCGCCTTCCTGAAGCATCAGGTCGCGCTGCATGCCTACGTATTGATGGGCAATCACGTCCATCTATTGGCCACACCCTCCACTCAGGCCGGCTTGGCCAACGCGATGCGGATGCAGGGTAACAACTATGTCCAGGCGTTCAATCAGCGGCATGAGCGCAGCGGACCACTCTGGCAGGGCCGCTTCCATTCTTCGATGGTGGACAGCGACGCCTATCTGCTCAGCGTTTGTCGCTACATCGAACTCAATCCGGTTCGCGCAGGCATGACAGGCGCCCCGGAAGATCACCCATGGTCGAGCGTGCATGGAAACCTGCAACGCCGCGATGATCCGATGCTGACAGAACACCCCGCCTTTCAGGCACTGGCCTCGACCAAGCGACAGCGGACGACGCTCTATGCGCAGTTCCTGCGGGACGTGAACGCGTCCGCCGACCTGCCGGCAATACGCGCGCACAGTGCCGGGCAGCATCCGTTGGGAAATGCAGCTTACCTGCGGATGGTGGAACAGACACTGGGCCGCCCCGTGGTGCTGCGCAAGCGGGGGCGCCCTCAGAAGAAGGGGGCGGAGGGTTAAAAACGACTTAATCCCCTCCGTCCCCTTTTTGCAGTCAGCCCGAGATCGCCAGGCGCTCGTTGTGGTAACGGCGCACGGCGGCGAACCACAGCAGTGCGGCCAGGCCGAGGCTGGCACCGAGATAGATGGCCCAGACCGACGGCGTGATGGTCTCGTGGCGGATCACCTTCAACAGCATCTGGTTCTGCGACAGGAACGGCACGGCGTACTGCCACAGCTCGCTCTTCAGCGGATAGGCCACCAGCGCGTAACCGGGCATCATCGGCAGCAGCATCAGCCAGGTCATGTGGCTCTGCGCTTCCTTCATGCTCTTGGCTGCGGCCGACAGGAAAGTCAGCAGCGAGGTGCCGATCATCAGCATCGGCAACATCACCAGCAGCATCTGCAGCATCGAACCGACATTCATGTTGAACTGGCGGCCGATGTTGCCGGGCGCGATCTGTGCGCTCACCTTGAACGCCACCAGGGTCAGCAGCAGCGATACGAACCCGACCACGCAGGCGGCGGCGATCTTGCCGCTGACAATGGCGCTGCGCGAGCCCGGCGTGGCCAGCAGCGGCTCCAGCGACTGCCGCTCACGCTCGCCGGCGGTGGCATCCATCACCAGATAGGCGCCGCCGATGAACGAGGTCAGCGTGAGCAGCACCGGCAGCAGCATCGACAGGATCATGCCGCGCTTGGCCTCGGCACTGGCCAGGTCCTGGCGCGCCACATCCAGCGGCCGCGCCACCTGTGCGTCGATGCCGCGCGCCATCAATCGCAGTGCCCCCACCTGGCCGTTGTAGGTGGCCAGTGCCGCCTCCAGACGTGCGCTGGGCACTTCGGCGGCACGACGGGTACTGTCCTTGATCACCTCCACCAGCGCCGGCTTGCCATCGGCCCAGTCCTTGCCGAAGTCATCGCTGATGCGCAGCGCCACGTCGATCTCCTGGCTGCGGATGGCCTCGGCCAGGTCCTTCGGTGCAGGTGCGGTGTTCAGCCCCTGCGCGGCGAGGAAACGCACCAGGTTGGGGGCGTTCTCCGCACCTATGGTCGGAATCTGCAGCGGCTGCTCGATCTGGGTGCGTACCCGGCTCTCGGCCAGCTTGCCCATGCCCAGCAGCAGCACCGGGTACAGCAGCGGCCCGAACAGCAGGGTCAGCAGCAGCGTGCGGCGATCACGGGAAAGGTCGCGCAGTTCCTTGCGCATCACCGTCATCAGGGTCGACATCATGCTCATGCGTGCAGGCCCTCTTCGCTGCCGATCAATTTCACGAACGCGTCTTCCAGGTTGGATTCGCTGGCTTGCGCACGCAGTTCATCGGCGCTGCCGGCAGCCATCACCGTGCCCTTGGCGATGATCACGATGTGATCGCACAGCGCGGCCACCTCCTGCATGATGTGGCTGGACAGGATCACGCAGCGGCCCTCTTCGCGCAGGCCCAGCAGGAAGCGGCGCAGTGCGCGCGTGGTCATCACGTCCAGGCCGTTGGTCGGCTCATCCAGAATGACGTTGCGCGGGTCGTGCACCAGCGCGCGGGCGATCGCGGTCTTGGTGCGCTGGCCCTGCGAGAAGCCATCGGTCTGGCGGTCGAGGATGTCACCCATGTCCAGGGCATGCGACAGCACTTCGATGCGTTCGCGGATGCGCTCGGCCGACAGGCCATGCAGCTCGCCGAAGTAGGCGATGTTCTCGCGCGCGGTCAGGCGCTTGTAGACGCCACGCGCATCGGGCAGCACGCCAAGGTGGCGGCGTACTTCCACCGGATTGCGTGCGGCATCGACACCATCGACGCTGATGCTGCCCTGGTCCGGGGTCATCAGCGTGTACAGCATGCGCATGGTGGTGGTCTTGCCGGCACCATTGGGGCCCAGCAGGCCGGTGATGCGGCCGTCCTCGGCGCGGAAGCCGACGTTGGAGACCGCCTGGATGCGGCCGGTGCGGGTGTCGAAAGCCTTGTGCAGGTTGTCGGCGACGATCATGGTTCCCATCCGTTGAACGAGGTGAACGCCGGCACGTAGCTCAGCGTGTCCAGGCAGCCGGCATCCAGCGCCTTGGCATCGGTCTTGTCGATGAACTGGCCGAGCAGGCGCGGCATGCAGCCGGCACTCAGCGTGCCGTGGCCCTGGCCGCGGGCGACCAGCGCGCGGCCATTGGGCAGGCCCTTGAGGACCTGCTCGGCATAGCGCGGGGGTGTCACCGGGTCGAGTTCACCGGACAGCAGCAGCGCCGGTACGTCACTGCGCAGCGGCACGGCATTGGCCGCTGGCGCCGGCTGGTGCGGCCATACCGGGCAGGCCGCGAAGAAGGCACTGGCCACGTCGTTGCCGAACAGTCGCTCCGGGTCCTCGGCCGGCGCCTTGTAACGCGGCGCATCCTCGCTGCAGATCACCGACCACTGCATGCCTCGGTTGATCTGGAAATCCATGCTGCGGCTCGCACCGCGTGCCAGCGACGCCAGCGGTGCATAGCGGCCATGCGCGGCTTCATCGAGCACCAGCGGCAGCAGCGAGGAATACTGCGGCACATAGGAGAAGGCGAACGCCAGGCCGATCACGCTGTCCGGACTCAGCACATCCTGCCGGGTCTGGTTGGTGCCGGGGTCGCGATACTCCACCGAGACCGGCGCACGGCGCAGGGTCTCGACCACGCTGCGCAGCTGCGCGCGGGTATCGGTCGGGAAGCGTTTGCTGCAGGCGGCATCCTTGCGGCACTGCGCCGACTGCAGGGCGATCGCATCCTCGAACGTCGTGGCGAAGTCGCCGCCCACCACCAGTTCATTGGGCACTACGCCATCGATGACGATGCTGCGGGTGTGCTGCGGATAGGCACCGGCATAGCGCTGGGCCACGCGGGTACCGTAGGAGCCGCCGACCAGGTTGATCCGGTCCACGCCCAAGGCCTGGCGTACCGCATCCAGGTCGGCGATGGCTTCGGTGGTCGTGTAGAAGCGGGCATCGGCACGCCCCTGCAGCGAGGCCGCGCAGCGCTGCGCGTAGTCGCGCAGCGACGCCTCGGTGGGAGCGGCGTCCTCGTCCATCTGCAGGTCCTTGCCGTCCGCGCCGAGGCAGCTGAGCGGGTTGGAGCCGCCGGTACCCCGCTGGTCGACAAGGAAGATGTCGCGCTGCTTGCGCACTTGGCGCAGCGCGGTATCGACGATGACCGCCACTTCGCTGGCCGCCTGGCCGGGGCCACCGGCCAGGAAGAACACCGGGTCGGGCTGGCTGGAGCCGCTGCTGCCCGATTCCAGCCAGGCGATGCGCAGGCCAATGCGTCGGCCATCGGGCTGGGCCCGGTCCTCCGGCACCTGCAGGGTGGCGCACTGCGCTTCCACGTTGGCGCTGGCGCCTTCGGTGGACAACGTGCAGGGCTGGAAGTCGATCGTGCCGAAACGGCGGCTGGGTGCATCGCTGGCGCTTTCGGCGCCGGGTGATGGTGACTGGCTGCAACCGGCAAGCATCAGGCTGGCCAACGCTGCGGCCAACGCGAGGTGGTGTCTTTGCATCGTGCTCGTTTCCCCTGGAGGACGTTCCTGGCAACCACGACGGGCTGCCGCGGAAGATGTGACTCAACTTACACGGGCACGGCGTCGTCGGCGATGGGCAGACGCGAAATCTCCGCCGGCGTGGCGCAGGCCAGGCGGTCGCGGCCTGCGGCCTTGGCCCGGTACAGCGCCGCATCCGCCGCTGCCAGCAGCGTGGACAGGTCGCCATGGCCGTCGTCCATGGCCAGGCCGATGCTGGCGGTGACCGTCACCGGCCCGGTGCCCAGCCGCGCCGGCTTCTGCTGCAGAGCGGTACGGATCGCGGCGGCCCACGCCATCGCTTCACCCTGTGTGCTGCCGGCCAGCACCAGCACGAACTCCTCGCCACCGTAGCGGCCCAGCAGCGTGTCGTGGCCCTGCAAACCATGCTGCAGCAGCGCAGCGAAGTGACGCAGTACCTGGTCACCGGCCAGGTGGCCCCAGCGGTCGTTGATCTGCTTGAAGTGATCGACGTCGACCAGCAACAGGGCCAGCGGCCGGCCCTGCCGACGCAGCCGCTGCAACTGCGCCTGGCCATCGGCCAGCACCGCGCTGCGGTTGAGCAGCCCGGTCAGGCCATCGGTGCGTGCCGCACGCCGCAGATCGACCAGCATGCGCTCGACCAGCAGCAGCACCATCGCGAAACATCGCGCCAGCTCCAGCATCACCCCGGCAATGTAGGTGACGAACATCGGCGTGCCGGTGCGCATGATGTCCTCACCGGCATCGGGCGCCACCGGCAGGAACAGGCGCACCGCGTACAGTGCTGCCTCGGCCAGGAACACCGCCGCCGCCAGACGGCAGCTGGTGCGCTGCTGCACGGGTGCATGCCGCAGCAGCAGCCATGCGATCCAGCCATCAACCAGCAGCGTGAACACACTGAACACCTGCAGGCGCACGCCCAGGTCCGGCCAGAGCACCAGGAAGGCGAAGATGCAGGCCATGAACGCGGCTGCCATCAACAACGGCCGCCACAGCGGCAGCGGCTGTTCCAGATGCAGCGCCACGCCGCGCAGCATCAGCACCGCGCAACCGGCCATCGCCGCATTCCCGGCCAGTATGGCCGGCGCCAACGGTAGGTAGGGGCGCAGCGCCAGCAGGGTCACGCCCAGGGTCAGCAGCCACAGGCTGGCGGTCCACAGGCGCAGCACCGGTTGCCCGCGCAGCACCACCAGCAGCAATGAGAACCCCACCGCAATGCCGATGCAGAGCAGGAAGCCAAGCACGGTGATGGTGGGGAAATCCAGGGACATGCGGCGCTCATCGGCCGGGGCGGCGCGCGCATCTTAGCGCCTTGCGGTGCGATCCCCGTGGCACTGCCTGGCCCGATGGCGATGCCGGGTCTGAAAACGGCGAGCATGACGGCCGGTGCGTGCGCAGAATCCGGGGAAAACCAAGGAGACGCCCATGCATGCGTGGTACCTCGGTGGCCTCGACCACCGCCCCTTCCAGCACCTGTTCGAGAAGAGTGACACCGCGCTGGCTGCGCTGGGCATCCAGCGTCGCTGGGCCGGCGAAACAGGAGGACACCCCTGCCGGATCGGCCTGAGCGATCCGCCCAGTGGCAGCGAGCTGCTGCTGTTGTCCCATGTGCACCTGCCGCTGCACTCGCCCTATCACGCCTCGGGCCCGATCTTCGTGCAGCGTGGCGTAACGCGCTGCGTGCTGCCGCCGGGCGAGGTACCCGCCTATGTACAGCGCCGTACGATCTCGTTGCGCGCCTATGACCAGGCTGCATTGATGCTGGCCGCAGAGATCAGCGCGGGCACTGATGTTGCCGCCCGGCTGGACGCGCTGTTTGCCGACCCTGCCGTGGCCTTCGTGCAGCTGCACAACGCGGCCCACGGCTGCTTCTCGTGCCAGGCAGATCGGATGGGTATGCCGGCGACGTAGCAGGATCTCCACGACGTGATCGATGCCACGCCGAAGACGTGATCGCCAACGCATCCGTTCAGCCCCGCGTGAAGCCTGCGGGAAGGGCTTCACACCCCCAGTCACGGATCGGCGCTTCGGTGGTTCCGCACCCTGCATCGCGACTCGATACTCGCCGTGGTGCCGCCGAAAGTCCGCCGTGCAGCGCAGCTCGTGCGGTCACCTTTCTCTTTCGACGACCACAAGGAAGCGCCATGTCATTCCGATCCACACCGCTGTTGCTGGCCACCTCGTTCGCCGCTGCGGGCCTGTGCCTGGCCGGCAACGCGTTCGCCCACGGCACCATGACCACGCCGGTCAGCCGCGTCTATGCCTGTTTCCAGGGCAATCCGGAGAACCCGACCAACCCGGCCTGCGCCGCCGCGAAAGCGGTGGGCGGTTCGCAGGCGTTCTACGACTGGAATGGCATCAACCAGGCCAATGCCAACGGCAACCACCAGGCCGTGGTGCCCGACGGCAAGCTGTGCAGCGGCAACAACCCGACCTTCCGCGGGCTGGATGTAAACCGCAGCGACTGGCAGACCACGCCGATCCAGCCAGATGCCAACGGCAAGTTCACCTTCGTGTTCAAGGCGACCGCGCCGCACGCCACGCGTGACTGGCGCTTCTTCGTCACCCGCGACGGCTGGCAACCGGGCAGCCCGCTGCGCTGGGCCGATCTGCAGGAGTTCTGCACGCTGGGCAACACGCCGCTGTCGGCCGATGGCACCTACAAGCTGCAGTGCACGCTGCCACAGCGCAGCGGCCAGCATGTGATCTACAACACCTGGCAGCGCTCGGATTCGACCGAAGCGTTCTACACCTGCATGGACGTGCGCTTTGAAGGAGGCGGTGGCATCACCCCGCCCGCAGCGCAGTGGCAGGATGCCGGCCCGGTCACCGCGCGCGGCGAGCTGCCGGTCGGCACCACCCTGGCGTTGCGCGTGTTCAACGCCAACGGCAATGATGTCGAACGCGTGGAAGCGACCCTGGCCAGTGGCCAGACTGCGGCCGCGCAGTGGCCGTTGGCGCTGGCCCGCAAGGTCAATACCAGCGCCCAGCACGCACGCGTGGGCGTGCTCAGCAATGGCGTGATCACACCGACGGCCTCGGCCACCGCCAACCGCGTGTACCTGAAGGATGGCAACCGCTTCCAGCTCGATACCCAGGTGCCCGACCCCGGCACGCCATCACCGGGCGGTGATTTTGACCACGTGTATCCCGCCGGTATCGGCAGCTACGTGCCGGGCCAGACCGTGGTGAAGGGCGGCGACGGCAAGCTTTATGCCTGCCGCCCGTTCCCGGAAGGTGCATGGTGCAACGTCAACGCCGAAGCCTATCGGCCGGGTGCAGGCGCGGCTTGGCGTGATGCGTGGATCGCCTACTGAGGCAGTGATGCGGGAGGCGGTGCACAGTGCACCGCCTTTCGCCCGGATGGCGGCACAGTGAGCACCGTGTTGCAGATCGAACACAGCCGCCATCGATTTCAAACTTGTCCGATGTTGCCGACGGCCCTGCATGTGAAGACTGCGCGAGGTTTCCCATACTTCGCAAAGGAGTTCCTGCATGCACCTGTCCCACCGGGCAGTCCTCGCTCTGTCCGTCGTTGCCGGCCTGGCCCTGTCCGGCAGCGCCCTCGCCCACGGCACCATGTCCAAGCCGCTCAGCCGCGTGAAGCAGTGCCACGAAGGCAATCCGGAAAACCCGACCAACCCGGCCTGTGCCGCGGCCAAGGCCATCGGCGGCGCGCAGCCGTTCTATGACTGGAGCGCGATCGCCCACGGCAACGCCAATGGCAACCACCGCGACCTGGTGCGCGATGGCGAGCTGTGCAGCGCCAGCATCCCCAAGTACCGCGGCCTCGATCTGAATCGCAGCGACTGGCCGACCACGCCGGTGCGCGCCGATTCGCGTGGCCGCTACACCTTCGAATTCCTGGCGCCGGCGCCGCACGCCACCCGCGAGTGGAAGTTCTACGTCACCCGTGACGGTTGGCAGCCGGGCAGCCCGCTGCGCTGGGCCGACCTGCAGGAATTCTGCACCCTGGGCAACGTGCCGCTGTCCGAAGGCGGTGTCTACAAGCTGGACTGCCCGCTGCCCAAGCGCACTGGCCAGCACATCATCTACAACACCTGGCAGCGCTCGGATTCGCAGGAAGCCTTCTACACCTGCATGGACGTGCGCTTCGAAGGTGGCGGTGGCGTGGTTCCGCCGCCGCAGTGGCAGGATGCCGGCGCGGTGACCGCCAATGGCGCACTGGACGTGGACAGCACCGTGACCCTGCGTGTGTTCAATGCCAACGGCAACGACCTGGAGCGCGTGGAAACCAAACTGGCCGCTGGCCAGACCAGCCCGACGCAGTGGCCGCTGGCCCTGGCCCGCAAGGTCAACGCCAGCGCACAGCACGCGCGCGTGGGCGTGATGAAGAACGGCGTGATCACGCCGGTCGCCTCGGCCACCGACAACCGCGTGTACCTGAAGCCGGGCAACCGCTTCCAGCTGGAAACCCAGGTGCCGGGGCCGGGCCCGATCGATCCGGTCGATCCGCCGGGCGGCGACTTCGACTTCGTGTACCCGGCCGGCCTCGGCAGCTACAAGCCGGGCGAGACCGTGGTGAAGGGCACTGATGGCAAGCTGTATGCCTGCCGCCCGTTCCCGGAAGGTGCATGGTGCAACATCAACGCCGATGCCTACCGCCCGGGTACCGGCTTTGCCTGGCGCGACGCCTGGATCGCGTACTGAGGCAGGACACCGGGGGCGGCGTGATGCCGCCTCCGTTTCATGGGGTTGCCGGCCAGCGGCCGGCACTACCAGGGTCCACGCGGTTGCCGGCCAACGGCCGGCACTACGCAGGCTTACTTGCTGCTGACGTACTTCTCGCGGCGGATCTGCGGGTTGCCCAGGCCAGCGGCCTTCAGCAGTTCGGCACAGGCATCGACCATGTCCGGGTTGCCGCACAGGTAGGCGATGTCGGTGGCCGGGTCCGGGGTGAAGCCGGCCAGCGCCTGCTGGACGTAGCCGTGCTGCACGTCCGGGTGCGGATCAGCCGGCAGTTCGCGCGACAGGCATGGAACATAGCGGAAGTTCGGGTGTTTTTCGGCGAAGCTGTAGAAATCTTCGCTATACAGCAGCTCGCCCGGGCTGCGCGCGCCCTGCAGCAGCACGATCTGCACGCCGCGCTCGGTCATGGCCGTTTCCAGCAGCGGCAGCATCGAGCGGTACGGGGTAACGCCGGTGCCGGTGGCGATCAGCAGGTAGCGGGCGTTGTGATCACCGGGGTTCAGGCAGAACCGGCCATAGGGGCCGGACGCACTGATCTGGCCGCCCTGCTCCAGCGCCTCGAACAGGGCCGTGGCGGCGCCACCGGGGACGAAACTGACCGCGATATCCACCGCCTCGCCCGGGCCCAGCGCGTGGTCGTGGATGGTCGCCAGCGAGTAGCTGCGCTTGGTTTCGGTGCCGTCGGCGTAGCTGAAATGGACCTGGATGAACTGGCCGGGCTGGAAATCCAGCGGCTGCCCATCGTCACGCACGAACTGGTAGTGGCCGACGGTCGGGGCCAGCATGCGGCAGCCGACCAGCTTGAGGGGGAATTGAACAGGCACGACTTTTCGGGACAGTGTGTAGCCGGGGCAAGCCCTCGGGGTCTTCTATAATAGCCCCTCCCCGCCCCTCTCCAGCGCCAGCCCATGGGCGCGAAGGCTTCGAGCTTGGCATCCCAGAACGATACGGCGCCCGCCCTGCGCGTGCGCGACCTGCGCAAGACCTATGACAACGGCACCCAGGCCCTGAAGGGCGTTTCCCTGGAAGTGGCCCCGGGCGACTTCTTCGCCCTGCTCGGCCCCAACGGTGCCGGCAAGTCCACCCTGATCGGCATCATCAGCTCCCTGGTCAACCTCAGCGAGGGCCAGGTGGAAGTGTTCGGCAGCGACCTGGTGCGCAACCGCAGCGCCACCATGCGCCTGATCGGGCTGGTGCCGCAGGAGATCAACTTCAACCTGTTCGAAAAGCCCTTCGACATCCTGGTGAACTACGCCGGTTTCTACGGCGTGCCGCGCAAGGAAGCCGAGCAGCGTGCCGAAGAGGAACTGAAGCGGGCGCACCTGTGGGAAAAGGCACAGGTGATGAGCCGTACGCTGTCCGGCGGCATGAAGCGCCGACTGATGATCGCCCGCGCGATGATGACCCGCCCGCGCCTGCTGATCCTGGACGAGCCGACCGCGGGCGTGGACATCGAGATCCGCCGCGACATGTGGCGCGTGCTGAAGGAGATCAACGCCGCCGGCACCACGATCATCCTCACCACGCACTACCTGGAAGAAGCCGAGTACCTGTGCCGCCACCTGGCGATCATCAATCATGGCCAGATCGTCGAGCAGGGGCCGATGCGCACCCTGCTGGCCAAGCTGGACGTGGAAGGCTTCCTGCTGGACATCGACGGTGACCTGCCGGCGCAGCTGCCGGTGATCGAAGGCGCGACGCTGACCGCACCGGACCCGCACACGCTGGACATCGACATGCCGCGCGCAATGGACCTCAACCGCGTGTTTGCCACGCTCAACGAGTCCGGTATCCGTGTGCGTTCGATGCGTACCAAGAGCAACCGCCTGGAGGAGCTGTTCGTGCGCCTCACCGGCAACCTGGAGAAGCCTGCATGAGCACCACCGAGCTGACCGACGGCCAGCGCAACCGCGTCGCACTGATGACCATCGTGCGCCGCGAAGTCGCCCGCATCATGCGCATCTGGGGCCAGACCCTGGTGCCGCCGGCGATCACCATGACCCTGTACTTCCTGATCTTCGGCAACCTGATCGGGTCGCGCGTGGGGGACATGGGCGGCTACACCTACATGCAGTTCATCGTGCCGGGCCTGGTGATGATGAGCGTGATCCAGAACAGCTACGGCAACATCAGCTCCTCGTTCTTCGGCGCCAAGTTCGGCCGCCACGTGGAAGAGCTGCTGGTCAGCCCGATGCCGAACTGGGTGATCCTGTGGGGCTACGTGGCCGGTGCCGTGCTGCGCGGCCTGATGGTGGGCGTGATCGTGCTGATCATCGCGATGTTCTTCACCCCGGTGCGCATCCCGCACCCGCTGGTGATGCTGACCACGGTGATCCTGGGTGCGACGATCTTCTCGCTGGCCGGTTTCATCAATGCGGTGTATGCGAAGAAATTCGATGACGTGGCGATCGTGCCGACCTTCATCCTGACCCCGCTGACCTACCTGGGTGGCGTGTTCTATTCGGTGAAGCTGCTGCCGGGCTGGGCCGAGGCCGCCACGCACGCGAACCCGATCTTCTACATGGTCAATGCATTCCGCTATGGCCTGCTGGGCAGCAGCGATGTGCCGCTGCCGGTGGCCTACGGGCTGATGATCGGATTCGTGGTGGTGCTGACGGCGCTGGCGCTGTGGCTGCTGCGCCGTGGCGTGGGCATGCGCAGCTGAGGGGTGCCTGCAGGGCCTGCGGCCCTGCACCTGCACCTGCAGTGGTAGTGCCGGCCGCTGGCCGGCAACAGCAACAGCCAAGGCGGAAGCATCACGAGTTGGGCGGGGCGGTGTGAGGGTGCAGGACACGCCGTAAACCCGTCCGTGGGGGCTCGATGGCGCCATCCATGGCGCCAACGGTCCTGCACCCCCACACCGCCCCACCCCTGACAGTTTCCGGTCGCTGTTGGTAGGTGTCGACCTTGGTCGACACGATGGATACATGCCATGCGTGGATGAAGCGTTCCCTGTAGAGCCAAGCCGATGCTTGGCTATTTTCGTTTCGGATTACGGCTAGGCTGTGGCGATGAAGATCACTTCCATTCCGTTGGACAAGGCCGTGTCGGATGGTCCGATCGATGCGTTCAGCCACGTCCTGCTGAGCGATTCGCCTACGCTGGATGAGGTGCTCGGTTGCCTGGCCTCGCTGCAGGCGGCTGATCCCCTTCATCGTTATCTATGCACGCTCGACGATGTCGGCCAGTGCCGCTACACCAGCATGCACGCGTCCGACGACGAGCGCATCGCGCTGTACGAGGACGAAGACCCGGCGACGCCTGAAGATGCGTTGGCGGCACGCGGGCGGTTGCTGGCGCATGTGGTCGCGCAGCTCGAGCATTCCTCGCATCGGCTGGAGTGGACCGCTCTGGCGGGCACGTTGATGTGCAGCGACGAGGACATCGAGGCGCTGGTCGCTGCCAATGCGACACCGGATCTCATCGTCGACGACGTAGTCTGCGTGCAGCAGGTGCCCGTGACCCGTGATGACCTGCTGATTGCCGCCCTGCCCAACGGCTACTTCAGCGCGGACTGGGACCTCTTCCAGAACCACGCCCTGATCCGGCATCTGCAGGAGCGCTACGACTACCGTCTGTTCGGACTCGGCGCATCGTGGCTCGGTTTCCAGCGCGACCGCGCACCGTCGCCTGCAGAGGCGAGCGCGTTGGCCGCGGACCTGCAGCGCATCTACGCGGCCGGAACGCACGACACCTGGTCACAACTGGCTGCAACGCTGGCCACCCGCACCACACTGCTATTGGGCTACACCGAAGACTTCAGCGAACAACTACCCTGAGCACCGCTCTACACGAGCTCGCGCAGCGAGCGACCCGCTTCCGCCTTCGCTTCTGATCTGCTTTCCGTGGTGGCCGCGCCCGGAACATGTCCGTGGCCGGGCGGGTAGGTTGCGCAGGGGCGTGAGCCGCATGGATGCGGCGACCGAGCTTACAGGGACGTACTTGCAGCGTCCCCTGCGCGGCCTACCCGCCCGGCCAACCCCAATGAACAGTGCATTCCGCGAACCACCACGAGGGGCTCCGCCGCTGGCCGCAATCTCCGGCACAATCGCACTCCTGATTCCCCAGAAAACGGTAAACGTGCAATGCGCATCCTGATCCTCGGCGCCGGCGGTACCGGCGGTTACTTCGGCGGTCGCCTGGCCCAGGCCGGCGTGGACGTGACCTTCCTGGTGCGCCCCGCACGCGCCGCCCAGCTGGACCGTGATGGCCTGGTCATCCGCAGCCCGCTCGGCGACGCCAGCTTCCCGGTGCAGCACGTCACCGCCGATGCGCTCCCGGCATTGGCCGCGCAGAAGCCGTTCGACCTGGTCATCCTCAGCTGCAAGGCCTACGACCTGGACAGCTCAATCGATGCCATCGCTCCGGCCGTGGGCGCAAACACCACCGTGCTGCCGATCCTCAACGGCCTGCATCACTACAACGCGCTGGACCTGCGCTTCGGCCGCGACGCTGTGCTCGGTGGCCTATGCTTCATCAGCGCCACCAAGGCCCCCGACGGCGCCGTGCTGCACCTGGGCAAGCCGGCCAAGCTCACCTTCGGCGAACGCGATGGCGGTGCGATCTCCACGCGCGTGCGTGCCTTCGCCGCCGCCTGCGCGCAGGCCAACCTCGATCACTTGGCCAGCGAGCACATCGGCCAGGAACAGTGGATCAAGTACACCTTCCTGACCGCGCTGGCCGCCGCGACCTGCCTGCTGCGCGCGGATATCGGCAGCATCGTCGCCACCGATGATGGCGAGGCGATCGTGCGTGGCCTGTACGACGAGTGCCTGGCCGTGGCCGAGGCTGCCGGTGAACCGATTCCTGATGCCGCGCAGGACACAACACGCGGCACCCTCACCCAGGCGGGCTCTGCGTTGAAGGCATCGATGCTGCGAGACCTGGAAGCCGGCCAGCAGGTGGAGGCCGAGCAGATCGTCGGCGACATGCTGGCGCGCGCTCGGAAGGCCGACCAGGAAGCTTTGCTGCTGCAGGTCGCCTACAGCAGCCTGCAGGCCTACCAGGCGCTGCGCAGCGCGTGAGCGATACGACGCAGGCCAACGCCCTGCCCGCGCGGGTGTTGATCCTCGGCATGGGCTGGAGCGGGTGCGTGCTGGCCACGTATCTGCGGGCGTTGGGCGTACACGTGGCCGGCACGGTGCGCGACCCGGCGTCGGCACCGCACGATGGCCTGCCGCGCCATCAGCTGCGAGCTGACACGCCACCTTCCCCCGCCCTGCTCGATGAGATCGCGCAGGCCGAGGCCGTGCTGTGCAGCGTGCCGCCCGATGCCGAGGGTGACCCGGCACTGCGTCTGCTGCTGCCGGCACTGCAGGAAAGTCCAGCACTTCACTGGGTGGGCTATCTGTCATCCACGTCGGTCTATGCCGATCGGACCGGCGGCTGTATCAACGAAACCAGCGTGGCCGATGCTACTGAAACGACCGGCATGCAACGCAGACGCGCCGAGGACCAGTGGCGTGCGCTGGCGGAGCAGCGCGGTATCGCCTCGGCGGTGTTCCGCCTGCCCGGCCTGTACGGGCCGGGACGCAATGCGCTGCTGCAGTTGTCACAGGGCCGCGCACGCCACGTAGTGCGTCCTGGGCTGGTGTTCAACCGACTGCACGTGGATGACCTGGCAACGGTCGTTACCGCATCGATGCAGCGGCCGTGTGTGGATGGGCTGTATCTGCCGGCCGACGACGAGCCGGCACCGCCGCAGCAGGTACTGGCCTTCGCCGCGCAGCTGGGCGGGTTTGCGATGCCACCTGCCATGCCCTGGGACGATCCGGCGCTGAGCCCGACACTGCGGCGCTTCTACGAGAGCAGCAAGCGCATCGACAGCATCGGTACGCGCGAGGCGCTGGGCTGGGAGCCGCGCTTCCCCAGCTACCGTGAGGGCCTGCGCGACCTGCTCCGGTAGTGCCGGCCGCTGGCCGGCAACCGCGCGATGTTTGCGGCGTTCATGCTGCTGCCGGCCAGCGGCCGGCACTACCTGATCAACCCGCGTCCGGCAGACGGAAGAACGCACGCGTCGCGGCAGTTGCATTCGCGGCGGTCACCGCCACGTCTTCGCCACGGTCACGCGCCAGTTCTTCCACGATGTGCGAGAGGAACATCGGTTCGTTGCGGCGGTCCTTCGGCATCGGCTTCAGCGTGCGCGGCAGCAGGTACGGCGCGTCGGTCTCGATCATCAAGCGGTTGGCCGGGATGTTCTTCACCAGTTCGCGCAGGTGCGCGCCACGGCGCTCGTCGCACAGCCAGCCGGTGATGCCGATGTACCAGTCCTGGTCCAGGTAATCGAACAGCTCGTCACGCTCACCGGTGAAGCAATGCACCACCGCCGGGCCGACACGGCCTTCGAAGTTCTTCATCTGTGCCATGAAATCGGCATGCGCGTCGCGCTGGTGCAGGAACAGCGGCTTGCCATTGTCTGCGGCCAGCTGCAGCTGGCGCTCGAACGCGCGGTGCTGGGCCGGGCGCGGCGAGAAGTCACGGAAGTAGTCCAGCCCGCACTCGCCCACCGCCACCACTTCCGGGTGGGCATGCAGCGCGCGCATCTCGGCGTCGCATTCCTCGGTGTATTCCACCGCATGGTGCGGGTGCACGCCGGCGGTCGCATACAGGAAACCAGGATGCTGCTGCGCCAGCTGCACGGCCAGCGGCGAGTGCTCGCGGCTGGCGCCGGTAATGACCATCTGCACCACGCCGGCCTGGCGCGCGCGGTCCAGCACGGCATCGCGGTCGCGGTCGAAGGAGTCGTGGGTCAGGTTGGCGCCGATATCGATCAGGTGCATGGTCATCGCGGGGGAAAAGTGCCCGCGCATTGTACCTGCGGCTGCCATGGCCCTTTATCCTTTGCACATGAACGCCCCGCTCTTCCCGATTTCCCCGCTGCTGCCGCAGATCCAGCAGCACCTCGCCACGCAGCCACGACTGGTGCTGGAGGCACCGCCCGGCGCCGGCAAGACCACCCAGGTGCCGCTGACGCTGCTCGATGCACCGTGGCTGCAGGGGCGGAAGATCATCCTGCTGGAACCGCGCCGCGTCGCCGCGCGCAGCGCGGCGCTGTTCATGGCACGGCAGCTGGGTGAGGAGGTCGGCGGCACGGTCGGCTACCGCATCCGCTTCGAGAACAAGGTCTCCGCGCGCACCCGCATCGAGGTGGTCACCGAAGGCATCCTGACCCGCATGCTGCAGGACGACCCGATGCTGGAAGAGGTCGGCGCGATCCTGTTCGACGAATTCCACGAACGCCACCTCAGTGGCGATCTGGGCCTGGCGCTGGCGTTGGACGTGCAGGCACAGCTGCGCGATGACCTGCGCCTGGTGGTGATGTCGGCGACGCTGGATGGTGAGCGCCTGGCCCGCTTCCTCGATGCACCGCGGCTGAGCAGCGAAGGCCGCAGCTACCCGGTGGCGATCAGCCATTTCCCGGCGCGCCGCGATGAGGCGCTGGAACTGCAGGTGCGCCGCGCGGTGCAGCAGGCCCTGGCTGAATATCCTGGTGACCTGCTGGTGTTCCTGCCCGGCCAACGCGAGATCGCGCGGGTGCAGGCCGGGCTGCGGGAATCGCTGGATGCCGGCGTCGAAGTGCTGGCCCTGCACGGTGAACTTCCGGTGGAGCAGCAGGCGCGGGTCCTGCAGGCGGCCAGTGATGGTCGTCGGCGTGTGGTGCTGGCCACCAACGTGGCCGAGTCCTCGGTGACGCTGCCGGGCGTGCGCGTGGTGATCGACAGCGGCCAGGCACGCGAGCCGCGCTACGACCCCAACAGCGGCTTCACCCGGCTGGACGTAGTGGCCATCGCGCAGGCATCGGCCGACCAGCGCGCGGGCCGCGCCGGCCGTGTCGCCGAGGGCGTGGCGTGGCGGCTGTGGCCGCAGTCGCAGCGGCTGGAGCCGCAGCGCCGCGCCGAAATCGATCAGGTCGAGCTGGCCGGACTGGCGCTGGAACTGGCCGCCTGGGGCAGCAGCGACCTGCGCTTCCTCGATCCGCCACCGGCCGGCCCGATGGGTGCCGCCCGCGAACTGCTGCAGCGGCTCGGCGCGCTGTCCAGCAGCGGTGCGATCACCGCACTTGGCCGCCGTGTGCTGGCGCTGGGCACGCATCCGCGGATGGCGGCGATGCTGCTGGCCGCGCCCGATGCCCGCGCACAGGCGCTGGCCGCCGATCTGGCCGCCCTGCTGGAGGCGCGCGATCCGTTGCGCCAGGGCGGTGATGCGCTGGCCGCGCGTTGGCGTGCGCTGGCGGCGTTCCGCAATGGCCGCGCACCGGGCGACGCCAACCGCAGCGGCCTGGCCGCGATCGATGCCGCCGCCAAGCAGTGGCGTCGCCGCCTGCGCTGCGATGCCGCACCGCCGGCCAGCATCGAAGCCCATGAACTCGGTGACCTGCTCGCGCACGCCTTCCCCGACCGCATCGGTGTCCAGCACCCCAGCGACCCACTGCGCTACCTGCTGGCCAATGGCCGCAGCACGCGCCTGCACGAATTGAGTGACCTGCGCGGCGAACCGTGGCTGGTGGCCAGCGAGCTTCGCTTTGAGGCACGCGATGCGCTGCTGCTGCGTGCCGCACCGGTGGATGAAGGCCAGCTGCGCAAGGCCTGGCCGGAGCGCTTCGTCACAGAAGACGTGGTGCGCTGGGACAGCGAGCGCCGCGCCCTGGTGGCACTGCGCGAGACCCGTTTCGACCGCATCGTGCTGGACAGCCGCTCGGCCGGCCGGGTTGATCCGCAGCACGCCGCACAGGCGCTGACCGACGCGGTGGCCGAACTCGGCCTGCAGGCGCTGCCGTGGACCGAAGGCCTGCGCCAATGGCAGGCACGGGTGGAATCGCTGCGGCGCTGGATGCCCGAACTCGGCCTGCCCGACTGCAGCGACGACGCCCTGCTGGCCACGCGTGCGCAATGGCTGCAGCCCGCGTTCGCCGGCAAGAGCCGCCTGGATGCGCTGGACGAGTCCAGCTTCGGCGAAGCGCTGAAGTCGCCCCTGGAGTGGTCACAACGGCAGCTCGTCGAACGCCATGCACCCACCCGCATCACCGTGCCCTCCGGGCTCGAGCGGCCGATCACCTACGCGCTGGACAGCGAGAGCGGCGAACCGCTGCCGCCGGTGCTGGCGGTGAAGCTGCAGGAACTGTTCGGCCTGGCTGACACCCCGCGCATCGCCGACGGCCGCGTGCCCCTGACCCTGCACCTGCTCTCGCCCGGTGGCCGCCCACTGCAGGTCACCCAGGACCTGCGCAATTTCTGGGAAAACACTTACGCGGAAGTGAAAAAAGAAATGAAGGGCCGCTACCCGCGCCATCCGTGGCCGGATGACCCGTGGACGGCGACGGCCACCCATCGAGCCAAGCCGCGCGGGACCTGACCAGTGGGGCCGGCTGTGGACCCTGCCTGATCCTGAATGGCTGCGGTAAAGTCACGCCACGTGTGACCTCGACTGACATACCGTTTACGGGCAACACGCGACACTGGACTTCGACCCGAGGCAAAGGACCCCCGCATGAGCAAGCTGACCGTAATCACCGACCGCGCTCTGGAGCGCGCCCTGGAGCTGGCCCACACCGCCGGCGATGGCCTGAAGAGCGCCGGTGGCAGCCTGCGCAATGCGGACTGGATCAAGACCGGCGCCGCCATCGGCGCAGTGAAGACCGGCGGCAAGGCCGCAACCAAGTTCGTGCGCCGCAATCCGGCAGTGGCCGTGGCCGCCGCTGCGGTCGGTGTAGGCCTGCTCGGCTACGCGCTGTACCGCAAGCAGCAGAAGAAGAAGGCCGCCAATGGCCACGTGGTGAATGGCCAGGCGCAGCGCATCAACGCGCGTGACCGCCGCAACGACACCGTGGTGGACGAGCACAGCGATATCGGCAGCGACGCCTGAGCCTGCCGGGGTCGGATCCCTTCCACAGGAAGGGCGCTGACCCCAAGGCACTACATGAGGGCCGGACACCGGAAGGTATCCGGCCCTTTCTGCATCAACCGATCTGCAGCCACTGCCCCGGCTGCAGGTCGTCCAGCCGGTAAGGCCCCATCGACACGCGGACCAGCCGCAGCGTCGGCAGGTTCACCGCCGCGGTCATCCGCCGCACCTGCCGGTTGCGGCCTTCCCGGATCGTGATCGCCAACCAGCTGTCAGGCACGGTCTTGCGGAAGCGCACCGGCGGATCGCGTGTCCACAGCGGCGGCGCCGGATCGAGGCGCTCGATCTTCGCCGGCAGGGTCGGCCCGTCATTGAGCACCACGCCGTCGCGCAGCTGTTGCAGCTGTTCGTCGCTGGGCATGCCTTCCACCTGCACCCAGTAGGTCTTGTCAGCCTTGTGCTTCGGGTCGGTCAGCTTGTGCGCCAGCGTACCGTTGTCGGTCAGCAGCAGCAGGCCTTCGCTGTCATGGTCCAGGCGACCGGCGGCATACACGCGCGGCGGCAGGCCGAACCCGGCCAGGGTCGGCCGCGGCGGCACGCTGCGGTCGGTGAACTGGCAGAGCACGTTGAAGGGCTTGTTGAAGGCGATCAGCATTGCGGGCACGGCAGGCGGCGGGTGGGGCATTGTCCCATGCCGCGTGCGGCGGCTCGAAAGGTGCCGGTCAAGTCGGCTGGCATAGCCCATGCCCGGCTGCGCTTTCCTGCGACCACGAACACGAAGGGCTCAGCCGAATACCTTCCACTGCAGCAGGAACGACCCCAGCACCAACACGAAACCGCATGCCGTGACGACATTGGCCCGGCGACGCAGCGCCGCGGGTGGCGGACAGGTCATGCGGGCGCGTTCGTCCAGCACCCCGCCAAAGAACAGCACTGCAAAACCCGTCGCTCCCAGCAGGTCGTAAGCATGCCCACCGTGGTACACAAAGTCATACAGCCTCGGCAGCACCAGCACCGCGATGACGATATACAGCACCTTCTTCAACGGTCCATGTCCTTGAATTCGATTGGACTCCGGCGCATGGCCGGACCTGGGGCCAGCCATACGTTGCGCTGCGCGCGGTGAGCGTGGTTGCGGCTGCGCTTTCCTGCCGCCCCAATCTCGGCCGGCTCAGCCGAAAACCTTCCATTCCAGCAGGAACGAGCCCAGCACCAGTGCGATGCCGCACGCGGCGATGACATTGGCCCGGCGCCGCAGGCCTGCAGCCGGCGGGTCGGCCTTGCGCGAACGTTCCTCCAGAAGGGCACCCGCGAACAGCACGGCAAACCCTACCGTCGCCATCAGATCGTGGGCATGACCACCGTAGAACACAAAATCGATCAACCGCCCCAGCACCAGCACCGCGACAGCGATGTAAAAGACCTTCTTCAACAATTCATGTCCTTGCATACGATCGAATTCCGGCGCACGGCCGGTCTTGGGACCAGCCATTCGCCGCGCTACGCGGGATGAGCCGAGCAGGGACGATGCCGGCCGTCCTGACCGGCACCCTTCGGGCCGTCGCACGCGACGTTGGCAGCGGCTCCTGCCGCTGCCTTCGGCTCTACAGAGACAACATGCGCCAGCCCGGCACCACCCCTTACGGCTTGATGAAGCGCAGGGTCATGCGGTCACTTTCGCCGATCGCCTGGTACTTCGCATCATCGGCCTTGTCGTGCTGGTTGGTCGGTGGCAGCGTCCACACGCCGTTCGGGTGGTCCTTGGTGTCACGCGGGTTGGCATTGACCTCGCTGCGCGCGTCCAACTTGAAGCCGGCGGCTTCGGCCATCGCAATCATCTGCTGCTGGCCGACATAGCCGGTGTCATCGTCGTCGGCCACGTCGGCCTTGGCGCGATGCTCGACCACGCCCAGCACGCCGCCCGGCTTGAGCACGTTGAAGAAGCCCTGGAACATGCCCTGCGCCTGGCCGGCCTTGCGCCAGTTGTGCACGTTGCGGAAGGTCAGCACCACGTCGGCTGAACTGGCCGGGCCGAACACCGGCTTGGCCGGATCGTAGGCGACCACGGCGGTCTTGCCGAACTGTGCCGGTGCACCGGCGTACTTCTTTTCCAGGCTGTCGCGGCTGCGCTGCTGGTAGTCACGGCCGCGGCCCTCGGGCACCGCCATCGGGTCGACCACGGCGGCAACATAGTGGCCCTTGTCCTGCAGCAGCGGCGCCAGGATCTCCGAGTACCAGCCGTTGCCGGGGGTGATCTCGATGACGGTCTTTTCCGGCGTCACCTTGAAGAACGACAGCGTCTGCGCCGGATGACGGAAGCCATCGCGCTTGACGTTGTTGGCATCACGGGTCGACGCCTTCACCGCCGCATCGATGGCCGGTGACACCTGGATCTTCGCCGGTGCCACCGTGGCCGGTGCGGCGAACGCGGGAACAGCGGCAAGCAGGGCCGAAGCAAGCAGCAGGCGGCAACCACGCAAGGACGAAGCAGGCATCATCGGAGCGACTCCAGCGGAAGATGCGGCGAGACTAGCAGCCGCGGCGTCCCAGGTGTTCACAAAACGTTAGCTGCGTGCGTATCGCGGAACACTGTTTTGTGGTCACCGCCGCAGCACGGTCACACAACGCGTTTTATTCTGGAGTACTTCCCCCAAGGAGTCCGTGCCCATGACGGCAACCCGCGAACTGGGCCGTTCCGGCCTGCATGTACGTCCGCTCGCCTTCGGTGGCAACGTGTTCGGCTGGAGCGCCGATGAGAAGGCCAGCTTCGCCCTGCTCGATGCCTTCGTCGATGCCGGCTTCAACCTGGTCGACACCGCCGATGTGTATTCGGCCTGGGTGCCGGGCAATGCCGGCGGCGAATCGGAAACGCTGATCGGCAAGTGGTTCGCCCGCAGCGGCAAGCGCGACAAGGTGGTGCTGGCAACCAAGGTGGCCAAGTGGGCCGAACGCCCTGGCCTGACCCCGGACAACATCAATGCCGCGGTGGAAGATTCGCTGCGCCGCCTGCAGACCGACGTGATCGATCTGTACCAGGCCCATGAAGACGATGAATCCACGCCGCTGGAAGCGACGCTGGCCGCGTTCGGGCGCCTGATCGAAGCCGGCAAGGTGCGTGCGATCGGTGCGTCCAACTACAGCGCCACGCGCCTGGCCGATGCGCTGAAGGTATCCACCGACTACAAGCTGCCGCGTTACGAAACCCTGCAGCCCGAGTACAACCTGTACGACCGCGCCGGCTACGAGAAGGAGCTGGAACCGCTGGTGCAGCGCGAACAGATCGGCGTGATCGGCTACTACGCGCTGGCCAGTGGCTTCCTCAGCGGAAAATACCGCACGCCGGCCGATGCGGCCAAGAGCCCGGCGCGTGGCGAGAACGTGGTGAAGCGCTATCTGAATCCGCGTGGCCTGCGCATCCTGCAGGCACTGGATGACGTGGCCAGCAAGCACAACGCCAGTGCCGCGCAGATCGCACTGGCATGGCAGATCGCACGGCCGTCAATCACCGCGCCGATCGTCAGCGCCACCAGCGTCGAGCAGCTGCACGACCTGCTGGCCGCAGCCAACGTGTCGCTGAGCGTGCAGGATGTCGCGCAGCTGGATGCCGCCAGCGCGGAAGCCTGAGACCCGGTAGTGCCGGCCGCTGGCCGGCATTGCACAGTCCGGTAGTGCCGGCCGCTGGCCGGCATTGCGCGGTAAAGAAGAAAATAATTGAACAAAATGGTTGCGTGCGAGTAAATCGTGGTTTATCGTGCGCACCTCGTTTCAACAACCACTGGAAACTTCCCTTGAACGCGCATTCCGTCGCCATCGCCAAACTGCTGCCATGCCTGCGCATGGACGTGCTGGCGCGCGCGTTCGGCAAGGAAAACCAGCTGACAACGGCCTGATACCCGCCCTGCGGAGATCGGCCACCCCGATCTCCGAGGCCTGACGACGCCCTCGGAACGCAAGTCCCGGGGGCGTTTTCGTTTGCGTCGGCACAAGGACCCGCGATGCCAGAACTGCACCCCGCGCGGCAACCCGCCGCTCACTGACCCAGGTTTTTCCGCCCCGCCGAAGGATTTACTTCGCGCGAGTGGCAGCGCCTGGACATTATCTGCATCGCATCAAAACATTATCGCTCGCGATAATGTCGATGGCCTGCACCCTCGATTCTCCAACGGTCCCGTTTCCACCACGGGCTGGTGCGCGCGGCATTGCCGTGGCGTATGCCGGAGGTCTCGGACATGCCATCGCCTGGATCGCCTGCTGGAAGCAGGCATCGGTTCGCCGGTACGCGGTTCGATTCCGCGCGGTCCCCAACTGGATAGCTCAGCTTGGTCAGAGCAACGGATCCGTAATCCGTCTGTCGTGGGTTCGATTCCCACTCCAAACCACATGACCTGTCACGTCATGACTTGAAGCAACACCCGGGGCGCAAGCCCCAGCGGCCATCGTCGCCGTCCACGGACAACGCCTTCGGGCAGGAACGTGGAAGGCAACGGACCGCACGCCGGGCCCCGGCCCGCCGCCACTGCCAGCCACGTTCCGCACCGGTGCTGCCTGCCGGGAACGACGATGGCAGCCGTGCCGGTGCACCGAAGGCTCCGCGCGCGGACCGTCCGCCGATGGCCGCCCTCTTCCGCTGCCTGCACGTGGTGTGCAGGCGGCCTCGCCACGACCTGATCGACCCGGGTCATGGCGATTCATTCCCATCGGGTCGAACCACCAGAGCCATACAAGGAGAGACTCCCATGTTCTGGACCATCAAGGTCGTGATCGGCGACGGCGAGCGCGGCCTGGTGTATCGCAACCGTCGTTTCCAGCAGATCCTGCTGCCGGGCGTGCACCGCCTGTCGCCGTTCGGCGGCCGCCCGCACGTGGACATCCACACCGCATCGAAGGGCGCGGCCTATACCGGCAGCGACCAGGACAGCCTGATCGAAGCGCTGGGCACCGAGCTGGACACGCACTTCGTGCTGGCCAACGTCGGCGCCAGCGAGGTCGGCCTGTTGCTGCGCAACGGCCGCATCGATGAAGTGCTGCCGCCGGGCAGCCGCCGTCTGTACTGGCGGGGTTCGGTCGACACCCAGGTGCGCGTGATGGCGCTGGGTGACGAGCCGCGCATTCCGGCGGACGTGCAGCAGCGCCTGGGCCAGTTGGGCGTGCTGCCGCGTGTGGCAGTGATCAGCACCGTGCCGAGCGAGTCGGTCGGCCTGCTGTTCATCGCTGGCACGCTGCGACAGACGCTGGACGCCGGCCTGCACGCGTTCTGGAACTTCAACGGCAACGTGTCGGTGGAGCGTGTGGAGCTGCGTGCGCGTTCGCTGGACGTGTCCGGCCAGGAACTGCTCAGCCGCGACAAGGTGACCTTGCGGGTGAACCTGGCCGCGACCGTGCAGGTGGTCGACCCGGTGCGTGCACACCGCACGCTCAGCAATGCCGACGAGTTCGTCTACCGGCAGCTGCAGTTCGGCCTGCGCCAGGCGATTGCCGCGCGCAGCCTGGACGAGCTGCTGGGTGACAAGGCGGCACTGGACGGCGAGATCGCCGCCCATGTGCAGGCGGCGATCGAGGGCCACGGCGTGCGGTTGCTCGGCGTGGGCATCAAGGACGTGATCCTGCCGGGTGAGATGAAGGAGATCCTCAACGGCGTGGTGCTGGCCGAGAAGCAGGCCCAGGCCAGCGTGATCCGTCGCCGCGAGGAGGCCAATGCCACGCGTTCGCAGCTCAACACCGCAAAGCTGATCGAGGACAACCCGGTGCTGATGCGCTTGAAGGAGCTGGAGGCGCTGGAGAAGGTCACCGAGAAGATCGACAAGCTCACCGTGTTCGGCGGCCTGGATGGCGTGCTGAAGCAGCTGGTGACGATCAGGTAGGGGGTCGCGGCGGCGCAGGGACGCGCCGCCGGCCCATCAAGGACAAACACGAAAACATGGACACTCAACACAACTATCAATGGCTGCACGCCGAGGGCACCACGCCGATCAAGGGCTGGGTCAACGGTGTACCGCTGGAAGCGCAGGCGCATGAGCAGCTGCGCAACATCGCCGCGATCCCGTTCGTCGGGCCATGGGTGGCCGTGATGCCGGACGTGCACCTGGGCAAGGGCGCGACCGTGGGCTCGGTGATCCCGACCCGCGGTGCGATCATCCCGGCGGCGGTCGGCGTCGACATCGGCTGCGGCATGGCCGCCGTGCGCACCACGCTGCGTGCCAACGACCTGCCCGATGACCTGCGGCAGCTGCGCAACAGCATCGAGCGCAGCATCCCGGTCGGCAACGGACGCGGCGGCGAGCACCACCGCATGCCCGACAGCATCCACACGCGGCTGGTGCAGTCCGGGCTGGCCGCCGGTCTGGAGAACATCAAGGACAAGCACCGCAGAATCCGCACCGACAAGCTGGACCGCCAGCTGGGTACGCTGGGCGGCGGCAACCACTTCATCGAACTGTGCCTGGACGAGACGGACACGGTGTGGGTGATGCTGCACAGCGGATCACGCGGCACCGGCAACCTGATCGGCACCTACTTCATCGAGAAGGCGCGCGAGGAACTGGCCCGGCGCGTGCTCGGCTTCCACCTGCCGGACAAGGACCTGGCGTTCTTCATGGAAGGCGAGCCGCTGTTCGATGACTACGTCGAAGCAGTGTCGTGGGCGCAGGACTACGCCCGGCAGAACCGCGAGGCAATGATGTCGCGGGTGCTGGCCGAGATGCGCCACCGGCTGCCGAAGTTCCAGCTGGCGGCGATGGCGGTGAACTGCCACCACAACTACGTGCAGAAGGAGACGCACCTCGGCCAGGAACTGCTCGTTACGCGCAAGGGTGCAGTGAGTGCCCGCGAAGGCGAGCTGGGCATCATTCCCGGCAGCATGGGCACGCGCAGCTACATCGTGCGTGGCAAGGGCAACGCGGACAGCTTCCACAGCTGCAGCCACGGTGCCGGCCGGGTGATGAGCCGTGGTACTGCGCGGCAGCAGATCACGCTGGCCCAGCACCGCGAGGCCACCGCGCATGTGGAATGCCGCAAGGACAACGGCGTGCTGGATGAATCGCCGGCCGCGTACAAGTCGATCGACGACGTGATGGCGGCGCAGCTCGACCTGGTCGACGTGGTGCACACGCTGCGCCAGGTGCTGTGCGTGAAGGGATGATGGAACGGTGCCGGCCTCGGCCGGCACCCACCGTGCCTCAATGGTGCCCGACCACCCTGCAGTAGATCCACGCCATGCGTGGATGAAACGGCGCCGACCAAGGTCGGCATCTACCAGAGCAGCACGTCGCGTCGGGTGTCAGCGCGGCACGCTGTCCTCGGCCACCAGCGCATGATGCACGCCGATCCCCGCGCGCACGCCCTCGGCGGTGGCCAGGGTGATGTTGCCGACCGTGGTCGCATCGCCTGCGGCGTATACGTTCGGCACCGAGGTCTGCTTCATCATGTCGACCTCGATCAGCACACCCAGCGGGCTCTCGACCAATGTGCAACCAAGCTGCTGCACCAGCGGCGTGGCCATCGCCTGGGTGGCCGGCACGAACAGCGCACGCTGTGCGATGCGGCGGCCGTCGGCCAGCTCCACTTCCAGCCAGGTCGGCTGGTCGCCCTGCACACCCAGCACGGGTGACGTCTCGATGTGCACGCCACGCTGCTGCATGGCGGCGCGTTCCTCATCGGTGATCTCCAGACCCATGCTGAAGAACGTGACATTGCCCCAGTCGGCGAACAGCGGCGCCTTGCTGGCGGACATCGGATGGCCGCCGAGCAGGCCGATGGCACCACCACCGACTTCATAGCCGTGGCAGTAGGGGCAGTGCAGCACAGTGCTGCCCCAGCGCTCGGCCAGTCCGGGCAGTTCCGGCAGCTGGTCGGCGATGCCGCTGGCCAGCAGCAGCTTGCGCGCGGCCAGCACCTGGCCATCGGCGGTACGCACTTCCACACCTTCGGCGGTGGTGCGGGCGTGCTCCACTTCGGCATGCACCCAACGCACCGTGGGGTAGTCCAGCAGCTGCTGACGCGCGGTTTTCAGCAGCTCGGCGCCGCTGATGCCATCCAGCCCCAGCACCCCGTGCGAATGACTGGCAAAACGATTGCGCGGTGAACCGGCGTCGATGACGGTGACCGGGCGACGGGCACGGGCCAGGATCAGGCCGGCGGCAATGCCGGCATAGCTGCCGCCGACGATGAGCACATCAGGATTCATGGTGACCTTCCAGGGAACGGTGATGGGCAAGATGGCGGGCGAAGTCGGCGCCGAGCTGGTCCAGCGTGGTCGCCTGCAGGCGCTGCTCAAGCAGCCGCTGCGCCTCGCGCGCGCCTTCGAGCAGGGCGCTGTTGACCAGCTGCTGGATCGGGCAGCCACCGCCGGAATCGCGAGCGCCGACCTGGACCAGCGGCGGTGCTCCCACCGCCAGATAGATGTCATGCAGGGTGATCGCCGCGGCATCGCGTGCCAGCAGGCTGCCGCCGCCGTGACCACGGGTGCTGCGCACCAGGCCGGCCTTGTGCAGCTGTGCCAGCAGACGACGGATCACCACCGGATGGGTCGGCAGGCACGACGCCAGCTGTTCGGACGTGCGCGGGGCGGCATGGCCGACCAGATGCGCCATCACGTGCAGGGCGTCGGAGAGGGGGTTCGCGGATTTCATGTAACAACATTAGTTACATTTAATTCCTCTGTCGAGGGTCTGCTTTCGTTCCATATGGACACATCTGTCCTATGAAACATCTCCTTCACATCACTAAACGAAACGCGAATGTGATCAACATCCCACTTCAGGGCGTGCGCAGCGGGTCGATACCGCAGTGCCCCTTCCCGAGAGTTCTTCCCCATGAATGCGTCTGTCCGTGCTCCGCGCCTGCAGTCCAAGCTGCTCGGCGCGGTTTCCGTTGGTCTGGCCGTGGTCCTGCTGTGCGCTCTGGCCGGCCTGGCCTCCGCCTGGTTGAAGTTGTCCACCGAGGTTCCACCCGAAGTCGCGCACAGCCGCGATGCCGAACGCCTGCAGCGCGAGTTCCGCGGCCAGGTGCAGGAATGGAAGAACGTGCTGCTGCGCGGCCACGACGACGCGTTGCGCCAACGCCACCTGGACGCCTTCGACAGCGAGGGTCGTCTGGTCGAGCAGCTGGCCAAGGGCCTGGTCAGCAGCCCGGATGCACGCACGCGCGAACTGGCGCAGGCGTTCATCGGCCTGCATGCGCAGCTGCAGCAGGACTATCACGCGGCGCTGCAGGCGTTCGCCGAGGCCAGCTACGATCCCGCCGCCGGCGACAACCTCGTGCGCGGCAAGGACCGCCCGGTGACAACCGCGCTGGATGCGTTGAGTACGCACGCCACGCAGGTGGCCGAAGCGGCGGTAGCGGCCCGTTCGCAGCAGGCGCGGCAGACGCTGCTGCTGTGCGCGGCGCTGACCGTGCTGGCCGCCGTGCTGCTGCTGATGGGCCTGGGCTGGTGGCTGCGGCGTGCGGTGGTGCAGCCGGTGCTGGCGGTGGAAGCCGCTGCGCGTGCAGTGGCCGCCGGTGATCTGCAGCATGTTGTGCAGGTGCGCAGCCGCGATGAGATCGGTCGCCTCGCGCAGGCCATGCAGGCCGTGCAGTCTACGCTGCGCGGTGTGCTCGATGCACAGGCCACGATGGCACAGGCGCATGAAGCCGGCACCATCAGCCACCGCATGGACGCCAGTGCCTTCTCCGGCGCATTCGGCGAAATGGTCGCCGACAGCAACGCACTGGTCGATGCGCACATCCAGGTAAAGCTGCGTGCGATTGCGATCATGGGTCGTTACGCCATCGGTGACCTCAGCCAGGACATGGAACGCCTGCCCGGCGAGAAGGCAGTGATCACCGACGCACTGGATACCGCCAAGGTCAATCTAGGCATGATCAATGGCGAGATCCGCCGCCTGGCCGAAGCCGCTGCCGCCGGTGACTTCAGCCAGCGTGGCGACAGCGCGCGCTTCGAGCATGACTTCCGCGCGATGGTCGATGGCTTGAACCGGTTGATGCAGACCACCGAGCAGAACCTCGGCGAGGTCTCCAGCATGCTGCGTGCGATCGCCGATGGTCGCCTCGGCGCGCGCATGCACGGCGATTTCCAGGGCGTGTTCGCGCGCATCGCCGGCGATGCCAACACCACTGCCGCGCAGCTGGCGACCATCGTCACCGACATCAAGCACGCCTCCGGCAACATCCACACTGCGGCTGCAGAGATCGCCGCCGGCAACAATGATCTGTCGCGCCGTACCGAGCAGCAGGCGGCCAATCTGGAAGAAACCGCCGCGTCGATGGAAGAACTGACCTCCACCGTGCGCCAGAACGCCGAGCACGCACGCCAGGCCAACCAGCTGGCGATCGGCGCGCACACGGTCGCCTCGCAGGGCGGCAACGTGGTCGGCCAGGTGGTGACGACGATGAGCGCGATCGAAACCTCGTCGCGGCAGATCGCCGAGATCATCAGCGTGATCGATGGCATCGCGTTCCAGACCAACATCCTGGCGCTGAACGCGGCAGTGGAAGCCGCGCGTGCCGGCGAGCAGGGCCGCGGCTTCGCGGTGGTCGCCAGTGAAGTACGCACGCTGGCGCAGCGCTCGGCGGCGGCCGCGAAGGAGATCAAGGCGTTGATCGAAGCCTCGGTTGAGCAGGTCGGGCACGGTGCGCAGCGCGTGCGCGAGGCCGGTGACACCATGGCCGAGATTGTGGCATCGGTGCAACGCGTGACCGACATCATGGCGGAGATTTCCGCGGCCTCGCAGGAGCAGAGCGCGGGTATCGAGCAGGTCAGCCAGACCGTGATCCAGATGGATGGCACCACCCAGCAGAACGCCGCGCTGGTGGAGGAAGCCAGTGCCGCCGCACGCAGCCTGGAACAACAGGCGAACCGGTTGATCGATGCGGTGGATGTGTTCGATCTGTCGACCACGGCGGCAGCGAAGGACGCGTTGGCGCGCGCAGCCTGAGTGATCCGGTTGCCGGCCAGCGGCCGGCACTACCCGTGCGATGTGCCGGCCGCTGGCCGGCAGCGTCCGCCGCCACATGGGTAGCGCCCGACCATTGGTCGGGCGACGGCGGGATCAGTGCGGACCAACGGTCCGCACCCACCAGAGCGGCCGCACCCACCGGCGCGTGCGGTAGTGCCGGCCGCTGGCCGGCAACCTCCGCCCCAGCATGGGTAGCGCCCGACCATTGGTCGGGCGACGGCAGGATCAGTGCGGACCAACGGTCCGCACCCACCAGCGCAGCCGCGCCCACCGGCGCGTGCGGTAGTGCCGGCCGCTGGCCGGCAACCTCAGCGCACGTAGTCGCTCTGCGCCATCGCGTCGGCCAGGTAATCCACGAACGAGCTGATCCGCGACGATACGGCGGTGTTGCGGTAGTACACCGCATGGATCGGCTGGTACACATCCAGCGTCTGCGCCGCCAGCACCTGCACCAGGGTGCCGGCGCTGCGGTCGCGATCGGTGACGAAGTCAGACAGGCAGGTGATGCCCACACCTTCCACCGCCAGCCGGCGCAACGTCTCGCCACTGGATACGGCAATATCCGGGCGCACCAGCAGCAGCCCATCCGACTCTCCGGGCAGCGGCCAACGGTTGAGTGATTCCGGCTCGTTGAAGCTGAGCAGCGTGTGCTGGCCCAGTGCGGCGACGCTGGCCGGTTCGCCGTGCCTGGCCAGGTAGGCCGGGCTGGCCACCAGCCGCAGCTGGCAGCGGCCCAGCAGCCGCGCATGCAGGGTGGAGTCGGCCAGCGGGCCGATCCGGATCGCCAGATCGGTGCGCCGTTCGAGCAGGTCGATGTAGCGGTCGGAACTGTTCAACTCCAGCTGCACTTCCGGGTAACGCGCGCGATAGCCGGCCACCAGCGGCGCGATCACGTGCAGCACGAACGGCATCGCCGCATCCACGCGCAGGCGCCCCGCCGGGCGCTCGCGGCGCGCCGCCATCTGTTCCTCGGCCGATTCCACCGCATCGATGATCGCGCGCGCATGGCGCAGGAACGCCTCGCCCTCGGCGGTCAGGTGCAGGCGGCGGGTGGTACGGGTCAGCAGGGTGATCCCCAACTTGTCCTCCAGCCGCCCCAGGGCGCGGCTCACGCCCGAGGGCGTCTGCCCCAGCTGCTCGGCGGCGGCACTGATCGAGCCGCTGTCGATCACCGAAAGGAACGCCTGCATTTCATCGAGAGTGGTCTTCATGTCCCTATTATTGACTGCACGGCAATAGTGATTGGCGTGAAGGCCGGTTTTTCGGCAAAGGTCGGCGGCGCAGACTGCGCAGCCTCTTCCTCCTGCTGGACCCTGTCATGACCCGTGGCATTCCCCTCGCCCTGCTGGCGTTGACCCTCGGCGCCTTCGCCATCGGCACCACCGAATTCGTCATCGTCGGCCTGATCCCGACCATCGCCGGCGACCTGCAGGTCAGCCTGCCCTCGGCCGGCCTTCTGGTCTCGCTGTACGCGCTGGGCGTGGCCATCGGTGCGCCGGTGCTGACCGCGCTGACCGGACGCGTACCGCGCAAGCAACTGCTGGTGGCGCTGATGGTGTTGTTCACGCTCGGCAATGTCGTCGCCTGGATGGCACCCGGGTATACCTCGCTGATCATCGCCCGCATCCTCACCGGCCTGGCGCACGGCGTGTTCTTCTCGATCGGCGCGATCATCGCCACCGCCGTGGTGCCGAAGGAGAAGGCGGCCAGCGCGATCGCCATCATGTTCACCGGCCTGACCGTGGCGCTGGTGACCGGCGTGCCGCTGGGCACCTTCATCGGCCAGCATCTGGGCTGGCGCGCGACCTTCCTGGCGGTGGCCGGCCTCGGCGTGGTCGCCCTGATCGGCGCGCTGTTGTTCGTTCCGCGCAACCTGCCACAGAGTGCGCCGGCCAGCCTCCGCCAACAGCTGGCCGTGCTCGGCCAGCCACGCCTGCTGCTGGTCTATGCGATGACCGCGCTGGGCTATGGTGGCACCTTCCTGGCCTTCACCTATCTGGCGCCGATCCTGCAGGACGTCACCGGCCTGCCGGCCAATGCCGTGAGCCTGGTGCTGCTGGTGTACGGCGTGTCGGTGGCGATCGGCAACCTGTGGGGCGGGCGCATGGCCGACCGCATGGGCCCGGTGCCCGCGCTGAAGCGCATCTTCGGACTGCTGGCATTGGTGCTGTTCGTGCTCACGTTCACTGCCTACAACACCTGGTTGATGCTGCTGACGGTGCTGGCGCTGGGTGCGGTAGCGTTCGGCAACGTGCCCGGCCTGCAGGTCTACGTGGTCAAGCAGGCGCAGCGCTATGCACCGCAGGCCACCGACGTGGCCTCAGGCCTGAACATTGCCGCGTTCAACGTCGGCATCGCCATGGGCGCCTCGCTGGGCGGCCTGGTGGTGGAGCACATCGGCCTGATGCATACCCCATGGCTGGGCGCGCTGGTGGTCGTGCTGGCCTACGCGCTGACCGTGCTCAGTGGCCGCCTCGACCGCCGCGATGGCGTCGACCACCGCGCCGACGGCATTGCCGCCACCGCGCATTGATCCATGCAATGCACCGTTGCCGGCATGCATACGGTGCCTGTCCTAACCTCTTCCCTCTGCTACTCCCTTCCCCCCGTTGGAGCTTCCCATGACTGTCCCCGCTTTCGGTCTCGGCACCTTCCGCCTCAAAGACCAGACCGTGATCGACTCGGTGCGCAATGCGCTGGAGGTCGGTTACCGCGCCATTGATACCGCGCAGATCTACGGCAACGAAGCCGAAGTCGGCCAGGCCATCGCCGAGTCCGGCGTGCCGCGTGATGATCTGTACCTGACCACCAAGGTGTGGATCACCGAGTTCAAGCGCGATGCGCTGCTGGCCAGCCTGCGTACCAGCCTCGAGAAGCTGCGCACCGACCGCGTCGACCTGGCGCTGATCCACTGGCCGTCACCGAATGACAAGATCGATGTGCCGATGGAGGAATACCTGCCAGCACTGGCCGAAGCCAAGGCGCAGGGGCTGACCCGCGAGATCGGCATCTCCAATTTCACCATCGCGCAGACCCGCAAGGCGATCGAGATCCTCGGTGCCGAAGCCATCGCCACCAACCAGATCGAGATCCACCCGTACCTGCAGAACCGCCTGCTGGTGAAGTTCCTGCAGGACAACGGCATCCACATCACCGCCTACATGAGTCTGGCTTATGGCGAAGTGCTGAAGGACCCGGTGATCCAGGCCATTGCCGGCCGTCACCAGGCCACCCCGGCGCAGGTTGCGCTGGCCTGGGCGCTGCAGCAGGGCTTCTCGGTCATTCCGTCGTCGACCAAGCGCGAAAACCTGGCAGCCAACCTTGAAGCAGCGGCCGTACGCCTGACCGACGAAGACATGGCGCAGATCGCCAAGCTGGATCGCGGCCATCGTTTGGCGAACCCGGAAGGTATTGCCCCGGCCTGGGATTGATCCCAACCGCGGTTACGGATCGGAATCGGTAGGTGCCGACCTTGGTCGGCACCTACCTCTGGTCAGTCGATGACACATCGTGCCGACCAGGGTCGGCACCTACCAAAGGCAGAGCTATCCCTCGCCTTGCAGCAACCACTCGCGCATCGCCGCACTGACCTCGTCCGGCTTTTCCATCGGTGCCAGGTGTCCGCAATCGGGCACCACCACCAGCTGCGAATGCGGCACCAGGGCGTGCACCTCCTCGCTCACCGCCAGCGGCGTGATGCGGTCGTTCGCACCGCACACGATCAGCAATGGATCGCGGTAGCCAGCCAGCACATCATGGCCATCACGGCGTTCCAGCGCGCTCTGGCGCAGGAACACTTCCGCCCCCAGGCGAGCGGTCATGTCGCGCACACGCTGCACCAGCACGTAGTCATCCAGCCGCGAGGCATCGATGTAGCTTCGCATCAGCGCGTCACCGAAGCCGTGGAATTTTCCCGGCAGGCGCACGCTGGCACGTTGGCTACGGCGCTGCTCGGCACGTTCCGGCGAATCGGCATGGATCGAGGTATCGATCAACGCCAGCTGCAGCACACGCTCGGGCGCGATGCGCAGGATCTGCTGAGCGACGAAGCCGCCGAGCGAGAAACCTGCCAGCGCAAAGCGCTCCGGCGCCTGAGCCAGCACGTCCTCGGCTACGCCCTGCAGGGTTTCGCCGCGAGTCTGGTCGCCCACCGTGCAATCGGCGATGTCGGCCAGGTCAGCCAACTGTGAGCGCCACAACTCGGCGTCGTTGAGCAGGCCGGGCAGCAGCAACAGGGGGATACGGTCGGTCATGGGGGTATTGTCGCGCCATCACGGTGACGGAGCCATGCCGCAACGGGCGGTTGCGTTGTAGAGTCGAGCCATGCTCGACTGCTCCACAGCCAGTCGAGCATCTGTCTCTTATACACATCT
>NZ_JCAFWP010000004.1:0-153265 GCF_059295135.1 Stenotrophomonas sp. INTA L402-1
TCGCGGAACAGGGCCATGCCCAGCACCAGCCACAACACCTGATCGCTGGGTAATCTGCGCCTGCGGATGGAGGCCTGCGAGGAGAGTTCCAGCGCGCTGGACACCCATTCCACCGGGATGTTCTGGGTGAAGGTGCTCAGGTCGGAGAAATTGAACAGGTCACCAAGGTCGAGCAGTTGCTGTTGGATGGGCACAAAAAATCCGATGCCAGAAGACTGGCATCGGATTCTGATTGGCTCAGCTGCTTAAGTGAACAGCATTACGCCCTGGCGGGGCTTTCGCTTTGCCGGTCATGGCGGAAAACAGCGTTCGCGCCAGCCATGACCTCCCGCCCATGCGCCGGGCTGAACGACTGTTAAGCTCCAAGGCTTGGTCCCTTCCCGGAGCTGTCCATGCGTCGCCGCGTCCTTGCCATCGCATCCTCCCTCGCCCTGCTGGCCGCCCCGGCCTTCGCGGCGCCGCACACCACCACCCTGCCCCCGGCGTCGCTGGCCACCGCCGCGCAGCTGCGCGACCAGGCGCTGGCCGATGACACCGGCTGGAAAGTGGTTGAATCGCTCACCACCGAAATCGGCCCGCGCATCGCCGGCAGCGAGGCCGACGCCCGCGCCGTGGCCTGGGCCGAAGCCAAGTTCAAGGCCCTCGGCTTCGACAAGGTGTGGAAGGAACCGGTGACGTTCCCGAAGTGGGAGCGCCGCAGTGAACACGCCGCGGTGACCGGCAGGAACCCGCAGCCGCTGCAGATCACGGCGCTGGGTGGCAGCCCGGGCGGCACCGTTGAAGCCGAAGTAGTCCGCTTCGCCGACCTGAGCGCACTGCAGGCCGCACCGGCCGGTTCGCTGAAGGGCAAGATCGCGTTCGTTGATTACCAGATGCTGCCGTTCCGCGATGGCCGCGACTATGGCCGTGGTGGCGCGATCCGCAGCAAGGGCCCGTCCGAAGCGATCCGCAAGGGCGCGGTCGGTTTCCTGATGCGCTCGGCCGGTACCGACTCGCACCGCGTGCCGCACACCGGCATCACCCGTTTCGACGACGGCCTGACCCCGGTGCCGTCTGCAGCACTGTCGGTGCCCGACGCCGACCAGCTGGCCCGCCTGCTGGCCCGCGGCAGCACCACGGTGAAGGTGGCGCTGGACTGCGGTTGGGATGGCACCGCCACCTCGTACAACGTGATCGGTGAGATCACCGGCCGCAGCCTGCCGAAGGAAGTGGTGGTGATCGGCGGTCACCTGGATTCATGGGATCTGGGCACCGGCGCGGTGGATGACGGCGCGGGCGTGGGCATCACCATGGCTGCGGGCCATCTGATCGGCCAGCTCAAGCAGGCGCCGAAGCGCACCATCCGTGTGATCGCGTTCGCCAACGAGGAGCAGGGTCTCTACGGCGGCAAGGCCTACGCCGAGGCGCATGCCAAGGACGTGGCCCTGCACCAGCTGGCGGCCGAGAGTGACTTCGGTGCCGGCCGCATCTATGCCTTCAATACCGGTTCGCCGAACCCGGAAGGCTCGCGCGAAGCGACGAAGCAGATTGCCGAAGTGATGAAGCCGCTGGGCATCGAGTACCAGGCCGACAAGGGTGGCCCGGGCCCGGACGTCGGCCCGTTGGCCGCCAAGGGTGGCGCGTGGGCATGGCTGGCGCAGGACGGCTCGGACTACTTCCACCTGCACCACACCGCCGACGACACGCTGGACAAGATCGACCCGAAGGCGCTGGCGCAGAACGTGGCCGCGTACACCGTGTTCGCGTACCTGGCCGCAGAAGCCGATGGCAGCTTCGGCAGCGAGGCCAAGGCGACCACGCCGCCGAACGAGTGACGTGGTAGCGCCGGGCCATGCCCGGCGAAAGCAGCGGCGAGAGCGGTGCGAACCAAGGTTCGCACCCACCGGGTAAGGGCGCATCCACCGAGTAATGGCGCACCCACCGGGCGATGGCGTGGGTCAGCGCCCTCGCGCTGGCGAGGGATCTGACCCGATCCTGTCAGCCCTCCCACACGCTGGTGTTGCGCACACCCAGCAGCTTCGGGTTGAACAGCGGATCCTTGCCCGCCTGGCGATGCTGTTCGTAGTCGCGCAGCGCCGCCAGCGCTGGCTTCTGCAGCAGCAGGATGGCGATGATGTTCAGCCAGCTCATCAGGCCGACGCCGATGTCGCCCAGCGACCACGCGATCGTGGCACTGTTCACCGCTGAGTAGCCGGTCGCGGCCAGGAACAGCAGCTGGAACCCGCCCATCACCCACGGCGCGGGACGATCACGGCACAGGTAGCTGATATTGGTCTCGGCCATGTAGTACAGCGCCAGGATGGTGGTGAACGCGAACGGCAGGATCGCCAGCGCCACGAACGAGCGGCCGAAGCCCGGCAGCGCGGACTCCACCGCGTGCTGCACGAAGCGCGGCCCGGCTTCGACGCCGGGCAGATTGCCCAGCAGCAGGCGCGCCTCATCCGGAATGCCGTTCACAGCCGGGTCGTAAACGTTGTACAGGCCCGTGGACAGGATCAGGAAGGCGGTAGCACTGCACACCACCATCGTGTCGATGTAGACCGAAAATGACTGCACCAGGCCCTGCTTGACCGGGTGGGTGACTTCGGCGGCGGCGGCTGGATGCGCACCGCTGCCCATGCCGGCCTCGTTGGACAACACGCCACGGCGCACGCCCCACTGGATGGCGGTGCCGATCATTGCACCGAACGCTGCATCCACACCGAATGCACTGCGCAGCACCAGCATGATCACCTCCGGCACTTTCTCTGCATTGAGCACCATCACCAGTGCCGCCACCAGCAGATACGCCACAGCCATCAACGGCACCACCCACTCGGCCACCCGCGCGATGCGGCGCACACCGCCGATCAGGATCGCGCCCAGCACCACCAGCAGCACCGCCGTGGTGGTCATCACCGGCACGTCCCAGGCTTCGTTCACCGCACTGGTGATCGCATTGGACTGGGTGCCGGCCAGCATCGCACCGGCCAGCACGGTGACCAGCGCAAACAGCACTGCATACCAGCGCTGGCCCAGGCCTTTTTCGATGTAGTACGCGGGGCCACCGCGGTACTGGCCCTTGGCATCGCGGTCCTTGTAGATCTGTGCCAGCGTGGATTCGATGAAGGCGCTGGAGGCGCCGAGGAAGGCGACGATCCACATCCAGAAGATCGCGCCCGGGCCACCAAAGGCGATGGCCATGGCAACGCCGGCGATGTTGCCGACGCCGACGCGGCTGGACAACGACAGCGACAGGGCCTGGAACGGTGACACACCGGCTTCGGAGCGCTCGTGCCGGAACATCAGGCGCAGCATCTCCGGCAGCGCGCGCAGCTGGATGAAGCGGGTACGCACGCTGAAGTACAGGCCGGCGAGCAGGCAGAGCACCACCAGGTACGGGCTCCAGACGATGCCGAGGATGGTGTTGACGATGGATTCGATGTTCATCGGCAGCCCCTCAGAAGAACATGCCCAGGGCGACCTGGGGGCTGATGATGCGGCCGGTGTTGCGCCCGGCCACGGTGAATTCGACGCCGGCGATCAGGCCCAGCGACGGGCTGAAGTGATACTCCACCGCCGGCGCCAGGCTGACGTTGCGGCTGGCCGGACGGTGCTCTTCAATCCGCTCGATCGCACCACTGCCGTTACGTGCGAAGCCGCTCAGACGCTGGCCGGTCTCGCGGCTGGCGGCCATTTCCATCACCCCCACCCAGCGCGAATTGAAGCTGTACTCGGCGCCTACCGACAGGCCCAGTACCGAGCCGCGCGAAATGTGCCCCTGGAAGGTGTCATCGGTGCCGTACACGCTGGTGCCGGAAATGGCAGTGCGCGACGGTGCCGGCCCGGCGCTGAGCTGGGCGCGCCAGCGCACGGGGCGGTCATTGCCCAGCCACACCACCTGCTGCACGCCCAGCGCCGCGGTGGTGCGCTGAACGCCGTCGCCCTGTGCATCCAGCGGATTGCCGGTGATACGGTCATGGCTGCCGGTGCTGAAACGCTGCACCAGCGCGACCGAGATGGCCGGACGGGTGCCATCGGCATTCGGCGCCTGCAGCAGGTACTGCAGGCGTGCGGTGGTGTCACCGGCGCGGAAGCCGCTGCTGCGCGCACTGCCGGATTCGGAGCGCGAGGCACTGAGATTGACCTGGCCCATCACCCGGTCACTGAAGCCATAGATGATCGGCACCACCGTGGCCCAGGCGCCACTGTGCTCGGCACTGCGGCGACGATCACCGTTGTTGTCGTAGTGGTCGCGGCTGTCGACCCGCACCAGATAGGGCTCGATGTACCAGTTGCCCTGCGGCAGGCCGGCCGGATTCGGCGTGATCAACGGGCCGGTGAAATTGACACCATCGAGACTGCGTTCCGCGGCCTGTAGCGATGGTGCGGCAAGCGCAGCGAGTGCCAGCACCAGGCAAGTGCGACGTGTGCGGCGTTGGATTCGATGCATGGAACCACTCCTGTACGACGTTGGAAGGAACTCCACCGTGCGACGCAGGAAACGGCCCAGCAATGAGACAAATACTAAAATTGCTTGCCTGTCCATCAAGCGTGTTTGAAGCAACGCAAGCTGACGCGGATGACCCAGTTTGCTGCGCGTGCATCGTTTTCGCTCTTGCGCCGCGCAAAAGAAAACCCGGCCGCAAGGGCCGGGTCAGGAGATCAACACAGCATCAGCACGACAGAATCAGCCGTGGCGGCGGCTCGCCCACTGTGCCAGCAACACGGCCGTGGCCGAGGCCACGTTTAGGCTCTCCACCGCGCCGCTGCCGGGAATCGAGACCTGCAGGTCGCATTCGCTGGCCAGGCCGCGGTCCATGCCCTCGCCTTCAGCACCCATCACGTACACCAACCGTTCCGGCAGCGACGCACGGAACACGTCGTCGCCACCATCAACGAGGGTCGCGGCCAGCCCGAAACCGGCCGCTCGCAGCTGTGCCATGGCCTGTGCGTTGTCCGGCAACTGCACCAGCGGTACCGATTCGGCGCCACCTTCGGCCACGCGCGCAGCGGCACCAGACAGCGCCAGCGTGCTGCCGGCCGGCAGCAGCAGCGCCTTGACACCGAAGTGCGCGGCCGAGCGCAGGATTGCGCCGAAGTTGTGGGGATTGCCGACACCGTCCAGCCACAACGCCAGCGCCGGGCCTTCGCCCAGATCCTCCAGCCACTGCGCCAGCGGTACGACGGGCGCACGCAGCACGTCGGCCACCAGGCCTTCGTGGTGCGTGGTAGCGGCCAGTTTGTTGAGGTCGCCCTCCTCCACCACGCGGTAGCCCACACGGTTGGCCACGCACCACTTCAACACCGGCTGCATGCGCGGAATCAGCGCGTCCACCAGGTACAGCTTGCGCAGCGCCTGCGGGCGCTTGGCGAACAGGGCCTGCACGGCGTTCCAGCCATACAGGCGCAGTTCGTCATTGCCACGCCCCGGCGGTGGCGGGGTGCCGCCCTCACGCGGTGGCAGCGGGGTGGCCCGCGGCGGTCGCGACGACGGGCGGCGGGCGTTCTTCCAGGGATCATTCACTACGGGACAACTCCAGCTTGCGTTGACGCCAGAAATCGGCGTTCTTGATGCCCAGGGCATCGGGGTCGAAAATCGGATCCAGGCCCAGCTTCTTCTGCCGCTCGTAATCGCGCAGGGCCAGCATGGCCGGCTTCTGGATGATGAGGATGGCAATGATGTTCAGCCAGGCCATCAGGCCCACGCCGATGTCACCCAGCGCCCAGGCCAGGGTTGCATTATGGAACGCGCCGAACACCACCATGCCGATGATGCCCAGGCGCAGCACCAGCACGGTCAGCGGGCGCTTCTTGTTGTGGTTGACGTAGGTCAAGTTGGTTTCGGCCATGTAGTAATAGGCCATGATCGTGGTGAAGGCGAAGAAGAAGATCGCGATCGACACGAACGCCGAGCCCCAGCCCGGCAGCACGGCTTCCACACCCGCCTGGGCGTAGCCCGCGCCTTCCGGAATGCCGGCCAGGCCCTGGAAGATCGGCGGGGCGCCGGCACCTGCCGGCGAGTACACGTTGTAGGTGCCGCTGGCCAGGATCAGGAACGCGGTGGCGGTGCACACCATCATGGTGTCGAAGTAGATGGCGAAGGCCTGCACGTAGCCCTGCTTGGCCGGGTGCGAGACTTCCGAGGCGGCTGCCGCGTGCGGGCCCGAGCCCTGGCCGGCTTCGTTTGCGTAGATGCCGCGCTTGATGCCCCACTCCACCGCCAGGCCCATCATCGCGCCGAACGCGGCGTGGGTGCCGAAGGCGCTGCTGAAGATGATGCCGAACATCTCCGGCACGCGATCGTAGTTGATGATCATGATGACGATGGCGGTCAGGATGAAGGCTGCCGCCATGAACGGCACCACCACTTCGGCGAAGTTGGCGATGCGCTTGACGCCGCCGAAGATCACTACGCCCAGCAGCAGCGCCACCACGATGCCGATGCCCAGCTTCAGCGCCTGCACCGACTCCATGCCCATCGTCTGGCCATCCAGCGGGCCGCACAGTGCGGTGCCACGGCAGGCGTTGATGATGCTGTCGGCGATGGCGTTGGCCTGCACGCCCGGCATCAGGAAACCGGCGGCAATGATCGTGGCAATGGCGAAGACCAGCGCGTACCACTTCAGGCCCATGGCCTTTTCGATGTAGTACGCCGGGCCACCACGGTAACGGCCTTCGGCGTCCTTGGTCTTGTAGATCTGTGCCAGCGTACATTCCACGTACGAGGTGGATGCGCCGAGGAAGCCCATCACCCACATCCAGAAGATCGCACCGGGGCCGCCGAAGGCGATGGCGGTGGCCACGCCGGCGATGTTGCCGATACCCATGCGCCCGGCCATCGACATGGCCAGGGCCTGGAAGGACGACACACCGGCGTCTGATTTCTCACCCTTGACGGTGAGGCGGCACATCTCGAGGAAGCCGCGGATCTGCATGAAGCGCGTGCGCAGGCTGAAGAACAGGCCGGCGCCCAGGCACGCGAAGATCAGTGCCTTGCTCCAGATGATGCTGTTGATGAAATGTACGGTAGCTTCCACGCGCGCTCTCTCCAGTCGGCGGGTTGTGAGGACGTCCCGTCGGCTGGAGGGGACCGGTCGATTCTCCCTGATCGAAGGCCGCTGCGGTAGCGCTGTGTTGTAGAGCCGAGCCCATGCTCGGCGTGGTGATGACGGCGGCCGAGCACGGCCTCGGCTCTACCGCGGCCGGCCCGCGTGTTCAGGGCAGCTGCGTGCGCACCCGGGCGAAGCGGCGCAGGTCGTGCAGCACCCCGCGCTTGTAGACCGCGCAGCGGTCCACGCCTTCTTCCTGGAAACCGTTCTTTTCCAGCACCCGGGCCGAGCCGAGGTTGAAGTCGACCACCCCGGCCTGCAGCCTGAACAGGCGCAGCTCGTCCATCACCCAGGGTGCGAACAGGCCGACCACCCGGGTCATCAGCCCTTGGCCCCAGTAGGCCTGGCCCAGCCAGTAGCCCAGTTCCGCCATGTGCCCGCGCTCGGCAGTGCCCTGCTGGGCCCCGACGCTGCCGCAGGCCTGGCCGTCGATCTCGATGGCCAGGTTCAGGGTGCCAGGGGCCAGCACGCGACCGGCGAGGAAGGCCTCGCCATCCTCGCGCGTGTACGGGTAAGGGAAACGATCACGCAGGCCCCGCGATACCTCGGCGTCGTTGGCATGGCGCAGCAGCGATTCCAGATCATCCGGGCGCCAGGGGCGCAGTTGGAAGCCGTCGCCTCGCAGCACGGTGGTCGGATCAGGCATGACCACCCACCGAGGGCGACTCCGCCTCCTGCTTCTCCAACTCGCGCTTCACCGCTTCCGGCGAGCGGGTGTAGGGCGCCAGCCGCGCGTAGAACGCCGGCACCACGAACAGCGACAGGAACGTCGAGAGGGTCACACCGAAGATGATCACGATGCCGATGGTGCCACGGCTGGCCGAACCGGGGCCGCCGGCCACCACCAGCGGGACCGCACCGACCACGGTGGCGATCGAGGTCATCAGGATCGGGCGCAGGCGCACCATCGCCGATTCGATGATCGCCTCGCGCACGGTTCTTCCGTCGTCACGCAGCTGGTTGGCGAATTCAACAATGAGGATGCCGTTCTTCGCGGCCAGGCCGACCAGCATGACGATGCCGATCTGGCTGAACAGGTTCACGGTACCGCCACTCACCCACAACCCGACCAGCGCGCCGAGCACGCCCAGCGGCACGGTCAGCATGATGGTGAGCGGGTGGATGAAGCTCTCGAACTGCGCGGCCAGCACCAGGTAGACCACCAGCAGCGCCATGGCGAAGGTCAGCAGCACCGCGCCACCGGCACTCTGGTATTCGCGCGATTCGCCCTTCCAGTTCACCTGTGCGTACTGCGGCAGCTCCTCGCGCGTGACCTGCTGCGCCCAGGCAATGGCTTCACCCAGCGGATAGCCCGGCGCCAGGCCCGCGTTGATGGTGATCGAGCGCAGGCGGTTGAAGCGGTTCAGGGTGCCGGCCTCGGCCACCTCACTCAGCGTGACCAGGTTGGACAGCGGCACCAGTTCGCCGGAGGTGGCGCGCACGCGGATGGCGGCCAGGTCGGCCGGGCTGGCACGGCCATCGCGACCGGCCTGCACCAGCACGTCGTACTCTTCGCCGTTGTCGACGAAGGTGGTGACGCGGCGCGAGCCCATCATGGTTTCCAGTGCCGAACCGATCGCGGTGACCGGCACGCCCAGGTCGGCCGCACGCTGGCGGTCGATGTTGACCCGCATCTGCGGCCGCGTTTCCTTGTAATCCGAGTCCGGGCCGACCAGGCCGGGGTTGTCGGCCATGCGCAGCAGGATACGGTCGCGCCACTGCGCGATCTCGGCATATTCCGGGCCGCCCAGCACGATCTGGAACGGCTGCCCGCCGCTGCGCACCAGGCCACCGCCCACCTGCGTACGCACGCGCACGCCGCGGATGGTGTCCAGTTCCTTCTGCAGTTCGTTGGCCACTTCCGGCGTGCCTTCGCTGCGCTGGCGCCACGGCTGCAGGAAGATGCTGACGCGGCCGGTGTGCATTTCCTCGCTGGCACCCCAACCACCGGGCACGCGTGGATTGGCGCGCACGATCGGTTTGTCCGGGCCAACATGCGGTGCCAGCATCGATTCCACCTGCTGCACCTGCTGCACGGTGTAGTCGTAGCCGGCGCCTTCCGGGCCGTCGATCATGATCTGGAACGAACCGCGGTCTTCGGCCGGCGCCAGTTCCGACGGCAGCAGCTTGAGCAGGCCCCAGCTGGCGGCCAGTGCGGCCACCATCACCAGCAGGTAGATCCAGGTGCGGTCCACGTGGTGGTCGAGCACCCGCCCATAGGCCCCGGCCAGGCGTTCCAGGTTGCGGTTGATGAAGCCATGCAGGCCACGCGGTGCCTGCCCGGTATGCGGCTTGAGCAATTTGGAGGCCATCATCGGCGTCAGCGTCAGCGCCACAAAGGCGGACAACGCCACCGCCGCCGCCAGCGCCACTGCCAGTTCGCGGAACAGGCGCCCGGTATTGCCTTCCAGGAACCCGACCGGCAGGAACACCGCCACCAGCACCGCGGTGGTGGCGATCACCGCAAAGGCGACCTGCGTGGTACCGCGTTTGGAGGCGACCAGCGGGGGTTCGCCCAGGTCGATGCGGCGCTGCACGTTTTCCACCACCACGATCGCATCGTCCACCACCAGGCCGATGCACAGCACCAGGGCAAGCAGGGTCAGCAGGTTGATCGAGAAGTCGAACGCATACAGCGCGATGAATGCCGCGACCAGGCAGACCGGCACCGTCACCGCCGGAATCAGCGCAGCGCGGAAGCTGCCGAGGAACAGCCAGATCACTGCCAGCACCAGAATCATCGCCTCCACCAGCGTGGCGTAGACGCGGTCCACCGCGGCTTCGATGAAGGTGGTGTTGTCGAAGGCAACGAAGATCTGCGTGCCCTTGGGCAGGGTCAGCGCGACCCGTTCGGCTTCAGCGCGCGCAGTACGCGCCACGTCCAGCGAGTTGGCGGTGGAGGTCTTGACGATGCCCAGGCCGATGCCCGGCTCGCCGTTGCTGCGGTAGTACGCGCGGCGCTCGGCCGAGGCCAGCTCGATCTTCGCCACATCGCCCATGCGCACCACGTAACCATCGCGACCCTTGCCCAGCGGGATGGTCGCGAAGTCTTCGGGCTTGATGTAGTTGCGCTCCACGCGCAGGGTGAAATCGCGGTCGGTCGACTCGATGCGGCCGGCCGGCAGTTCCACGTTCTCGTTGCGCAGCGCGGTTTCCACGTCGCCGGTGGTCAGCCCGCGCGCCGCCAGCTGGTCGCGGTCCAGCCAGATCCGCATCGCATAGCGCTGGCGGCCGCCGATGCGGACCTGGGCCACGCCGTCGAGGCTGGAGAAACGATCGACCACGTAGCGGTCGGCGTAGTCGCTCAGCTCCAGCGTGTCCATGGTCGAGGAGACCATGTTGAACCAGATGATCGGGTCGGCATCGCTCTCGACCTTGGCGATTTCCGGCGGCCGCGCCTCTTCCGGCATGCGGTCGGCGACGCGGCTGACCGCATCGCGCACATCGTTGGCCGCCGCTTCGATATCGCGGTTGGAGGTGAACTCGATGCTGACCTGCGAGCGGCCGTTGGTGCTGCGCGCGTTGATCGTATCGATGCCTTCGATGCCGGCCAGCGCATCTTCCAGCACCTGGGTAATGCGGCTTTCGATGACCGCGGCCGAAGCGCCGGTGTAATCCACCGATACCGAAACGATCGGCGGATCGATGGCGGGCAGTTCGCGCAGGGTCAGGCGGGTGAAGGACATCACGCCCAGCACCAGCAGCAACAGGCTCATCACCACGGCGAACACCGGCCGCTGGATGGAGATGTCGGACAGCTTCATCCGCCGTGGCCCTCGGCCGCGACCGGCGCCGGTGCATCAGCCGGCTTCGCACCCGTGACCGGTGCGGCGTCCTTGGCCGCGACCTTCAGGCCCGGGCGCAGCTTGCCGGTGCCATCGACCACGATGCGCTGGCCCGCTTCCAGGCCCTGCCTGATCTCGACCACGCCGGCACGGCGCGCGCCGGTGACCACATCCACGCGCTCGACGCTGTCGTCGGCGGTGATGCGGTACACGAAGGTATCGCGACCGACCTGCACCACGGCGATTTCCGGAATCACCAGCGCCGGGCGCTCAGGGTGGAACAGGCGCACGTCCAGCAGCATGCCCGGGCGCAGGGCATGGTCACCATTGGCGAAGTCGGCCCGTACGGTCACCGCACGGGTGGCCGGATCGATGCGTGCGTCGACGGTACTGACCACGCCCTCGAAGGTACGGCCCGGCCACGCCACGCTGGTGGCACTGACCTTGTCACCGACGCCGAGCGCGGCCAGTTCCACTTCCGGCACCTGGAAATCGATGTGCATGTGTTCGATGTCGTCGAGCGTGGCGATCACCGTGGTCGGCGTCAGCAACGTGCCCGGGCTGACCTGGCGGATGCCGAGCACACCGGCGAACGGTGCACGCACGCGGCGGTCACCGATGTCCGACTGCATCTGCGCCACACGCGCCTCGGCGGCATCGCGGATCGATTTCTGCGTATCCAGCGTGGCGCTGGACACCAGCCGCTGCGTGGCCAGCTCGCGCTGGCGCCTGTACAGCTGGTCGGCCTCATGGAAGGTGGCCTGCGCCTGCACCAGCGCGGCCTCCTGGGCCTGCCCGCGCAGGGTCACGATCGGCGCACCAGCGGCAACATGCTGGCCGCTTTCGAAGTGCACCTTCTCGACGATCTCGCTGACCTTGGCGGTGACGCTGATCGATTCGCGCGCCTTGGCCGTACCCAGTGCCTGCAGCGTGTCATTCCACTGCGTGGACTGCACGACCTGCGCGGTGACCGGCACCGCTTCTCCCTGCCGACGGGCGGCGGCCTCCTGTTTGCCCGCGCACCCGGCCAGCACGGCCAGGCTGAGGCCAAGGGCCAGGGTCGAAGCGATGCGAGCCAACATGAACGGTCCTGAGTGATCCACGGCCGCCGAGTGTAGGCAAGCGCCCACAGAAGCGATATGTGCCAAGCGTTTACTGGCGTGGAACCGGCGTCGCGATAGCGCCGTGAACCCGTTCCGTGCAAGGCTGACCGCAGCGGTGTCGGCATGTGTCGAGGTGTATCCAGCCGTGCACCGCAGGCGTTGCCATCGTAGAGTCGAAGCTGCCCGGCAGAGGGCGTCGGGCGGGGGCGGATCCTGGCGGGGATCCGGCCCCGGTTTTTTTTTACACCCGGCGGATCAGTACCGGTAGTTCACCTTCATCCACAGGCTGCGGCCCGGCTCGTTGATGCGCACCGGGTCAGCCGGAAAACCGAAGTCGGCGCTGCCGGCCAGATTCAGGTGCTCGCTGTAGGCACGGTCGAACAGGTTGTCGACGCCCGCGCTGAGCTGCAGCTGCGAACTGAAGCGGTAAGCAGCGTTGAGCGCGAAGGTGGCGAAGCCGGCACTCGGCCCCAGGTCCTGCGCGACCACATTGCCTTGGCCATTTGCGACACGATGCTGGTGGGTCACCACGCGCAGCAGCGCACCGGCACTCCAGCGCTGGCCTTCCCAGTTCGCGCTCAGGCGTGCTTCCAGTGGTGGCATCTGCGGCAACGGGCGATGCTGGTCGCGGTTCTCGCCCCAGGCATAGGCCAGCGTGCCGCCCAGCTTCCACTGCTCGGCCACGCTCACTTCCAGGCCCGCCTCGGCACCAGCGATACGTGCATCAACGTTGCGGGCCTGGCTCATGCCCATCATGCCGCTGCCGTGGTAGGTGAACAGGATGTAGTCCTGGATCTGCCCAGCGTACGCCGACACCCACGCCTGCACACGGGGCCCCTTGTATTGCATGCCCACATCAAGCTGGGTGGTGCGCTCGGGCTGCACGCCGGTGAACGCGTTCACCGCACCGGCCGGGCCGTGGTTGGGCGAGAACAGCTCCCAGTAGTCGGGCATGCGTTCACTGTGGCCGAGGCCTGCGTACCAGGTCAGGCCGTCGGCCAGATCCTGCTCGTAGCGCAGGAATCCACTGCCCAGCCATTCCTTGCGCTGCAGGCCAGCGGTCGGGTTCGGCCGGTTGCCCATCATCCCGCGCACCGACTGCCGCTCATCGCGGACGCTGGCGCGATCGATGCGCAGCCCGCTGATCCAGCGCTGTTCGGTGCCGGCGCCGAGGGTCAACTCAGTAAATACACCATAGCGGCGGAAGTTGGCATCGGTCTCCCACGCCGCCTGCCGGTAGGCGTCGCGGCCCATGCCCATGCGGCCGCGGTGACGACTGTCCTCGCCATCCACACCGGCCACCAGCTGCACATCCTGCCAGCGCCACTCGGAACTGACCCGCCCGCCCTGGGTGCGGCGGTCCACGTTCGAGGCCATCGGCATCGGCATCATGCTGTGCGGGTTCGGCGTGCGCAGCGTGTAGTTGTCCATCACGTGATCGGCCTCGTTGTAGTACACATTGGCCTGCAGCGTGTCCCACGCACCCGGCAGGTTGCGCTTCTCGAAGCGCGCCGCGTAGCTGGTGCGCTCGAACGCGGCACCGTCCATGCCACGGCCCGCGTAGCGCGCGATCGCATCGCCGGCACCGGCGGAGATTTCCAGCAGCGTGTCGGCATCCGGCGTCCAGCCGATGGCCACGTCGCCGTTCCACTTGCGCCACTTCGACGGCACCACGTCGCCATTGCCGTCCTTGTAGTCATCGGCTTCGGAACGGTTGCCGCTTGCACGCACGTAACCGGTCGGATTGCCCAGGGTCAGGTCCAGCACCTGGTCGTTGCGGTTGCGCGAACCGACCAGCGCACTGGCATCGGCACGCAGGCCCGGCTCCTCGAAGCGCGGCGTATCGCGCTCGAAACGCACGGTGCCGGCCGACGCGCCCGCCCCCCAGCGCACGCTCTGCGGGCCCTTGATGATGGTCAGCCGGTCGAAGCTTTCCGGCGCGATGTAGGACAGCGGATTGTCCATCCGCGACGGGCAGGCACCGATCAGGTTGCCATCGTTGCTGAGGATGTTCAGGCGCGAACCGAACATGCCGCGCAGCACCGGGTCACCGTTGGTGCCGCCGTTGCGGATGGCGGAAAAACCGGGAACGGTCTTCAGGTAATCGGCACCGTCGCTGGCCGGCACCGGCTGCCGCGGCAGGCGCGGGTCGGTCACCCAGTGCAACGGGGACGACGGTGCGGCGGCGGTGACCACCATCGTGTCGAGGGTACGTGCCTCTTCGGCAGGCGCAGCGTGGGCCAGTGACGCAGCCACGGCCAGGCCAAGGGCAACCGGCAGGCGCGCGCAGGCGCCCGCGGGGCGGGAAGTCATTTTCATCGGAACAGCTCCAAAGTACGCACGCGCGCACGGCGCCGGGTCAGGCGTCGTGCGGCAGATTCGATAGGGATATCAGCGGACGAAGGAGAAGCGCGGTGGCCCGCGCGCGGCATGCGCCGGCCAGCGCAGCGCAGGCGGTACCTGTTGTGACCAGGGAAATACCAGCCGCGGTCGCCACAGCAGCGGCAACAGCAGTACCAGCACCGCCAGCCACGGCAGCAGGCGCATCGCCAGCACGCAGTATTCGCAGGCTTCGCCGTGCATGGCGTGGGGGTCGGGCGGGCGGCTGGGCGCGGCCGGCGCGGCGCCGTGCTGATCGTGCCCGGCCATGGCCATGTCGTGCATGTCATGGCCCATGGCGGCGTGGTCCATGCCTGCCATCGCGGCATGCTCCATCGGCTGCGCCTGCAGCGCGCGGCTGACCAGTGGCGCAAGCACCATCAACAGCGTCGCCAGGACGGCGAGCTGGAGCAGGAGGCGCTGCGGGCGGGACGGGCGGGTCACCCCGCTAGTGTAGAGCCGGGTCCAGGGTTGCCCGTGCGACGAACCGTCGCAGGAGGGGTTTTTCGGCAGGGCTGCGCCCTGCACCCGCAGAGGCTACGTCCACGGCAAGAGCCGAAGCAACATCTAAAGCTGGCTTCCTGTGGGTAGGCGGGGCGGGTCCGGTTGCGGGGGCCGCTGCAAGTACGTCCATGTAAGCTCGGTCGCCGCATCCATGCGGCTCACGCCCCCGCAACCGGACCCACCCCGCCTTCGACAGATTTCTGCGATCTGCAGTAGATCCACGCCATGCGTGGATGAATCTCCATCGGAATCGAACATTTCGAATTGGAATCGAAATGCATCCACGCATGGCGTGGATCTACCGTGTCGACCAAGGTCGACACCTACCAACAGCCGCCAGAATCTGTCAGAGGTGGGGCGGTGTGGGAGTGCGGGGTGTCAGCCGCATGGATGCGGCTGCCAAGCCTACAGGGACGTACTTGCGGCGTCCCCGCACTCCGACACCGCCCCGCCACCCCACGCAATGCCAGCTTCTGCTGTTGCTGTTGCTGTTGCTGTTGCTTCTGAGGTTGCCGGCCAGCGGCCGGCACTACCGCGGGTGCAGGGCGGCACGCCCTGCTCGACCCACCTCACACCGTGATGGTCTGGGTCAGTGACTCCCACGTCGGTGGCACCGGCCACGCCGCCGCCTGGTTGCCATCCAGCACCCTGCGCAGATCACGCGGATCGATCTGCGGTGCCAGCACGTGCACCAGCTCCAGCGCGTAATCGCGCAGCACGCGATCGCGAGGCAGCACCGCCCAGGCAATGCACTCAGTGATCGGCTCCGGGGCCGGCCACGACCTCAGGTCTTCGTCGTTGGAACTGACCGCCATCTCCGCCAGCAGGCCCACGCCCAGACCGGTACGCACGTAGGTTTTGATCAGGTCGGCATCGAGCGCGGTCAGCGCCAGATCCGGCACCAGGCCGTTCGCAGCGAAGGCGCGCTGCAACGAGGAATTCGGCCGGGTCGAGGATTCGTAGCTGATCAATGGCTGGCGGGCAAGCGCGGCCAGGTCTGGGGCGCGGCCGGCGCGGTCCAGCGGGTGGCCCTTCGGTACCACCACCAGACGTCGCCAGCGGAACAGCGGCACCGCGATGCCGTCGGTGGGCTCACCGCCAGCGGTGCTGATGATCGCAATATCGGCATCACCCTGGTTCAAGCGGTCCAGCGCGTCGGCTTCACCGGCCTGCTGCAGGTGCACGCTCACCTGGGGATAGGCCTGCTTGATCGCTGCCACCGCCGGCGGCAGCACGAAGCGCGCCTGGGTGTGGGTGGTGGTCAGGATCAGCTGGCCCTGGCTCTCGCGGCGCTGGTTGGCCGCGTAGGTGCGGATGTTGTTGGCCTCGGCCAGCACCGCACGAGCGCGGGCGATGACCTCGGTGCCGGCCGGGGTGACCGACTCCAGGCTGCGGCCCTTGCGCACGAACAACAGGAAACCCAGCTCGTCCTCCAGCTGCTTGAGCTGCTTGGACAGGCCGGGCTGGGTGGCGTGCACGCGCGAGGCGGCCAGCGTGATGTTCAGCTCGGCGTCGGCGATGGCAACCAGGTAGCGCAGCTGGGTCAGCGTCATGGGAGGCAGGCGGCGTGGGGCGGAGGTCCACTCTAGGGTCAATTGCCGTCACCAGCTTATAACCAAAGGTTGTTTAAGAAAGGTATCTGGTCATTTCCGGGCGTCATATGCCGGCGCTACGGTCAGCCGGCAGCCGCTGGCCTGAACAGCCAGCCCTCCCCCTTCGCCCGCCGAAGCCCGGCGCGGCCCCGTTTCCGGAGCGCTTCCATGGCCCTGTACGACTCCATCCTCGATACCGTCGGCAACACCCCCATCGTCAGGCTGCAGCGCCTGGCGCCCCCGCAGGTCAGCGTCTACGCCAAGGTCGAGTCGTTCAACCCGGGCGGTTCGGTGAAGGACCGTCTGGCGCTGGCGATCATCCTCGACGCCGAGGCACGCGGCCTGCTCAAGCCGGGCGACACCATTGTCGAAGCCACTTCAGGCAACACTGGCGTGGCACTGGCGATGGTCGCCGCCGCGCGCGGCTACAAGTTCGTGGCCACCATGGTCGAGACCTTCTCGGTGGAGCGCCGCAAGCTGATGCGCGCTTACGGTGCCAAGGTGATCCTGACCCCGGCCGCCGAGCGCGGCAGCGGCATGGTGCGCAAGGCGGCCGAACTGGCCGAGCAGCACGGCTGGTTCCTGGCCAGCCAGTTCGCCAACCCGGCCAACCCGGCCTACCACCGCAACACCACCGCCGCCGAGATCCTGCGCGACTTCGCCGGCAAGCGGCTGGACTACTTCGTCAGCGGCTGGGGCACGGGCGGCACGCTTACCGGCGTGGGCGAAGTGCTGAAGGTCGCGCGCCCGCAGACCCGTATCATCGCCACCGAACCGGCCGGTGCCGCGCTGCTGAAGGGCGATGACTGGAAGCCGCACAAGATCCAGGGCTGGACCCCGGACTTCGTGCCGGACGTGCTCAACCGCGATGTGGTGGACGAACTGGTCTCGGTCGAAGATGACCGCGCGATCGCCACCGCGCGTCGCCTGGCTGCGGAGGAAGGCATCTTCGTCGGCATCTCCGCCGGCGCCACCGTGGCCAGCGCGCTGGACGTGGCCGCCCGCGCTGAACCGGGCTCGGTGATCCTGGCAATGCTGCCCGATACCGGCGAGCGCTATTTCTCCACACCGCTGTTCGCCGATGTGAATGAGGGTTCCGACGACGACTGGCTGGCCGGCCTGCCGTGATGCATTGGGTCGGATCCCTTTCCTGCAGGGAAAGGGCTCTGACCCGGTTTGCCAGAACCATGGATCGCAGGGGTCAGAGCCTTTTCCGTGCGGGAAAAAGCTCTGAGCCCTTTCTGCTTCAGCCTGCGTGAAGGCGTCGCCCGCCATCGTGCGTGAAGGCCGTCGGATCGCAGCGCGTGAGACGGTCATGACGCAGTATCGATGCCCTGTCCCCTACCGTGGGAACAGCCGGCGCAGATGCTGCGCGGAACACCTCACAGGCAGGAGACGGACGCATGAAGATCGAAGTTTGGCAGGGCGATATCACGACCCTGGCGGTGGATGCGATCGTCAACGCGGCCAATGAAACACTGCTCGGCGGCGGCGGCGTCGACGGCGCGATCCATCGCGCGGCCGGGCCGGCATTGCTGGCCGAGTGCGAGCAGTTGCCGGAACTGCGTCCGGGCGTGCGTTGCCCGACCGGTGAAGTGCGCGCCACCGACGCTTACGCATTGCCTGCGCGGCATGTACTGCACACGGTGGGCCCGGTCTGGCACGACGGCCAGCGCGACGAACCGGCATTGCTGGCCAACTGCTACTGGAAATCGCTGCAGTTGGCCGAGTCGCTGGGCGTGAAGTCGATCGCGTTCCCGGCGATCAGCTGCGGTGTGTATGGCTATCCGCTGTACCAGGCCGCGCAGATCGCAGTGACGGAAACACTGGCGTGGCAGCGCAGCCATGCACAGCCGATGCGCATCGTGCTGGTGGCGTTCAACACTGCTACGGCGAAGGCCTACCAGCAGGCATTGAGCGCCGCGGGACAAAGCACGGACAACGAACCGCGCGGGTCGATGCTGCCGCCTCTGGGCGATGCGGGCTTCGCCGCTGCGCACTGAACCGCAGCGCTTCCGGTAAAAGGAAAGGCCGGGCATTGCCCGGCCTTTCCCGTTGCGGCCTTGAGGTCATCCACGCTACGTGTGGATCACCTCAACGGCTGGCTGCTTCCACCGCAGCAGCGGCGTCATCGGCCACGGCAGCAGCGGCATCCGCAGCGGCGCGTGCGGCCGAGGCGGCAGCACCGTCGGCGCTGGCACCTTCGACCTGCACGCGCACTTCCACCAGGCCCGCACCGTTGTTCAGGCTGGACACGTCGACGGTGTAGTGACCGGCCGGCAGCGTCTCTTCCAGGCGTGCATTGGTGCCATTGCCACCGTCGTCGTCGGTCAGCTCGACGTCGCCGCCGACCACGCGCAGCACGGTATCGACCTGGCTGGAAATCGCATCCAGGCGCACGTCGGCCGGACGATCCAGGGTCAGCAGGAAGCGGCGGCGGCCTTCGTTATCGAGCATGGTGTACGCGCTGCCCGACTTCGGCAGTGCCGTGCCATCGCGATCCACCAGGTTGCCTGGCAGTTCAATGCGGGTGGCCGACAGGGTGAACATGCCATTGACGCCGTCGCCGAGGCCGCGTGCAGTCAGGGTGTACTTGCCCGGCTTCAGCGAGAGGTTCAGGCGCGAGTTGGTGCTGTCGCCGCCATCATCGTTCTCGGCATCCACGCCCTGGCCGGACAGCTTCAGCACCGGATCGAAGACATCCGAGACCAGGCGGATCTCGTACAGGCCCGCCTTCTCCACCTGCAGGGTGTAGTCCTGCGAGTTGCTGGCCAGCATGTCGACGATCTCACCACTGCCCACCAGCGGCTTGCCGTCGTACGGCTTCAGCTTCTCGGCGCGCAGGCGGTACGGACCAAAGGCGCTGGGACCGTTGGCGTTGACCGCCACCTGGTAGGTGCCGCCACCGTTGGCACGGAAGGCCAGCGAGACATCGCCTTCGCGTTCGTAACCGGTATTGCTGGTGGACACCAGGCTGCCGTTGTTGAACACGGCAATCGAACCGGTCAGTGCGCCGGTGAGCTTCAGGCCGACCAGTTCCCTGTCTTCCAGCTTGATCTGGTACAGCTGGTGATGGCTGCCGTCGTTGAAGTTGATGCCGCTGCGCGAGGTGATCTCGCCGGACACCGGCTTGTCGAAATCGAGTGACGCGGCCTTGCCTGCGTCACCACCGCCACCGATGCGGTTGCAACCGCCGGCGATCAGGACCGTGGCGACGGCCAGTGTGATTGCTGCCAAACGCATGTTTTTTCTCCTTGGCCTTCCATGTATGTCCCGCACACCGGCCCGGTGCGTGGGGGCGGAAAAGATACCCGCAAAAGCAAACGCCGGCGTGATGCCGGCGTTGCCCTGTTCATCCTGCGATGGGACGGATCAACCGTTCCACTTGCCCAGCGCGGCCAGGCCGTTGTCCTTGGCGCGCTCGTACACGGTCTTCTGGGCGGCAGCGTAGTTGCCCTTCATGTCCTTGGCCCACAGCTTCAGCGCGGCCTGCTGCATGGCGCGGCCGTAGGAGAAGCTCAGCGGCCACGGCAGGTTGCCCAGCTGGTTCATCGCGTTCAGATGCTCGGTGGACTGCTCGTCGCTCTGGCCACCGGACAGGAACACCACGCCCGGCAGGATGGCCGGCACGGTGCTCTTCAGGCACATCACGGTCGACTCGGCCACTTCCTCGACGTCGGCCTGCTCATCGCAGCCCTTGCCGGAGATGACCATCGAGGCCTTCAGGATGGTGCCTTCCAGCAGCACGTTCTGCTGGTACAGGGCATCGAACAGCGAACGCAGGGTGGCTTCGGTGACTTCATAGCAGGTCTCGATGTCGTGGTCGCCGTCCATGATCACTTCCGGCTCGACCATCGGCACCAGGCCGCATTCCTGGCACAGGGCGGCATAGCGGGCCAGCGCATGGGCGTTGGACTCGATGCAGGTACCCGACGGGATGCTCTCGCCGATGTTGATGACCGCACGCCACTTGGCGAAGCGCGCACCCAGCTTGTAGTACTCCTGCAGGCGCTCGCGCAGGCCGTCCAGGCCTTCGGTCACCAGCTCGCCCGGGCAGCCGGCCAGCGGGTGCGCACCCTTGTCCACCTTGATGCCCGGAATCATGCCGTGGTCGGCCATGTACTTGGCGAACGGCACGCCGTCCTTGGTCGACTGACGGATGGTTTCGTCAAACAGGATGGCGCCGGAAATGTGCTCGTTGAGCTTCGGCGTGGTCAGCAGCAGTTCGCGGTAGGCACGACGGTTCTCCTCGGTGTTCTCGATACCGACGCCTGCGAAACGCTTGGCGATGGTAGCGGTGGATTCGTCGATCGCGATGATGCCCTTGCCCGGGGCAACCATGGCCTGGGCGGTTTCAGCCAGCTGTTCGATGCTCATGTACTTCCTGTGGCGGGTGCGGGAAAAACGTAAGTATAGCCCCGCCGCCCGTTGCACCGACGTGCAGGGCAGTCTGGAAACGATTCCAATGTCCGCACCGGACAGGCGATGTCCTGTTGCGCCGGGTCACGACCCCTTCGGGGATCTGACCCCGGGTCGGACCCGCGCAGCGGCTCCGACCCAGGGCCGCCTGGGTTTACAGATCGCCCAGGCCGCTGGCGCGGCCGTCTTCGCCCACTTCCAGCAGACGCAGGGTGTTGGTCGCACCCAGGGTTTCCATGTGCTCACCGCTGGTGAACACGACGCGGTCACCGGCCTGCAGCAGTTCGGCTTCCACCAGCAGACGGATGCTGCCGCGTGCGGCTTCACGCGGGGTCAGGCCACGGCTGTCGAAGTTGATCGGGTAGACATCGCGCATCAGCGCCATCTGGCGGCGTGCACCGTCGTGGCGGGTGACCGCGAACACCGGCGCCTTGGCGCGGAAACGCGACAGGTAGCGAGCAGTGCCACCGGATTCGGTCATCGCCACGATCGCGCGCACGCCCACGTGCTGCGACAGGAACATGGTGGCCATGGCAATGGCCTGGTCGGCACGTTCCAGGTTGCGCGGCGAAGCGTTGAAGTCGGTCTCGGTCTGGAACTGGCGCTCGGCCCCCAGGCAGATGCGCGCCATCGCTTCCACGGCCTTGACCGGCCAGGCACCGGCAGCGGTCTCGGCCGACAGCATCACCGCGTCGGTACCGTCGATGACCGAGTTGGCCACGTCCAGCACTTCGGCACGGGTCGGGATCGGGCTTTCGACCATCGACTGCAGCATCTGCGTGGCGGTGATGACCACCTTGTTCTGCGCCAGCGAGGCCTTGATGATCTTCTTCTGCAGCCCCGGCAGTTCGGCATCGCCGATTTCCACGCCGAGGTCGCCACGGGCCACCATCACCACGTCGCTGGCCTCGACGATCTCTTCCAGGTTCTCGATCGCCTCGGTGCGCTCGATCTTCGACACCAGCGCGGCATCGCAGCCGTGCGAGCGGGCGATCTCACGCGCGTCGTTCATGTCCTGCGCATTGCGGCAGAACGACACGGCGATGAAGTCGACACCGATCTTGGCCACGATGCCGATCAGTTCCTTGTCGCGCTCGGTCAGCGCGCCCAGCGACAGGCCGCCGCCCTGCTTGTTCAGGCCCTTGCGGTCGGACAGCACACCGTCGTTCAGTACGGTGTTGATGATGCGTTCGCCCTGCACTTCCACCACCTGCAGCTGCATCAGGCCGTCGTCGAGCAGCAGCACATCGCCCGGACCCACGTCCTGCGGCAGGCCGAGGTAGCTCACGCCCACCTGGGTGGCGTCACCCGGGCCGGCGCTGGTGCTGGCGATCAGGTCGAAGCGGTTGCCCGCCTTCAGCTGCACCTTGCCTTCAGCGAAGCGCTCGATGCGGATCTTCGGGCCCGGCAGGTCGGCCAGGATGCCGACTTCCACGCCCACGCGGGCCGCGGCAGCGCGCACTTCGGCAGCACGCTTGGCCTGGCCGGAGGGATCGCCATGGCTGAAGTTCAGGCGCACCACGTTGACGCCGGCGCGGAACAGATCCTCCAGCACGCCCGGCGGATCAGTGGCCGGACCGAGGGTGGCAAGGATCTTGGTGCGACGCTGACGCTCGAACATGGTGAATGGGCCTCTCCCGATAAAGAACGGAAATTAGCACATCCTTCACGCCGCATGTATACGGTTACAGCCTTGTGCTGCCTGACTTCGCGGGTCATCGAACGGACATCGGCCGGACATACGCTGGCGCAGGGTCGTGGTAGCGCCAGGGCATGCCCGGCGGGTGCTGGGGTTAAGCCGCCGGGCGTGGCCCGGCTTTACCGATCAACGGCGCATCACGCCAGCAGCGCTTCCAGCTGCGCCGGTTCACGGGCCAGCTGCCCGGCACCGGCTTCGGTGAGTTCGGCCTCACCGCCAAAGCCCCACAACACACCGACGCTGCGCAGGCCGTGGTGACGCGCGCCTTCGATGTCCATGCGGCGGTCGCCGATCATCCAGCAGTGCGCCGGCTGCACCTGCAACCGGCGCAGCGCTTCGCCGACCAGTTCCGGCTTGTGGCTGCGCGAGCCATCCAGGGTCGAGCCGACGATCTCCTCGAACAGCCCGCCGAACGGCAGGTGGGCAAGGATACGGCGCGCGTGCGGCTCGTTCTTGGCAGTGACCACCGCCAGGCGATGACCACGACCATGCAGCGTGCGAAGGGTGTCTTCCACCTGCGGGTACACCGTGTGCTCGCGCCAGCCCTCGACGTCGAAGCGCTCACGGTAGTAGCCCACCGCCTGTTCCACCCGCGCCGGCTCACCGAACAGCGGCGCGAAGGTGGTGCGCAGTGACGGACCGATCCAGCCCAGCAGGGTCTCCTGCGGTGGCACCGGATGGTCCATCTTCTGCAGCGCATAGGCGATGCAGGCGGTGATACCCACCTGCGAATCGATCAGCGTGCCGTCGAGGTCGAAGAACAGGACATCCTTGCTGCGGTCGGCACTCATGCGCCGCGCGCGTCGAGTGCTGCCACCGCTGGCAGGGTCTTGCCTTCCAGGAACTCCAGGAACGCGCCGCCACCGGTGGAGATGTAGCTGACCTGCTGAGCGATATCGAACTTGTCGACCGCGGCCAGGGTGTCGCCACCACCGGCGATGGAGAATGCCGGCGAACTGGCGATGGCACGGGCCAGCGCTTCGGTGCCCTTGCTGAAGGCCTCGAATTCGAACACACCGACCGGACCGTTCCAGACCACGGTACCGGCCTTCCCGATCAGCTGCGCGTACTGCGCCGCGGTCTGCGGGCCGATGTCCAGGATCAGGTCGTCTTCGGCAACGGCGTCGACCGCCTTCACTTCGGCAACCGCGTCCGGCATGAACTGCTTGGCGGTGACCACGTCCACCGGCAGCGGGATATCGGCGCCACGCGCCTTGGCATCGGCCACGATCTTCTTCGCGGTGTCCAGCAGGTCCGGCTCGTACAGCGACTTGCCGACGTTGTAGCCGGCGGCAGCGATGAAGGTGTTGGCGATGCCACCACCGACGATCAGCTGATCGACTTTGCCGACCAGGTTGGCCAGCAGTTCCAGCTTGGTGCTGACCTTGCTGCCGGCGACGATGGCCAGCAGCGGCTTGGCCGGTGCATCCAGCGCCTGCGCCAGCGCGTCCAGTTCGGCCATCAGCAGCGGGCCACCGGCAGCGACCGGGGCGAAGCGGATGACGCCATGGGTCGAGGCCTGCGCACGGTGCGCGGTGCCGAAGGCATCCATCACGAACACATCGCACAGGGCGGCGTACTTCTTCGACAGGGCTTCATCGTCCTTGCCCTCGCCGACGTTCATGCGGCAGTTTTCCAGCAGCACCAGCTGGCCCGGCTGCACGTCGACACCGTCGACCCAGTCGCGCACCAGCGGAACCTCGCGACCGAGCAGCTCGGACAGGCGCTGGGCCACCGGCGCCAGCGAATCGGCTTCGCTCCACACGCCTTCCTTCGGGCGCCCCAGGTGTGAGGTGACCATCACCGCCGCGCCCTGCTCCAGCGCGCGCTTGAGCGTCGGCAGCGAAGCGGTGATGCGCTGTTCGGAGGTGATGCGGCCATTCTCGATCGGCACGTTCAGATCCTGGCGGATCAGCACGCGCTTGCCGGAGAGGTCGAGGTCGGTCATGCGGACGATGGACATGGGCAACTCTTTGGCTCAGGGACGGGATGCCGGGCTACGGCAGACGGCCATTGTATCGGGTGCGGGTGGTGGGAGGGCCGATGCCTGCGGCAGGCAGAGGCGCAGGGCGACAGCGACAGCAACGGCAACAGCAACAGCAACGGCCGAAGCCAAAGCGCTGGCGCTTCGTGGTGCTGTGGATGGGCCGGGGTGGTGTGGGCTGGCAGGGGACGCCGTAGACCCATCCATGGGGGCTTGGTCGCGGCATCCATGCCGCTCACACCCCTGCCAGCCCACACCACCCCGGCCTCGACAGGTTCATGTGGCGGAGCGGATGGCAAAGGCGGAAGCAAGAGCGACTTCTGCTGTCGGAGAAAAATGTAGAGCCGAGCCGATGCTCGGCTGGACGTTTCGCGAAGAGCAGCCGAGCGTGGGCTCGGCTCTACAAGAAGCGCGCAGCCAAGCTGCTTTTGCTTTTGCTCTTCATTTTTTTCTTCCGTGGGTGGACGCACCCGGAAATTGTCAGAGGCCGGGCGCGTGGGCTGGGCAGGGGTATCCGCGCCATGGATGGCGCGGCTAAGCCTCCAAGGACGGATTCACGGCGTCCCCTGCCCAGCCCACCCGCCCGGCCAAGCACGGCTGTTGCTTTACACGACCAACCCCACCCACGAGGGGCTGCGCCGTTCGCCGGAACCTACGCCGAAGGCGCAGGTTTCTGCCGAAGCAGGCTGACCGCCAGGCCGCCAACAACCAACACACCCAGCCCCAGCAACGCCCACAGCAGCCACGACTTCCAGTCGTGCTGCGGCTTCAGTGCCGACTCACCGGCCAGCGGCTCCGGGCTGCCCTCCAGGCGCGCCAGCGTCGGCTGCCACGACGGATCATTGCGCTGCCGCAGCTCCTCGATCAGCACACCGATCGGCGCCTCCATCCGGCGCGCAGTCGAGCTGCCCACCGCCAGCGCATACGGCGCCGCGCCCTGGCTCAGGAACACCAACACTTCCGGCTGATAACCCAGACGCAGGGTTGGAGCCGTCGCCGTTTCAGCCGGATTCGCTACCAGCTTCCAGTAACGATCCCGATGCACACCGCCCAGCGGCTGCGCAGCCGATTGCTGACGCTGGCCCTGCGCGCCCTGCTGCAGCTGATAGGCAATCCACGGTGCACTACGGCGCTGCCATTCCGCGCTCTCGTCATCGCGGCTGAACAATGTCCACTGCACCAGGCTGTTGTCGGTGCTGGCCACGTCGGCACGCGCCGCCGGGAAGCGGCCATCCATCTCGAAGGTGTATTCGCCCTTGCGCTTCGAGGTCGGTTCCAGCGACAGCCACTCCCACGGCAGTGTGGCCGGTGCCGGCGGCAACTCGGCCAGTACGCTGCGCAGCGTTGGCAGACGGGCATCGCCCTGCGCCAGCACACGCAGATAGCGCGCTTCACCATCCACCTGCAGACGGCGCTGCAGCAGGCGCTTGCCGGCGCGCTGCAGATCCACCAGCGGAATGTCGCGGCCAATCGCACGCCAGTGCTGCAGGTCGTCGCTGACGTCCAGCTGCACCTGTGCCTGCAACGGCTGGCCACTATCCGCCCAATCCAGCACCAGTGCCGCCAATGGTTGCTGGCCGAGCACGCTGGCATCGATCAGCCAACCGCCCTGCCCGTTCGCTACCGCACCACCACCCACACGCGCCTCGACCCGGCGTACGCGACCATCGGTATCGCGCTCGGTCAGCAACTGCAGGTCGTTGCGCTGCGCTTCGGCCAGCGGCGGCAACGCGAACCACGGCAGCTCACGCTGCACCGGCGGCTGTGCCAGCGGCTGGTCCGGCGCCAGCAATGCCGACGGCAACGATTGGCCGGCGGCATTGAACACCTGCACATCGCCCAGGTCCGCACTACCGGCGCGACGGTAGATCGCCGGTTCCAGCACGACACGGTAGGCACCCGATTGTGCGCTGGACAACGTAAGCGGCCACTGCTCGGCGTACTGGGTACGGTAATCGGCGGCCTGTGCGGTGACGGCGGCCAGCATGCCGAACATCGCCGGCAGCAGCGCCCTGCTCCACGTCTTCATTGTTTTTCCTCCACGGTCGGCGCCGCGCTCGGCGGTGCCGGTGCCAGATAACCCACGACCGTGCACAGCAGGCCGTAGGCGATGAACGATGCGATGCCCAGCAGGTTGCCCAGGTGCTGGCGATCGACGATGACCAGCTTGGCCAGCACCACGCCCATCAGCACCGCACCCACCATCCACAACACGCGCTGGCCACGGCGCGAGCCCCACACCCAGGCAATCACGCCGAGCACGCTCCACAGCACGGTCAGGCTGGTCTGCGCCAGGCTGAAGCGCATCATCGACGCGTTCCAGGACAGGCCGCCCCACTGATGCACGCCATGCAGCACAACGCTGGTCAACGCGACGAAGGTTGCCAGTGACAGCAGCGGCATGCGGATACCCAGCAGCGCCTGCGGCGCCTGATCGCTGTACAGCCAACGCGCCAGCAGCAGCAGGCTCAGCCACTGCCCGATCTCCGCCGGATTCAGCACCGGCAGCCACAGCAGCGGCGCAGCATCGCCCGGCAGCAGCTGGCCGGACAGCCAGCCGATCGACAACAGGCCGAACAGCACGCACTGCAGCGGCTGGCGCACGCGGTCGAACGCTGCACCCAGCGGCCAGCGCAGCGCATTCCAGCGCCACAGCGACAGCGCCGCCATCAGCAGCCACGGCAGCGTCACCAGCAACGTGGTCCAGCCCTGTGCCAGCCCGGCTTCACCACCGCCCCACAGGGCCAGCAGCGAAAGCAGCGACGGCCACAGCAGCCACCACAGGAACTGCGCGATGCGTGCCACGGTATTGCCGCCCTGGCGCAGGCACAGCAGCGTGCGCACGCCCAGCACCGCGAACACCGCCCAGGCCAGCGCGCCGTAGCCGGCGAACGGCTGATGGTGCGCGTCGCTCTGTATCAGCGCCAGTGGGAAGCCCAGCGCCAGCATCGCGAGTGCGGTCACCCCCAGCGCACGCGCCGGCTGGCGCCGCTGTACTTCGGCGGCCAGCCATGCGGTAACGGCAGCCAGCACCAGCAGTGCATCCACTTCGGTGCGGTACGGGAAGAAACGGGTGATCTCGTGCACCAGACCACCCAGCCACCACAGCAGGCCCCACAGGTAGTAGACCAGGGCAATCTCGTGGCGCTGCCTGCGCTGGTAGCTCCAGGCCGACGCGAAGCCGGCAACGGCCAGCAGCAATGCACCGATCGCGGTCGGGTTGAGCAGGAAGCGCAGGTCCTCATGCCAGTGATCGCCACCGGCCACGAAAGCGAACGCCGCGCCCATCTGCAACAACGCACCGGACACCTGCGGCAGCCAGCGCTTCTGGCGCAGGCCCAGCCAGGCCAGGCCTGCACCTTCCAGCGCGAACACCGCGCCGGTGGCACGCGCCGACAAGGCCAGCGGCACCGCCAGCGTGGCGAAGCCCACCGCCAGCACCGCATGCGACTGCGCCAGCACGGTGTACGACGCGCGCGCAATCAGTGCCCGCGCCAGTACGGCGTAGATCGCCGCCAGGCCCAGTGCGCACAGCGCCAGCGTCATCGGCTGCTCGTGCAGCATGCCGGCCTGCAGCGAGAAGGCGACCAAGGGCGTACCGAACACCAGGCTGCCGTCGACCAGGTCACGCCGCCCGGCGGGCTGCCGGCGTGCGTACAGCAGCGGGATCAGCAGGTAGAAGGCGAAGAACAGCAGCAGGAACGGCTCGGTGCTGCTGAACTTGTCCGGCGCGTACTGCAGCACGCCCCAGAACGTACCGATGCCGAAGGTGAAGGCGAAGCCCAGCAGGTTCAGCGCGCGCCACGGCCGGAACCAGGCAATGGCGAAGATGCCGGCGTTGAGCACCGCGTAGTAGCTGAACAACCCCACGTGGTTGCCGCTGCCGGTGGACAGCCACAGCGGTGCCATGAAGCCTGCGAGGATGCCCAGCACCGCCAGCGTGCGCGAGTTCTGCACCACCGCCAGCACGCACAGCCCGGCCACCAGCGCGATCGAACTGGCGAAGGCAAACCCGGGGTTGAGCAGCTCGAACCGCTTGAACGCGGCGAAGATGGTCAGCAGCAGCACGCCGATGGCACCGCCCTGCAGCGCCAGTGCGAACAAGCGCCGGCGCTCGCGCTGATGCCAACCGAACGCCAGCAGGCCCAGCGCACCCACGGTGACACCGGCCAGGCGCAGCTCGATCGGCAGCACCAGCCAGCCTTGGTCACTGACGTACTTCAACAGCGCGGCAACACCGGCCAGCAGCACCAGCATGCCGATCTTGACCGGCACGTTGCCCTCGGTGAACCAGCGTTTGACCGCTCCGATGCCGCGCTCGATGAAGTTCGGCAGCGTCGGTTCGGAAGGCAACGGCGGCTGCACTGGCACGGGTGGCACCGGCGGTGGTGCGACCGGGCGCGACGCCTCCGCTGCCGCAGGCACCGGTTCGTGCACCGGCGGCGGCGTTGGCTGGGGGGGAGGCGGCGCGGCAGCCGCCACCGGCCGCAGGAACGGCGGATCGGCGCCAGCCGCAGGCATGGGCGCAGCCCGTTCCGGCGCAGGCTCGGCTGCAGCCGGGCGGGCGGCCGGCGCGGCGGCCAAGGCACCTTCCAGCGCGGCCACTCGGCGGCGCAGGCCGGCAATCATCACCAGCGCCACCACCAGCAGCAGCGGGATGGCCAGCAGAACCAGTACCACCAGGGCTATCAATGCTTCCATTGCATGCTTCCATTGCAATCCCGCGCCCCAGCGGCAGCGGTCGACCGCCCCATGCTACGACAGGGCTGGCCCCATAAACGACGAACCCCGGCCAGGCCGGGGTCCGTGCGCGATCTTGGCCGGCCTTACTTGGCGGCGACGACCTTGGCCATTTCCAGGCACTTGTTCGAGTAACCCCACTCGTTGTCGTACCAGGTGACCAGCTTGACGAAGGTGCCGTCCAGGGCGATACCGGCTTCGGCGTCGAACACCGAGGTGCAGGTCTCGCCGCGGAAATCGGTGGCCACGACCTTGTCTTCGGTGTAACCCAGGATGCCCTTCAGCGGGCCTTCGCTCTGTGCCTTCACTTCAGCGCAGATCTCGGCGTAGGTGGCTTCCTTTTCCAGCTCGACGGTCAGGTCGACCACCGACACGTCCGAGGTCGGGACACGGAAGCTCATGCCGGTCAGCTTCTTGTTCAGTTCCGGGATGACCACGCCGACGGCCTTGGCCGCACCGGTGGACGACGGAATGATGTTTTCCAGGATGCCGCGGCCACCACGCCAGTCCTTGTTGGACGGGCCATCGACGGTCTTCTGGGTAGCGGTAGCCGCATGCACGGTGGTCATCAGGCCACGCTTGATGCCCCACTTGTCGTTGATGACCTTGGCCAGCGGGGCCAGGCAGTTGGTGGTGCACGACGCGTTGGAGACGATCGCCTGGCCGGCGTAGGTCTTGTCGTTCACGCCGTAGACGAACATCGGCGTGTCGTCCTTCGACGGAGCCGACATGATGACCTTCTTGGCGCCGGCATCGATGTGCTTCTGCGCGGTTTCCTTGGTCAGGAACAGGCCGGTGGATTCAATCACCACGTCCACGTCCACTTCGTTCCACTTCAGGTTGGCCGGGTCGCGTTCCTGGGTCAGGCGGATCTTCTTGCCGTTGACCAGCAGGTCGTTGCCCTGCACCGCCACGTCAGCCTTGAAACGGCCGTGCACGGAGTCGTACTTGAGCATGTACGCCAGATAGTCCGGCTCCAGCAGATCGTTGATGGCCACGATTTCGATGTCGTCGCCGAAGTTCAGCACCGCCGAGCGCAGGACGTTACGCCCGATGCGACCGAAACCGTTGATACCAACCTTGATTGCCATGTTCTCAAGCTCCTGCGGCCGCGACGGGTGCGGCGGGATGGATAGGGCCCACAAGTCTAGCAAACCGGGGCTGGCCACCGCCGGCCAGCCCCGGCAGGCAGCAGGCCGGCGGACAGGATTTGATCCGGATCAAAGCGTTAGCGCGATGTGAGGCCGAGACTGGCTGCATCCACCCAGCAACGAGATCACCCCCATGCGCAAGACCTCCCCCCTGATCGTGGCCAGCCTGGCCGCCGCCCTGTCCCTCGCCGCCGCCCCGGCCATGGCCCAGTCCAAGGGCGACTGGACCGTTTCGGCCGGTATCCACCAGGTGGCACCGAAGTCGAACAACGGCTGGCTGGCCAACGGCACCCTGAAGGTCGATGTCGACAACGACGTCAAGCCGACCATTACCGGTGAATACTTCATCGCCGACAATCTGGGCATCGAAGTGCTGGCCGCGCTGCCGTTCAAGCACGACATCAACATCAACGGGCTCGGCCGCGTGGGCAGCACCAAGCAGCTGCCGCCGGTGGTGACCGTGCAGTACCACTTCAACAGCAAGGGCAAGGTGTCGCCGTTCATCGGTGCGGGCGTGAACTACACGACCTTCTTCAGCGAAGACACCACCGGTGCGCTGAAGGACAGCCGCCTGAAGCTGCAGGATTCGTGGGGCCTGGCCGCGCATGCGGGCGTGGACTTCGCGATCGGCGAGAAGGGCGCACTGCGCGTGGACATGCGCTGGATCGACATCGACAGCAAGGTGAAGTTGAACGGCGAGAAGATCGGCACGGTCAACATCGATCCGCTGGTCTACGGCGCTTCGTACGTCTTCAAGTTCTAAGCGGTGTGTTGAGCGCGGGGGCTTCGCCCCCGCTCCCCCGCTACACGCAAAACCCTCGCAGCATGTTGCCCCGGTGATTGCCGGGGCTTTTTTGCTCCTGGGACTGAAGCGGTTTCGGAGCTGGGGCGAGGCGGGACACGCCGTTAACCCATCCATGGGGGCTCGATGGCGCCATCCATGGCGCCAACGGTCCCGGCTCTGCTCCCCGCCTCGTCCCTTCCCATCACTGCGCGCGTGCCAGCTCAAGCAAAGGCAAGAGCAGAACCCGTGCATCCGAGGCGCAATGATTGCCTGTAATTGCAGGAGGCCGATTCTGATCCTGCATTTGTTTTTGATGTTGCCTTTGACGTTTGCATCCGCCTCCGCGGCCATGTTGGATGGGGGCTGCAGGGGCAGGCGCTGCGGGACCGTCCGCGGCATGGATGCCGCGGCCGAGCTTACAGGGACGTACTTGCAGCGTGTCCCGCAGCGCCTGCCCCTGCAGCCAGCCCCAAGCAGACAGGAACGCGCCGCTCTTCAATCCACCTGCCCCCGCTAGAATGTGCGCATGAAAGCCCTGCACTCCCTGTTCCTCGCCGCCGCCCTGGCGCCGGCCCTGCTGTCCGTCTCCGCCCCCGCCCATGCCTGGGGCGCGCAAGGCCACCGTCTGGTCGCCGAAGTCGCCGACGCCCGCCTCAACCCCGCCGCCCGCGCCGAAGTGGACCGCCTGCTGGCCACCGAACCGGATGCCACCCTGGCCAGCATCGCACCGTGGGCCGACCAGCTGCGCGCCAAAGACCCGGGCCTGGGCCGTCGCTCGGCCGGCTGGCACTACGTCAACATCGCCGAAGACAACTGCCACTACGAAGCACCGAAGCACTGCAAGAACGGCAACTGCATCGTCGAGGCCCTGAAGGCACAGAGCGCCATCCTCGGCGACCGAAGCCTGACCGACGGCGAGCGCCTGCAGGCGCTGAAGTTCGTCGTGCACCTGGTCGGCGACATCCACCAGCCGATGCATGCCGGTTACGCCCACGACAAGGGCGGCAACGACTTCCAGCTGCAGTTCGGCAACCGCGGTACCAACCTGCACTCGCTGTGGGACAGCGGCATGCTCAACACCCGCAAGCTGGACGACGCCGGCTATCTCCCGCTGCTGCAGAGCCAGCGCGCGCCGAAGCTGGCGCGCCAGTCCAACCCGCAGCGCGACCCGCAGACGTGGGCCGAGGCCAGCTGCCGCATTTCCATGCAAGCTGGCGTTTATCCGGCCACGCGTAAAATCGGTGACGAATACACCGAGCGCTACCGGCCGCTGGCCGAAGCGCAGCTGCGACTGGCCGGTGAGAACCTGGCGCAGTTGCTGAACCGCGTGCTCGGCACGCGCTGAGGAGAGTTCCGATGCCGGTCCAGGTGCAGTCGTTCTTCCACCGTGACAGCAACACCTTCAGCTATCTGGTCAGCGACCCGGCCAGCGGCGAGGCAGCGCTGATCGACCCGGTCCTGGACTACGACCCGGATACCGATGCCAGCAGTGAAGCGCCGCTGCACGCCGCGTTGCAGGCCATCGAACAACAGGGCCTGCAGCTGCGCTGGCTGCTGGAAACCCATGCCCACGCCGACCATGTGTCAGCTGGGCGCCGCCTGAAGGAGCGCTTCCCGCAGGCCACGCTGGCCATCGGCGAAGGCATCCGCGCGGTGCAGGCCACCTTCGCACCGCGCTACGGCCTGCAGCTTCCTGCGGCCGATGACATCTTCGATCACCTGTTCAGCGATGGCGAAACCTTTACTCTGGGCGAACTGCGCTGTCAGGTGATCGCCGTGCCCGGCCATACCAGCGACAGCATCGCCTACCTGATCGACGATGCGCTGTTCACCGGTGACTCGCTGTTCATGCCCGACGGCGGTACCGCCCGCTGCGATTTCCCGGGTGGCGATGCCGCGCAGCTGTACCGTTCGATCCAGCGCCTGCTGGCCCTGCCCGATGCGACCCGCGTGTTCGTCTGCCACGACTACGGTCCGGGTGGTCGTGCATTCGCCAACGAAACCACCATCGGCGAACAGCGCGCACACAACATCCACGTGCATGACGGCGTGGCCGAGGCGGAGTTCGTCAGCGTACGCCAGGCACGCGATGCGACGCTGGAAGAACCCAAGCTGATGCAGCCCGCGGTGAAGGCCAACATCCAGGGCGGGGCCTGATCCACGCCGCTGCGCTCGCCGGGCATGGCCCGGCGCTGCCCCGGTCATCGCAAGCGGTCATTTTCCCTGCGTACGCACCACGTGCTGTCCCTTCACGATCTCGAAGGTGAAGGCATACTGCAGGGTGACCGCCACCGGCTCGACGCGCTCGGCGCCGCGACAGTCGCCACGGTCGGCAGGCACCTTGCCAGCCGCGAAGTGGCAGACCGCTGCGGACGAGTACTTCCACATCGCCACGGCTTCCTGCGCCGCCTGCAGCAGGGGCGCATTCTCGCCTGCAGCACCTGCCGCGCACTCAGGGCGATCGGTCAGCGGCACGCTGCGTTCGACACTGCCCTGTGCATCAACCACCACCTGCAGGCAGATGGTGGTCGGTGCCAGCTCCGCACGCGGGTCACGATCACCGACCTCCGGATCCGGCGCCGCGTACAACTGCGGCATCCGGTAGCCCTCGCTCGCGCCCAGCGAATACGTCTGCACTTGCCCGCTGCCGCCACCGGCCTGCGGCTGCAGGCGCTGATGGCCGACATTCTCGCTGCGGGTATCAACGGTGGTCAGGCGATCCTGGGTCGCGCATCCTGCCAACAGCGCCGCCATCATCAACAGCGGCGCGGTCTTCACTGGGAGTCCTCGGTGTTGTCCATGGCATAGGTGATCGGAATCTTCACAGCCCCTGCAACGGGCTTTCCGTTCTTCATCGCCGGACGATAGGTCCAGCTCCGCGCAGCGGCGATCGACACCGCATCGAACACACCCGGATTGGTTGCACTGAGCACCTGGACGTCAGTCGGATGGCCGTTGGCATCCACGTCCACGCGCAGGTTCACCACGCCCACCTGGCGCTGTTCGATGGCGGACTTCGGATAGGACGGTGGCGGCATCTTGTCGACCTGGATCGGACGGTCCAGCCCCGCCTTGGCCGCATCTTCTTCAGCATGTTCGAACGGCTCGACGCTGATCGACGGCACGCCCGTCGCGCCACCCTGGCTGGCCCACGCCACCGCTCCCATTCCCAGGCACAACCCGACCACCAGCACCTGCCCCGACACCCACGGCAATGCCTTCCGCTTGGACTGCTTCAACATGGCGATACGCTCCTTCAACACGGGTTGGCTGCGCCAATGGCAGACCGCGGGCGCAACCGGATGGACCAGCTGCGCCTTCAGCAGCGTGCTGGCGTAGAGACCGCGCAGCGCAGGCTGCGGGGCAATGGTGCGGGCATCGCAGGCCAGCTCCTGGTCACGCAGGAATCGGCGGGCCGCCCACGGCAGAAGCGGATGGAACCAGAACACCGCGCGTGCCATCAGCAGCGCCCCATTGGCCCAGTGATCGCCATTGCGACGGTGGCTGCGCTCGTGCTGCAGGATCAGGCCCTGCTCCTGTGCGGTGAACTGCTGGTCGAAATCCGGGCCTACCACGATGCGCGGACGCCACAGGCCGACCAGCGCGGGCAGGCCCGGGTCGGCGCTGGCCTGCCAGCTGCCATCGGCGCGTGCACACAGTTGGCCCATGCCACGTTCAAAGCGCCGCTGCGCACGTAGATCGCGTAGCAGACAAAGGACCGCTCCCACCATCCATGCCAGCAGCAACAGCCCGGCCCACGGCAACGACTGCCCTGCCATGCCTTCGACGGCGCCGGGTACCACTTTCAGCGGCAGCGTTGGCACATGCTCCAGAAGTGCCACCTGCGGCAACGGCAGCATCAGTGCCAGCAGCAGCAACGGCAGCAACCACCAGCTGCGGTAGGCCAACGCCACGCCCCCCAGCCGCACCAGCAAGGGTCGCAGCACCGCCAGCACGACCACACCCACCGCCAGCCACAGGCTGGCCTGCCACAGCCCATCGAGCAGCTCAGTCATGGTCCAGCTCCTGGATCAGTTTCTTCAGTTCGGCGATGTCCTGCGCACTCAACTGGCCCCGTTCGCTGAAGTGCGCAACCAGCGGCGCAACGCGCCCTTCGAAGACACGACCAATGAAGTCCTGGCTCTGCGCCTCCACCCAGGCCTGCCGCTGCAGCAGCGGCCGGTACAGGTAGCGCCGGCCATCGCGCTCGGCAGTAATCGCGCCCTTGGTCAGCAGGCGGTTGAGCAGGGTCTTGATGGTCGGCTCGGCCCAGTCGCGGTGGGCCAGTGCGGCGACCACGTCATCGGCGCTACGCGGTGCCTGCTGCCATAGCACCTCCATCACAACGGCTTCGGCTTCGCTGATCGGGGTCATGGTTTACATCCGTAATCGACGGCCTGATTACGCGCGTAATCGAATCGTCTGTCAAGCCCCTCGACTCCAGGTTCATCCCGGCTGCGCCAGCATCGATTCCTCCCGCCCCAGGCCCCGGATGAAAGCGCTGCCCAAGAAGGAATTCCCGGTCGAGCAGGCCCGCCGCTTCCTCGAACCCGGGCCGGTCGTGCTGGTCAGCACCGCCTGGCGCGGCCAGCGCAACCTGATGACGATGGGCTGGCACATGGTGATGGGCTTCTCGCCTTCGCTGGTCGCCACCTACCTGTGGGACGCAAACCACAGCCATGCGCTGGCGCGTGGCAGCGGCGAGTGCGTGATCAATGTGCCGGGTGTGGAACTGCTCGATACCGTGGTGGACATCGGCAACTGCAGCGGCCGCGAGGTCGACAAGTTCGCCCGTTTCGAGCTTGATGCGCTGCCCGCGCGCGAGGTCGGCGCGCCGCTGGTCGGCCAATGCCATTCGTGCTTCGAATGCCGCTTGTACGACGACAGCCAGGTGGCGTCGAACAACCTGTTCATCTGGGAAATCGTGCGCGCCCATGTTGCGCCCCGGCCGAAACTACCGCGCACGATGCATTACCGGGGCGATGGGCAGTTCATGGTGTCTGGCGCCGAAGTCTCGCGTCGACGGCGGTTCAAGCCCGACATGCTGTAATGCCCGCACTCCCCCACACGCAGGACCGCCCCGCATGACCGAACACCTCACCGACCTGGACGCCGCCGTCGACTGGTTGTTTGCGCGCGTGGACGGGCCGCTGCGGATCGGAGCACCGCTGGCACTGGGCAAGCCGCATCGGCTGCTCAATGCCCTTTACGCACGCGTCGAGCACGATCCGTCGCGGCCACTGCAGCTGTATACCGCGTTGTCGCTGAACCCGCCGAAGGCGCGCGGCAACGGCCTGGAAGCGCGCTTCATGGCGCCGTTCGCGCAGCGCCATTTCGGCGACGATTTCCCACGCCTGGCCTATGCCGATGCGATCGCGCGCGACGCGTTGCCGGCACATGTGCAGGTGGAAGAGTTCTACATGCAGTCCGGCGCCCTGCTCGGCTCGCGGCAGGCGCAGTCCAGCTATACCAGCCTGAACTACACCCACGCCGCCGATGCGGTGGCGCAGCGCGCGCCGCAGGTGATCGTGCAGAAGGTGGCGATGCGGCCGAACGACCGCCGGCTCTCGCTGTCGTGCAACAACGACATCACCCAGGACACGCTGGATGCGATGACCGCTCGCGGGCTGCCTCGCCCGCTGCTGATCGCCGAGATCGATCCGCAGCTGCCCTATATGGGCGGCTCGGCTACGGTCGATGTGTCGTTCTTCGATCTGGTGATCACCCCGCCACCGCCGTATCCGGCGCTGTTCGGCCTGCCGCGGCAGCCGGTCGGCGATGCCGACTACGCCATTGGCCTGTATGCCAGCACGCTGGTGCGCGACGGCGGCACCCTGCAGATCGGCATCGGCACGCTGGCTGATGCACTCAGCCATGCGCTGGTGCTGCGCCACACCGACAACGCGCGCTACCGCCGTGTACTGCACGCGCTGGATCCGCAGCTGGTCAGCCATCCGCTGGTGCAGGAGATCGGCGGCGTGGACCCGTTCGAAGTGGGCCTGTACGGCTGCAGCGAGATGCTCAACGAGGGCTTCCGCCGGCTGGTACAGACCGGCGTGATCAAGCGCAAGGTGCACGACGATCTGGCGCTGATGCAGCGCATCGAGAACGGCAGCACCCTGTCCATCGACCATGCCACCCTGGCTGCCGAAGGCGAGTACCTGCATGGCGCCTTCTACCTGGGCTCGCCGGAGTTCTACGAGTGGTTGCGCACGCTGCCGGAAGACGAATGCCGTGCGATCGGCATGCGCCGCATCAGCGAGATCAACCAGCTGTACGGTGGCAACGAGACACTGGAACGCCTGCAGCGCCGGCACGCGCGCTTCTTCAACTCCTGCATGATGGCCACCGCGCTGGGCGCGGCGGTGTCGGATGCGCTGGATGATGGACGTGTGGTGTCCGGCGTGGGTGGCCAGTACAACTTCGTGGCGATGGCACATGCGCTGCCGGAAGCGCGCAGCGTGCTGATGTTCCGCGCCGCGCGAGATGACAAGGGCCAGCGCGAATCCAACGTGCGCTGGAACTACGGGCACACCACCATCCCACGCCACCTGCGCGACATCTACCTCAACGAATACGGCATCGCCGACCTGCGCGGCCTGACCGACGAGGACTGCGTGCATGCGATGATCGCGATCACCGAGGCCCCGTTCCAGGGCGGCCTGCTGCAGCAGGCACACGCCTCGCGCAAGCTGCTGGCGGCCACGCAACCGGATCCGGAGCGCCAGCAGCGCAACACGCCGCAGGCACTGTCCGCGGCACTGGCACCGTTCCGCGTCGATGGCAGCCTGCCCGACTATCCGTTGGGCAGCGACTTCAACGAGATCGAGCAGGTGCTGGTGAAAGCGCTGGGCTGGTTGAAGGCCAACACGCAGACCCGCGGCGACAAGCTGCGTACCGTCTGGGCAGCGCTGCGGCAACCTGCCGGCGATGGCGATGCGGTGTACCTGCAGCGCATGGGCCTGCAGGCACCGAAGGATTTCGCAGAGCGCCTGGACGCGCGACTGCTGCGCCTCGCACTGGCGCGCACCGCCTGAGAAAAGGGGACGGAGGGGATTAAGTCGTATGTGCACATACGACTTAATCCCCTCCGTCCCCTTTTTCTTCCGGCAACGAGAAAGGCCGGCTTGCGCCGGCCTTTCCTTTGCTGCGCCGAGAGGCTGCTTACAGCGCCTTGGCGGCTTCCACCACGTGGGCGGTGGTGATGCCGAAGTGCTTGTACAGCTGGTCGGCCGGGGCCGAGGCACCGAAGGTGTCGATACCGATCACCGCACCGTCCAGGCCGACGAACTGGCGCCAGAAACCGGTGACGCCGGCTTCCACCGCAACGCGTTTGCGCACGGCGTTCGGCAGCACCGATTCACGGTAGGCCGCATCCTGGCGCAGGAACACGTCGGTGGACGGCATCGAGACCACGCGGGTCTTGAGCCCAGCCGCGTCCAGCTGGGCCTTGGCTTCGGTCGCCAGCGAAACTTCCGAACCGGTGGCGATCAGGATCACGTCCGGGGTACCGGCGGCATCGGCCAGCACGTAGCCACCGCGCTCGATCTGGGCGATCTGCTCGGCGCTGCGCGGCTGGTGCGGCAGGTTCTGGCGGCTGAACACCAGGCAGCTCGGACCATCCTGACGGGTGATCGCGGCCTTCCAGCTCACCGCCGACTCGACCGCATCGCACGGACGCCACACGTCGTTGTTCGGGATGTAACGCAGCGAGGCCAGGTGCTCCACCGGCTGGTGGGTCGGGCCGTCTTCGCCCAGGCCGATCGAGTCGTGGGTGTAGACGTGGATGGCGTGGGCCGGAATCAGCGCGCTCATGCGCACGCCGTTGCGGGCGTAATCGCTGAACACCAGGAAGGTAGCGTCGAACGGAATGAAGCCGCCATGCAGGGCCAGGCCGTTGGCAATGGCGGTCATGCCGAACTCGCGCACGCCGTAGTACACGTAGTTGGCGTTGGCGTCGTCGCTGGCAACCGACTTGCTGCCCTTCCACAGGGTCAGGTTGGAGTGCGCCAGGTCGGCCGAGCCACCGACGATTTCCGGCAGCAGCGGGGCGTAGGCTTCGATGGCCAGCTGCGAGGCCTTGCGCGAGGCGATCGTCGGGCCTTCAGCGGCCACCTGGGCGATGTAGGCATCGGCCTTGGCAACGAAGTCGGCCGGCAGCTCGCCGTGCGAACGGCGGGTCAGCTCGGACGCTTCATCCGGGTACTGGCTGGCGTACTTGTCGAACAGCTGTTCCCACTCGGCCTGGCGCAGCGTACCGGCACCATTGGCGCGCCAGCCGTCGTAGATCGCCTGCGGGATCTCGAACGGACCGTATTCCCAGCCCAGCTGCTTGCGGGTGGCTTCCAGCTCGTCCTTGCCCAGCGGAGCGCCGTGGCTGGATTCCTTGCCCGCCTTGTTCGGCGAACCGAAACCAATGGTGGTGCGGCAGCAGATCAGGGTCGGCTTGTCGCTCTGCGACAGCGCGGCCTCGATGCCGGCCTTGATGCTTTCCGGGTCGTGGCCATCAACATCGCGCACGACGTTCCAGCCATAGGCCTCGAAACGCTCCGGGGTATTGTCGGTGAACCAGCCCTCGACGTTGCCGTCGATGGAGATGTGGTTGTTGTCCCAGAAGCAGACCAGCTTGTGCAGGCCCCAGGTACCGGCCAGCGAAGCGGCTTCATGCGACACGCCTTCCATCAGGCAGCCATCGCCCATGAACACCCAGGTGCGATGGTCGACCACTTCCAGCTCCGGGCGGTTGAAGCGCTGTGCCAGCAGCTTCTCGGCCAGGGCGAAGCCCACGGCATTGGCGAAACCCTGGCCCAGCGGGCCGGTGGTGGTTTCCACGCCCGGGGTCTCGTGGCGTTCCGGGTGGCCGGCGGTGTGGCTGCCCAGCTGGCGGAACAGCTTCAGCTGCTCGATCGGCAGGTCGTAACCGCTCAGGTGCAGCAGCGCGTACTGCAGCATCGAACCGTGGCCGTTGGACAGCACGAAACGGTCGCGGTTGAACCAGTGCGGGTTGCTCGGGTTATGGCGGAGATAGTCGTTCCAGAGGACTTCGGCGATGTCGGCCATGCCCATGGGCATGCCGGGGTGGCCGGACTTTGCGGTTTCAACCGCATCGGCGGCAAGGAAGCGGATGGCGTTGGCCAACTGGCGACGGGTAGGCTGCGTCATGGTTCTGTCGGAATCGGGAGGCGGCCGCGGACGTGCGGGCGGCCTATTGTCCCATAGTCGCCGGGCGGGGGGTCGGTTCACCTTGCCCGGTCGTGCTGGCCGCTGGCCGGCAGTTGCGCAGAATTCAATGAAGATCATGAAGTTGCCGGCCAGCGGCCGGCACTACCACCCCCGGAGTCCGGGGGCGGGAATCCGGTCTCAGTCCTGCTGCGGGCCCAGCGCCGGGCCGTCGTGGGACTCGCCCTTGGCCACCAGGGTGGTCAGGGCCAGGTCGCCGGTCACGTTCAGCGCGGTACGGCACATATCCAGGAAGTGGTTCACGCCCAGGATCAGGCCGATGCCCAGCGGGTTCACGCCCACCATCGCGCAGATCATCGCCACCACCGGCAGCGAGCCCGACGGCACGCCGGCCGTGCCGATGCCACCGAGGATGCAGACCGCCATCACCATGATCTGCTGGCCGATGCTCAGGTCCACGCCGAAGAACTGGGCCAGGAAGATCACGGTCACGCCCTCGAACAGCGCGGTGCCGTTCTGGTTGGCGGTGGCGCCCACGGTCAGCACGAAGCGCGACACGCGCTGCGGCAGGCCCATCTGGTCGGCCACGCGCAGCGCGGTCGGCAGGGTGGCGTTGCTGGAGGCGGTGGAGAACGCCATCACCGTCGCTTCCTGGGTATCGCGGAAGAACGACAGCGGCGAACGACCGGACAGCCATACGGCCGTACCGTAGCTCACCACCATGTGCAGGCCGAGTGCCAACACCACCACGCCCACGTAGGCACCGAGGCGGATGATCAGCTCGAAGCCGAACAGCGCGGCCAGGTTGAACATGAAGCAGGCCACCGCATACGGGGCCAGGCGGATGACCAGGTTGATCAGGGTCATCGAAATTTCGAACACGCCTTCGATGGCGCGGCGCAGCGGCGCGACCTTCTCGTTGTCGGTCAGCACCATGCCGATGCCGAACATCAGCGCGAAGAACATCAGCGACAGGATCGCGCCGTTGTCAGACGCGGCCTGCAGCACGTTGCTCGGCACGATCGACAGCAGCATGTCCATGCCCTTCGGCGTGCCGTGGATGCCCGCGACAATCTCCTTGCTGCGCTCGGCGTTCTCCGACAGCATCATCGCAGCGACCTGCGGGTCGACGCCGACACCCGGCTTGAGCAGGTTCACCAGCACCAGCCCGATGCCCACGGCAATGCCGGACAGCAGCACGGTATAGGCCAGGGTCTTCCAGCCGATGCGGCCAAGGGCGCGGATGTCGCCCATCTCCGACACACCCATGATCAGCGCCGAGAAGATCAGCGGCACGATCAGCATGAAGATCAGGTTGAGGAACAGGCCCGACGCCGGGGTGGTGATGTAGTCCATTACCCACTTGGCACCGGCCTGCAGACCATCGACGCTGCCGCCCAGGGCGTGCACGATCAGTCCCAGGATCAGGCCGATCGCAAAGCCGATGCCCATCTTCCAATGCAGGGGCAACTTCTTCTTGTCGGCAGCAGCTGCTGTCATGCGCGGGTTTCCTCGAAAAATGAATGCACTCTAACAAAGCGCGCAAGCGGCGCCGGTTCAGGTTCGCCGCGGCGGATATAGCGGCGCCAGGCCAGTGTCAGCGGTCTTTGCTGCCGCCGACCAGTGCGGTCCGTCACGGAAGACCTCGCGCAGGCGCGTGCGCAGCGGCGCCAGGTCGCCCTGCCCACCCCAGCGCGCCTGCTGCAGGTCCTGCAGCACCTGTCGCTGTCCGGGGTCAGCCAGGCGGTCGATGACCTGCTCGATACGTTCGACACCGGCCATTGCACACAGCTGCGCTTCGACCTGATCAAACCCTTCACCATCCAGCGCGCGGCGCAGTTCGGCCACGCCGGCACGTCCAGTCGCCACAGCCGGCACAGCGCCCTTGGCCGCCACGGGCGCCGCCACGCGCGGGCGACGGCCTCGCTGCCAGCCCCACAACAGCGTCAGCAGCCACAGCAACGCCAGGCCGATGGCGGCGCCCATCCACGGCCATGGCCGCTCGGACAAACCACTGGCGCGCGGATCGGTCGCCGCGATACGGCTGTCCTGGCCATCGCCATCCGGCAGCGCCGCATCGGTGTCGATCGGCGGCAGCGGTGCAGGTGACGCACTGCCCCCCCCGTTACCGGCCACCACGGCCAGCGTCAGGTCCGGCAGCTTCGCTTCCTGTGCCTTGCCATTGCGCACGTCCCACCACGGCAGGCGCGGCCCCGGCACCACCAGCGAACCCGGCTGGCGCGGCACGATCGAATAGCGGCGGGTGATCTTCAGCCGCGGCGTACTGCCATTGAAGGTCTCTTCGTACTGCGCAGGTTCGGCGAACACCTGCGCGGCGTTACCGACGTCGGGCACCGGCAGATCGGTGAACTGCGCGCGGGTGGCACCTTCGGCAATCGCCTCCACCACCACGTTGGCCGCCTCGCCGGTACGGGCGCTGGTCGGTGCACTGGTGTAGCGCAGCTGCAGGCCCTGCAGCGGCAGCCATGGCTGCGGCGCCTGTGCCGGTTGCGCCTGCACCTGCAACGTGCGATCGGCGCCGGTGGCATTCATGCGCCCGTCGCCGCCGCCGAAGAAGTCGTCAAAGAAGCCACCGGCACTGCGCCCGCTGAAGCGCGCACCGGCAAGCCGAAGCGCACCGCTGCGCTCGGGGATCAGCAGGAAGCGCCGCTCGACCACGTTGTAGCGGCGGCCGTTGACCTGTCGCACATCGGTGCGGTCATCGCCCACCCGCTGCAACGACGCACCGGCCGGTGTATCCAGCACCAGTTCGCCGGAGGCCAGCTGCGAGGCGAAATACAGGCGCACCACCACGCCCACGCTCTGCTGCACGTACGGCGTATCGTCATCGACAACAGTTTCGATGAAGGCCATCGCATTGCTGTCCGGCCCGGCCACGGCAGCCGCATCCACCTGCAGCGTCAGCGGCGCGGTGCGCACACTGCCCACCTGCAGCCCCGGCACCACCAGCGCACCGCTGCGCCGCGGCGTGAGCGCCACGCCATACAGATTGCGCTGCTGCATGCTGCCATTGCTCCACTCCACCTGGCGGCTGCTGGTCTGCCCGCTCAGGTCGAAGTCGGTACGCAATGGCGCGAAGTCCGGGGCACCCTGGTCGCTCTCGACATTGAGCGTGACCGTGTCGCCCATCGCGATGCGGTCGCGGTCCAGCCACGCGCGCGGCTGCGCCCAGGCGAGGAGTGGCAGCCACAGCAGCAGTGCCGCCAGTACCTGTAGTGGCCAGCGCCCGTGCATGTTGATCGCCCGCGTCATCGCCCTTCCCTCTTCCTGCGTTCGTTTTCCAGCTGGAACTTGGCCCGCAGCAATGCGCCCGGATCATCCGGCACACGCCGCATCCACGCCTCCACCGCCTGCTGCTCCTCGCGTTGGCGTGGGGTGGTGCCGTCGCTGCCTGGCACGGGCTTGCCATCCTGATCGCCTTTGCCCTCACCTGCCTGCTGAATGGCCTGCTGCATGCGCTGGCGCTGCTGCTCATCAGCCTGGGCCTGCGCCTTGGCATCCTCCACCTGTGGCGGCGCCTGCTGTCCATCGCGGCCGCGCTCGCCGGGCTGCGGGCTCGACTGGTTCTTGTCGTCACCGGGATTGGGCTGGCCCTGCTGACCCGACTGTGGCTGTCCCTGACCAGGATTCTGCTGGCCCTGTTGCGGCTGCTGGCCCTGCGGATTCTGCTGGCCCTGTGAATCGTTCTGCTGCTTCTGCTGCCCGTTCTGCGGTGGCTTCTGCTGATCCTGGCCTTTGCCACCCGACGGCTTGCGCTTGCGCGCGGCATCGACCACGGCACGGTTGGCGACCGCATCGGCCATGCCGGGATGCAGTGCCAGCGCGCGGTCGTAGGCGGCAATGGCTTCGTCGTAGTTGCCCTGGCGAGCCAGCGTATTGGCCAGGTTGTACCAGCCCGCATCGCTGTCGATGCCCTCGAACTGCTTGCGGGCACTGGCGAAATCACCGTTGCGGTAAGCCTGCGCACCTTCGGCCAGACGCTGGTGCTGCACCTGGTCGGCGCGCTTCCACAGCGTGCCCTGCGCCGGCGGTGCGGCCGGCACCGCAGGCGCCTGCGCCTGCACATCACTCATCCATGGCAGCAGGCCCACCGCCAGCACCGCCGCCAGCAGCGCGCGGCGACGGAAAGCCAGCAGCGCCAGCAGCATCACCGGTGGCAGCAGCCAGAACCCTTCATCACGCCATTGCTTGCCCTCGCCGGGTCGCTGCGCTGCAGTACCCTCGCGTGCATCAAGTACGCCCAGCGCACGCAGATCACTGTCATCGGTGGCGATGCGGGCATAGCGGCCTCCGCCTGCGGTCGCCACCGCACGCAGGCTGCCTTCATCCAGCGCGGCCTGGCGGATCTGCCCAGTGCCATCCCGGTACGCCGCACCGGCAGATGTGCCCAGCCCCAGTACCGACACCTGCATGCCGAGGCTGCGCGCCTGCGCTGCGGCCAGTGCCGCTTCATCATCCGCCTGATCGCTGACCAGCAGGATCTGCCCCCGCAATGCCCCGATCTGGCGCATCAACCGCGTCGCCCAGTCGATGCCACGGTCGGCGCGTTGTCCGTCGCGCGGCATCACATCCGGCGACAGCGCGTCCAGATACAGCGCGACGTTGCTGCCGTCATCGGTCAGCGGTGCCACGGTGTAGGCATCCTCGGCATAGACCACCAGGCCCACCTGGCCACCCTGGCGGGCACGCAGCAGCTCGCCCACTTTCGCCCGAGCCTGCAGCAGGCGCGACGGCGGCAGATCGGTAGCATTGATCCGGCTGGACAGATCCAGCACGACCAGCAGCGGCGCGCTGGCCTGGAACATCGGTTGTGCCTGCTGCCGCCAACTCGGCCCGGCCATGGCCAGCGCTGCCAGGGTCCAGCCCAGCAGCACGGCCCAGGGCAGGCGTGCACGGCGGCGCGTGCCCGCAGCCAGCAGATGCGGCAACAGGTGGGCATCCACCGCTGTTCGCCACACGTCGCTGCGCCGCTGCCGATACAACGCCACAGCGATGATCAACGGCAGCGCCAGCAACGCCCACAGCCATTCCGGACGCAGGAAGTGCAGCGCGTTCCAGTCGGGAAGATTCGAAACCAACGCGATCATCGGCGACGCTCCGGCCACAGCCAGGCCAATGCGCCCAGCAGCAAGGCCAGGCCCAGCGCCCATGCATAGCGTTCCTCGCGCGGTCGCAGGCTTGGTCCCTTCGCAGCGATCGGCTCGAGCCGGTCCAGCTCGGCATAGATGCCGGCCAGCTGTGCAGTGTCGCGGGCGCGGAAGAACTGGCCGCCGGTCATGCTCGCGATCTTCTTCAAGGTAGCCTCGTCGACCGGATCCTGGTCGGCGGAAATGGGAATACCGAACAGGCGCATGCTGCCATCACCGCCAAAGGCGACGGTGTGGATACGCACGCCCTCGGCACGCGCGACTTCGGCGGCACGCAGCGGTTCCAGCACGCCGGCATTGCTGACGCCGTCGGTCAGCAGAATCAGCACGCGCTGGCCTTCAGGCTGGCTGCGCAGGCGCTTCACCGCCAGGCCGATGGCATCACCGATGGCGGTCTCGCGCCCGGCCAAGCCGACCACGCTGTCGCGCAGCTGGTCGCGCACGCTGGCCAGATCGGCCGTAAGCGGCGTCAGCGTGTAGGCGCGGTCGCCGAAGATCAGCAGGCCGATGCGATCACCGGCACGACGATCAAGGAAATCGGCCAGCACCGCCTTCGCGGCAGTGAGGCGATCCACCGCCTGCCCGCCCAGCACCATGTCGCCCTCGCCCATGCTGCCGGACACGTCCATCGCCAGCATCATCTGCCGGCCTTCCTGCGGCGGCGTGATCGCCTCACCCAATTGCTGGGGACGCGCCAGCGCCACGCACAGCGCGCACCAGCCCAGCCACAGCAGCAGCGTGCGCAGCCACGACACATCGACGCGGCCGCCACCGGCCAGCGCTTCCAGTTCGGTGGCCGCATACGGCACGCGCAGCGCAGCGCGCGGATCGGCACGGCGTTTCCACCAATGCATCAGCAACGGCAGCGGCAGCGCCAGCAGGGCCAGCGGCCATGCCAGCTGCAGGTCCGGCCACGGCCAGTAACTCGCCAGCACGTTCATCGGCGGCGCTCCAGCAGCAGCGCCAGGTAGCGCTCGCGCGCCCAGCGGCGTACTGCGGCCACCTCGTTGACGTCCACGCGTGGGCGATAGGCACCTTCGGCCAACAGGCTACGGCGTGCTTCCGGCAATGTGCCCTGCGGATCCACGCGCTGCCACCAGGCCTCATCGCGCAGCGACTCGCTGCCCGGACGCGCATGGCGGGCGGCGCGACGCAGCAGTCCCGCAATGGCCGCCAGTTCCGCAACGGCGTCGTGGCTGGCAGCCAACTCCTGGTCGAACAGCTGCAACCAGCGCTGGTGACGACGGCGGCGGCGCCACCACAGCACAGCCACCACCAGCAGCACCAGCAGCAACACGCCACCGATCATCAGGTAGCCCGGTGCCGGCGGCCACCAGGATGGTGGCGGCGGCAGCTGCACATCACGCAGCGGCAGGTTGGCGCTCATGCCGGCACCTCGGTCGGGGATGGCGCCAGCCAGGCATCGCTGGGCGCGTCGGTGGACAGCACCTGCACGTCGACACTGCGCGCACCGAGCTGACGCCGCAGCTCCTGCAGCGGTTCAACGAAATGCGCCTGCCAATGGGCCTGCACCTCGCTGCGGCGCAGGTCGAGGCCAATGCGCTGCTGCAGGGTCTGGAACTGCAGCGGGGCCGACGGCGGCTGCAGTTCCAGCGGATCGACCAGCAGCACCAGGCTGAGGTCGTGATGCTGGGCCAGCGCGCTCCAGCGTGCCGGCGGAATGCGGATGGCCTGCTGCGGATCGGCCAGCACCAGCATGCGCGCACCCGGGCGCAGCACGCGGCCGGCGTGGTCCAGCGCGCGCTCCAGGCCCAGATCATCGGCAGGCGGCTGCGCATACCAGCGGGTCAGTGCGTCGAGCACGCGCAGCACGCCGCGCGGACCGCCTGCGGGGGCAATCGGTGGTTCACGGTCGCTGCCACGCAAGGCGCCGATGCGATCGCCACGGCGCTGCGCCGACCACGCGGCGACGGCGCCGGCGCGTGCGGCCTGCACCGACTTGAAGCGCACGCGGGTGCCGAAGTACAGCGACGGTGAAGTATCGGCCACGATCAGGCTGACCCGCTCGCGCTCGGCCTGGAACAACTTGGTATGGGCACGACCGGTCCGTGCGGTCACCCGCCAGTCGATATGGCGTGCATCGTCGCCGGCCACGTACTCGCGTGACTCGGCATATTCCATGCCGCGCCCACGCAGCGGCGACGGCGCCTGCCCGGCATTGCCGGCACGGCCACGGCGCGGCGGTGGCGGACGCTGCGCCAGCCGCCGCAGTGCCACCAGTTCGGCCAGCTGTGGGCGCAGCCCGTCACCGTCACTGACGCTGGGTACGTGTTCCAGGGATCGATCGGTCATGCGCAGGCTCAGGGTGCCGGCACCCGGGCCAGCAGTTCCTGCACCAGGCGCTCGCCATCCCAGCCTTCAGCGGTGGCTTCGTAGCTGGGCAGCACGCGATGGCGCAGCACGTCGGCAGCGACCGCGCGAACGTCATCGGGGGTGACGAAGTCGCGATCCGCCAGCCAGGCGCGTGCGCGCGCACAACGCTCCAGCGCGATCGAGCCGCGCGGGCTGGCGCCCCAGGCGATGCGGCGGCCGAGGCCGGCGTCATAGCGCGACGGGTCACGCGAGGCCAGCACCAGCTCGATCAGGTAGCGCTCCAGCGCCGGCGCCATGTGCAGGTCCAGCACTTCGCGCCGGGCATCGAACACATCCTGCATCGGCATCTTTTCCGGTACCGGTGCCGACTCGCCCAACGCACCACGGGCGCGCTCGCGGGCCAGGCGCAGGATTTCCGATTCGGCCGCCTGGTCCGGGTAGCCAATGCGCACGTGCATCAGGAAACGGTCCAACTGCGCTTCCGGCAGCGGGAAGGTGCCTTCCTGCTCGATCGGGTTCTGCGTGGCCATCACCAGGAACAGCGGCGGCAGCGCGTAGGTGTGGCGGCCCACGGTGACCTGGCGCTCGCCCATCGCTTCCAGCAGTGCCGACTGCACCTTGGCTGGCGCGCGGTTGATTTCGTCGGCCAGCAGGATCGGATGGAAGATCGGGCCGGGTACGAATTCGAAGCGCCCTTCCTGCGGGCGCCAGATTTCGGTGCCGGTCAGGTCGGCCGGCAGCAGGTCCGGGGTGAACTGCACGCGGGCGAAGTCGGCCTCCAGGCGCGAGGCCAGCGCGCGGATCGCCGTGGTCTTGGCCAGGCCCGGAGCGCCTTCCACCAGCAGGTGGCCATCGGCCAGCAGCGCGATCAGCAGGCGTTCGACCAGCGCGGCCTGGCCGACGATCTCGGCCGACAATGCGTCGCGCAGCCGGCTGAAAGCGGCATGCAGGCGGGAAGTGGCCGGCGCGGACGGCGGCGAGACGGTTTCGGGCATCGGCGGTGGCAGGTTCATGGGGGCCTTTGACCGGCGCGGGACGGCACGGGTTCCCGACATCATCGCAGGGTGCCCTGCGAATGGCATCAAGAACGGCTGAACGGCCCATCCACGCATGGCGTGGATCTACTGGACATGGGCGGCGTGGATCTACGGGCGGAAACGCAGAAGGGCCGCGCAGGGCGGCCCTTCTGCGTTTCGCGGAGGCGCGGGCTCAGTTCTGCTTGGCCACGCGCAGCACCTTCGGGGTCACGAACACCAGCAGCTCGGCCTTGTCCTTGTTGCGGCCACGCTTCTTGAACAGGTTGCCCAGGAACGGCACGTCGCCCAGGAACGGCACCTTGCTGATGCTGCTGCGGTCGGTGAACTCGTACACACCACCGATGACCACGGTCTGCCCATCCTCGACCAGCACCGCGGTAGTGACCTCGCGCCGGTTGATCGACGGCACCGTGCCGTAGCCGTCCAGCTGTATGAGCTGGTCCACTTCGTCCTTCTTCACCTGCATATTGAGGAAGACGCGGTTGTCGTTGGTGATGGTCGGCGTGACCTTCAGCTCCAGAACCACTTCCTTGAACTGCACGTTCGGCGTTGCAACACCACTGGCACCGCCACCACTGATGGTGACGTAGCCGATTTCCTTGCCCTGCTTGATCGTTGCCTCACGCTGGTTGGTGGTGACCACACGCGGGTTGGAGATCACTTCACCTCGCGACTCTTCCTGCATGGCCGACAACTCCACGTCCAGCAGGTAGCCGGCGTTGAGGATCGACAAGGCCAGAGAACCCGGATTGCTGGTCGCGGCTACCGGCAAACTCCAGTTCAGGCCACGGGTAATGGCCGAACCCGTCGGTACCGGCGGCGGACCGACACGGCCGCCAGCAATCCAGTCACGCTCGGCCTTGGCATTGTCCTGCGCCGCCTTGACCTGGGATTCGCGGGTCAGGCGATTGGATTCCAGGTTGCCGCTGAAGTACACGTTGTCGCGGCTGCCGCTGATGCCGAACTTCGCACCCAGCTCGCGGGCGAAGGTATCGGTGGCGATGACGATGCGGCTTTCGATCAGCACCTGGTCGACCGGGCGGTCGATCACGCTGATCAGCTCGCGCATGCGCGCGATCTTCTTCGGAATGTCGCTGATCATCAGCGTGTTGGTGCGCTCGTCGGCGACAATGCGGCCCCGCCCGGACAGGAAGCCACTCTCCTCCTGCGACGAGCCGCCACCACCGCCATTGCCGCCACCACTGCCGCCACCGATGCCCTTGGCCTCGGTCAGCGCTTTGAAGATCTGCGTGGCGCTGTGGTAGTTGATCTGGACGTAATCGGTGACCAGGTCTTCGCGGTTCTCGATGGCGATGCGCGCGTCTTCCTTCTCCTGCTCGAACTTGGCCAGCTCAGCCTGCGGAGCGACCCAGATCACGCTGCCATCGCGACGCTTGTCCAGGCCCTTGGCACGCAGCACGATGTCCAGTGCCTGGTCCCACGGCACGTTGACCAGGCGCAGGGTCACATTGCCCTGTACCGAATCGGAGGCCACCACGTTGAGATTGGATTCCTCGGCGATCAGCTGCAGCACGGTGCGCACCGGCACGTCCTGGAAGTTGAAGGTCACCGGCTTGCCGGTGAAACCGCGCTGGCCGACGGCCTTGGCAGCCTGGGTGACGCTGCCGGCGGTGACTGCACCGACGGCGGCCGGCGCCTGCCGCGGGCTGATCTCCACCACGTACTCGTTGCCACTCTGGTAGGCCAGCGACTCCACCGCGCCACCGGTGCTCAGCACCAGCTGGGTACCGGCACCGGACGGCTTGGCGTCGATGCGCTGCACCGGCGTGGCGAAGTCGATGACGTTCATCGGCTTCTGCAGGTTGGCCGGCAGTCGGGCGTTACCGACATCGACCACCACGCTGTTGCCCTGCGTACGCAGGTCCGGAACCGCGCCCTGGCCGTCGAACTGGACGATCAGGCGCCCGGCGCCATCATCGCCGCGCTTGAAATCGATCTTGGCCACCGACAGGCCGGCCGGCGCTGCCGCCGGTGCCACGGTGGCGCCCACCGGCTTTTCCGCCGGTGCGGCGGCCAGCGCCGGAGCGCAGGCCAGCATCAGCGCGACTCCCAACGCGCTGACACGGTTCAAGGTAAAGCGCCGGATGGGACGCAGCCCCTTGGCTTGGTGAAAGGTCATCGTGCTATCCCCAGTAAACGATCATTGATCTTCAAGCGAGAGCGTTGCCGGCCGTTCCAGCCAGCCACCCGCGCCATCCGGCACCAGTTCGATCAGCTCCACGTGGTCTTCGAAGACCGCCGTGACCCGCCCGTCGCTCTGCCCCAGGTAGCCGCCCGGGCGTACCCGGTAGGTCACCTTGTCCGGCCCCATCACCAGCGCCACGGTGGCGGCTCCGGTGCCGATGGTGCCGACCATGTCCAGTGCGTCCAGCGGGAAGCCTTCCAGCGGTTCCTTGCGCCGGTTCGGATCCGGACGCAATCCGCCATTCCCCTGCTGCGGATTGGTCCAGGCATCGGTGAACGGATCGCGCAGACCCTGTGCGGAGTATTCGAAGGTTTCGAACTGCTGCATCACCGGCAGCGGCTCCAGCGGCTGTGCCGGTCGCGCACGCTCGCCTTCCACCCACTTTTCAAGATTCGGTGCATCACCCGGCGTGCTGGTCACATCGCGGCCGCACGCGGCCAGCATCAGCACGACGGCGGCCATCCCACAACGCGCAAAGAGGGAACGGATCACTTCTTCTCCTCCTTGCCGGCGTCAGCCGCCTGCTGTGCCTGCACCTCGGTCTCATCCAGATAGCGGTAGGTCTTGACCGTGCCGGACAGCTCCAGCGCACCGCTGCGGGCGTTGCCGCTGGTCTTGTCCTTGGGCTTGAGGTTGATGTCGTGCATGGTCAGGATGACCACGCGCGGCAGCGACGCCACGCCACTGACGAAGGCACCGAACTGGTGGTAACTGCCCACCATGCGCAGCTTGATCGGCTTCTCGGCGTAGAACTCCTTGACCTGCTCCTGCTCCGGCTCGAACAGCTCGTTGGTCAGGCCGCTGGACAGCGCAGTCTGCGAGATGTCGATGATCAGGTCCGGCATTTCGGTCTTGCTGGGCAGCTGCCGCAGCATCTGCTGCAGCACCTGTTCCATCTGTGCCAGCTGCTGCTTCAGCGGCGCCAGGTTCACCGCACGCTCCTGCTGCTTGGTGAACTCCGAACGCAGCTCGACCTCCTTCGATTCCAAGCCAGCCAGTTCCTCGCGCTTGCCACTGATCAGCAGCATCCACGCCACGAACATGATCACCAGCGCCAACAGCGAACAGAAGACGATCTTGGCCTTCTGCGGCCAGTTGCCGATGTCGTTGAAATCCAGGTTCTTCAGATCGATTTTCTGGCTCATGCGCGATCCCCCTGCAGCGGGGCGTTGAAGGCCTGCGGCGGCTGCGCCAGGCGGCTGCCCTCGGGCTTCGGCGCAGGCTTTGCAGCCGGGGCTGCCGGCTGGTTCGGCGTGGCCGGGGCCGGGGTGGCAGCAGGTGCGTTGACCGGCGCGGCGGCGGGTGCGGGTGCAGCCGGTGCAGCAGGTGCAGCAGGTGCCGCTGCATCCGGGCCGGCTGCAAGCGGTGCCACTGTGGGCGGAGCCGGCGCTGCCACCGAACCATCGGCGTTGAGGCCTGGCGTACCGGCCACTTCCTCACTCTGTGCCGGCAGCTTCACCTTGACCACGAACACATAGGGCAGCGCCTTGATGTCGGCCAGCGGGCCCACCTTGCCGTCCTTGTCCTTCTCGGGATCACGCGCTTCGATGATCGACAGTTCCGGGTTGGTCATCCAACCGGAGGTCTCCAGGTTGCGCATGTAAGCCGAAACACGGGCATTGGACTGGGTACGGCCTTCCAGGGTCAGCACGTCGCCTTCCTGCTTCAGCGCGGTCAGCACCAGGCCATCGGGAATCGTGCGCACCAGCGCATCGAACAGGTGCACCATCTGCGAGCGCTTGGCCTGCAGTTCCTCGATCACCTTCTTGCGGGCCAGCAGGCGTTCCTTCTGCGCGTCGAGGCGGTCGATCTCCTTGTTCTGTTCCTTGACCTTCTCGATCTCGGCTTCCAGATAGGCGTTACGGTCCATCTGGCCGCTCACCTGGCGGTCGTAGTAGAACCAGATCACCAGCGACAGCAGCAGGCCACCGATCGCGGCCATGCCCAGCATTGCGTAGAACTCGCGCTGGCGTTGCTTGCGCCGTTCGGCGCGCCAGGGCAATAGATTGATGCGTGCCATCAGTCGAAGCTCCTCAGCGCCAGACCGGTTGCGATCATCAGCGCGGGGGCATCCTGGGCCAGCGCATGCGCGTTCACCTTCGGCCCCAGGGTCATCTGTGCCAGCGGGTTGGCGACCACGGTCGGCACGCCCAGCTGTTCCTCGACCATTTCCGGCAGACCGCCCAGCACGGCGCAGCCGCCGGCCAGCACGATGTGATCAACGCGGTTGAACTCACTGCCCGCATAGAAGAACTGCAGCAGGCGGCTGATCTGCTGGACCGTGGCTTCCTTGAACGGCTCCAGCACTTCCATCTCGTAGCTTTCCGGCAGCCCGCCCTGGCGCTTGGCCAGTCCGGCTTCCTCGTAGCTCAGGCCGTAGCGGCGCATGATCTCGTCGGTCAGCTGCTTGCCACCGAACACCTGTTCGCGGCTGTACAGGCTGCGGCCGCCGCGCAGGACATTGAGGGTGGTCATGGTGGCACCGATGTCGACCAGCGCGACCACACCCTCGATGGATACCGGCAGCTCGCTGGCGACCAGGGCATAGGCGTTCTCGACCGCGAAGGCCTCCACGTCCATCACCTTGGCCTGCAGGCCACCCAGCTCCAGCGCCGACTGGCGCAGTTCCACGTTCTCCGAACGCGACGCGGCCAGCAGCACCTGGACCATCTCCGGGTTGTTCGGGATCGCCCCGATCACCTCGAAGTCCAGGTTCACTTCCTCGATCGGGTACGGAATGTAGTTGACCGCTTCCAGCTCGATCTGGGCTTCCATGTCGTTCTCGTCGAGCTCGGCCGGCATCGGGATCACCTTGGTGATCACCGCCGACCCAGCGACGGCGGCAGCGGCCAGCTTGGCCTTGCTCCCCGAGCGGTTCATCGCACGGCGGATGGCCTCACCCACGGCCTCCACTTCCACGATGTTCTTCTCCACCACCGCATTCGGCGGAAGAGGTTCCACAGCGTAATGTTCCACACGAAAACGATTGCCACTGCGGGACAGCTGCAAAAGCTTTACCGCAGTCGAACTGATGTCGACGCCTACAAGCGGCGACTGACTTTTTGGGATGAGCCCCACGGTTTCTCCCCTGCCGACGGGCACTTGGACGCAAGACCTGCGCCCGAGCATTAATAACGTATTCTTAGCAAATGGCAACGGCCCTGCTGTGAAGTCCCTCACGGATTCACCATGCAGCCCCTGACTGTTCCCCTTGCGCTCCCCGGTGCCGACCCCAGCCGCCACCTTGCGTAATCTATACTCTGCGACCACGAAATTCGCAATCGGAATCTGAACCCGATGACTCGACTCCGCCGCTGGCTGCGCTGGATCTTCCTGATTGTCCTGGTCCTGGCGCTGATCGGCGCGGCCGCCGTGGGCGGTCTGTACTACGCCGTGTCCTCCAAGCTTCCCGACGTGCAGACCCTGCGCGACGTGGAAATGCAGGAGCCCATGTACGTCTATGCCGCCGACGGCAAACTGATGGCGGTGTTCGGCGAGACCCGCCGTACCCCCATCACCATGAAGGACGTGCCCGAGCGCCTGAAGCAGGCGTTCCTGGCCACCGAGGATGCCCGCTTCTACGAGCATGGCGGTGTGGACTACATGGGCATCGGCCGAGCGGTGTGGCTGCTGGCCACCACCAACGACAAGCGCGTGCCGGGTGGCTCCACCATCACCCAGCAGGTGGCCCGCCAGTTCTTCCTCAGCTCCGAGTACAGCTACACCCGCAAGCTGGCCGAGATCCTGCTGGCGCGGAAGATCGAGTCCGAGCTGAGCAAGGACGAGATCTTCGAGCTGTACCTGAACAAGAGTTTCTTCGGCAACCGCGCCTACGGCGTGGCCGCCGCCGCCGAGTTCTACTACGGCAAGAAGCTGAACGAGCTGGACCTGGATGAAATGGCCTCGCTGGCCGGCATCCCCAAGTTCCCGTCTTCGGGCAACCCGATCTCCAACCCGGAACGTGCCCGCCAGCGCCGCGACAACTACGTGCTGCAGCGCATGGCCGACCTGAAGTTCGTCAGCCAGGCCGAGGCCGATGCGGCCAAGGCCGTGCCGATGCACGCCACCGCGCATGAACCGCCGGTGCAGGTCGATGCCCCCTACGTGGCCGAGCTGGTGCGCCAGGAAATGATCGCCCGCTTCGGCGGCGATGTGGTCAACAAGGGTTACCACGTCACCACCACCATCGATGCCACCCTGCAGACCGCCGCCAACCAGTCGGTGCGCGACGGCCTGCTGCTGTACGACCACCGCCACGGCTGGCACGGCGTGGAGAAGCAGGTGCAGGTGGGTGCCGGCGAAGACGCCGCTGCCCTGGCCGAGCACCTGCGTGGCATGTACGGCCAGGCCGGCCTGCTGCCGGCCATCGTCGCCAGCACCGGTGCCGATGGCAGCGCAACGGTGGTGCTGGCCAACCGCAGCGAGATCGTGCTGCCGGCCAGCGCCGCCAAGTGGACCAACAAGACCCCGGGCAAGCTGGTGCAGCGTGGCGACATCGTGCGCGTGCGCGCCGGGGCCAAGGAAGGTGAGTGGCTGCTGGATCAGATCCCGCGCGGCCAGTCCGCACTGGTCTCGCTGGATGCCCACAACGGCGCGTTGAAGGCGCTGGTCGGTGGCTTCAGCTTCTCCGGCAACAAGTTCAACCGCGCCACCCAGGCCCGTCGACAGCCGGGGTCGAGCTTCAAGCCGTTCGTCTACGCCGCCGCCTTCGACAAGGGTTACAACCCGGCCTCGATCGTGCTCGACGCCCCGGTCGTGTTCCGCGACCGCCGCGGCAAGACCTGGGCCCCGCAGAACGACGGTGGCGGCTTCCGCGGCCCGATGCGCCTGCGTGAAGCGCTGGTGCAGTCGCGCAACCTGGTCTCGGTGCGCCTGCTCGATGGCATGGGCGTGGACTATGCGCGCAAGTACATCAGCGAGTTTGGCTTTGCCGAATCGGAACTGCCGCCGAACCTGTCGATGTCGCTGGGTACCGCCTCGCTGACCCCGCTGTCGGTGGCCCGCGGCTACGCCGTGTTCGCCAACGGCGGCTCGCGCGTGGATACGTGGCTGATCGACCAGGTGAACGACCGCGACGGCAACCTGGTGTTCAAGGAAAACCCGGCGCTGGCCTGCCGCGACTGCGCCGGCAGCAGCGACCAGCCGGTCAACCAGGTGGTGGACGGCTTCAACTTCGGTGCCCCGGCCCCGAAGGTGGACCCGGCTGCTCCGGCCAAGGCCGAAGCCAAGACCGAGACCCCGGCCGCGCCGGTCAACCCCGATGCCCGCACCGCCCCGCGCGCAATCGACGCCCGCACCGCCTACCAGCTGGTGTCGATGATGCGCGACGTGGTCCAGCGCGGTACCGGTGCCCAGGCCAAGGTGCTCGGCCGCGAGGACGTGGGCGGCAAGACCGGCTCCACCAACGACCACCGTGACGCCTGGTTCTCCGGCTTCGGCGGCCCGTACGTGACCACCGTGTGGGTGGGCCGCGACGACTTCCGTTCGCTGGGCTACCGCGAATACGGTGGCAAGGCCGCCCTGCCGATCTGGATCGACTACATGCGCACCGCGCTGAAGGACACCCCGATCGCGCAGAACGAACCGCCCAGCGGCATGGTCCAGGCCACCCTCAACGGTGCCACCGAGTGGGTGAAGGTGGAAGACATGGACCGCCTGACCGACTACGACCTGAACCTCAATACCCCGCAGGCCGACGCCGCCGCGTTCGATATCTTCTGAGGAAGGGTTCGGTAGGTGCCGCTCTGGTAGATGCCAACCTTGGTTGGCACCGATGCTGCCCTGGTAGCCGCCAACCTCGGTTGGCACCGATGCGGCTCTGGTAGCTGCCAACCTTGGTTGGCACCGATGCTGCCCTGGTAGCCGCCAACCTCGGTTGGCACCCCGTGCCGACCAAGGTCGGCACCCACCAAAGCGGTTGCATCCGCCATACCCACGCAGATGTCACATCCGTGCGCTAGTCTGTAGCCAGGTCGCAACAGGGAGTCATCGCATGCATCGCGCCCGTCAGCATGCTGCCAGCCAGACCCGCGAGCGGCGCCACCGCCTCGCCCACGAAGCCGCCCGCCTGATGGCCGAAGGCGGCATCCGCGACTACCACCAGGCCAAGTTGAAGGCCGCCAGCCGGCTCGGCATTCACGACGATGCCTCCCTGCCCCGCAATACCGAGATCGAAGACGCCCTGCGCGAGTACCAGCGGCTGTTCTCCGGGCCCCAGCACGGCAACGAACTGCAGCGCCGCCGTGAAGCCGCGATGCGCGCGCTGGAGTTCCTGCACGGCTTCTCCCCGCGCCTGGCCGGTCCCGTGCTGGACGGCACCGCCGACGCCAACAGCCCCGTGCAGCTGCACCTGCACAGTGACGACCCGGAAGCCGTGCACCGCTTCCTGGACGAACACGGCATCCCCGCCGAGTCGCGGACGCGCCGCCTGCGCATGGACCGCGAACGCTGCCTGGATGTGCCGGTGTGGGTGTTCAGTGCCGAGGAGCTGACCTTCGACCTGGCGGTGTTGCCGTATGACGCCCTGCGCCAGGCACCACTGTCACCGGTGGATGAGAAGCCGATGCGACGCGCGTCGGTGGCACAGTTGCGGCAGGTGCTGGCCGAAGCGGAGATCACTGCGTACATCGGCGGATGACGGTAGCGCCGGTCCATGGCTGGCGAGCGCAGCGGTGCCTGCCTTGGGTGGGTGCGGACCGTTGGTCCGCACTGTGCTTCGGGCATTTCGATGGCTGACCGGAGAGCAGTCGAGCATGGCTCGACTCTACAGGGGCGCTGCACCCGTGTTTGGTAGGTGCGGACCGCTGGTCCGCACTGTGCTTCGGGCATTTCGATGGCTGAGCGGAGAACAGTCGAGCAAGCTCGACTCTACTAAAAGCGGTGTTACCTGCTCTGGCAGATGATGCCCATCTTGCTCCCGCTACCAGACAAAACGGGTATCGCGCAGCGGGTCGCTGAGCAGCCGCGGCAACCACGGTGCGGGGGCACGCTGCGGATATTCCCGCATCATCTGTGCGTGCATGGCCTGCAGGTCCCGCAACACCCAGGACTGGTAGTAGATGTCGTTGAACCCATCCGACCAACCACTCTTCACCCGCTCATGCTCGTCTGCCTCCAACGACGGCATCTGGTCCAACGACACCTCCAGGATCGTCGCCAGCGCCGCGTTGATCTGCGCATTCTCCACACCGGCCTGGCGCACGTAGTCCAGCCGATCCAGCACCCGCCGACAATCGTAGGGGAAGCACCCGCCTGTGGCCGTGATGTAGTCAGCAATGTCCGCCAGCATGTCGGCTTTCAGCCGCCACACCACTTCGCTGTCCATCACCTGCCGTACCCGCATCGTGCGCAGCGTGCTTGCCCGCACCTCCTCCGGCGTAGTGAACGGGGCACCCGGCGTGCTGCCCGCGTGGCGTACCAGCACGATGCGATGGATCGCCTCCCTGGTGACACCCTCGATGCGCAGCGCCGCGGTCTCCGGGTGCACGCGCGGCGTCGGCACGCTCAGCATCCGCCACATGTACCACAGCACCAGCAACAGACCGGCGATGCACAGCCCGCTCATCAGCGTCCACAGATCCAGGTTCCGCGTGTAGTAGCGATAGCGCGCCCGCCAGATATAGAACGTGCGATAGCTGATGATTCCCTTTACCCATCTGTACATCGCCATCTCCTGGGCGAGGACCCCGGCGCGGCGGGGTGGATTACGCGCGTCACGCCGGGGCTCCATGGCTTACCAGCCGATGCCCACACCGACGCCCATGCTGCGCTCACCGCTGTTGGTGAACGCACCATTGAGGCTGAAGGTGGCCGAGCCCTTCTCGTTGAGCACACGCTGGTAGCCCACCGCCATGGCCGACTCACCCTCGCTGTAGCCCACGCCCGCACCGAGGCGGTTGTAGGTGGCCAGGCCGGCGGTGTTCATCGCCATCGCCGTCTGCGCGCTGCTCATCGCGGCCATGCGGTTGAAGCGCTTGTCCATCTTGTCCAGGCGGCGCTCGAAGTTGCTGATCGCCCCATCGGTGTACTCGTTGGCGCGGGCCAGCATCTTCTCCAGCTCAGCGGTGTCCACCTGCGGCTTCGGCGATTCGTCCTTGTTGGCCTTCGGCTGCGGCGTGGGCTTGTCACCCTCGCCCAGCGAAGCGACCTGCTGGGAATCCTTGCCTTCCGGTACCACAGGAGTTTCCTCGGCCTGCGGCTTGGGCACCGAGGACGACGCCAGTGCACGCGGTGCTGGGGCATCGTCGATGCGCTGCTCCAGCCCATCCATGCGGCCGTTGAGCTGCTGCTGCATCGAATGCAGCTGGCCACCGTTGACCGCATCGCGACTGCCGGCCGCGATCAGGCCGTTGGCCACATTGGAGATGACCATGCCGTTGGCACCGGCAAGGGTGAGCTGGTTGACGCCGTCGGCGCGGACCGAGGGGGTGTCCTGGAAAACGGAGCGGAGCTGGGTTTCGACCTTGTCCACGCGCGAGGTGGTGGTGACGACCGCGCCATCCAGTGCTTCAAGTGCGCCATTCAAGGTGGACTGTGTCTGGCCCTGGACGTTGAAGCGCGGGGCGACGATGTTGCCGTTGGCATCCACCTCACCACCAAGGGCAGAAAGCGCACCGCGCAGCTGACCGACGGTGGCGGCGTTGTCGTTGGCCGTGCCGTTGGCGACATTCACCAAGCGCCGCCCTGCGGCCAGACTACCGAACGACACAGTGTTCGCCTCGGTTGCCTCAGAACCTGCACCCACTGCCACTGACCAAGCCGCGCCAGCACCCACCTTGGCACCGGAGCCCATAGCGATTCCGTGCTGTGCGCTCACTTGAGATCCCGCGCCCACGGCAAAGCCGCCAACTGCTCGTCCCTCAACATATGAACCTCTTCCCAGCGCCACAGAATTAACGCCAAGCGCCGCTGCATAGGCTCCAAGCGCCGTACCACCGTCAGCCCCAGTCTTTGCAGAATCGCCGATTGCCACGCCCAAGAAGCCAGCAAAGGCATCTTCACTCAGCTCATCTGTATTGATCTTCAGGAAGCGTCCTTGATGCTCAATATTGGATACCCGATCACTGACGCCAAACAACTGGCGCCCAGTAACTACATCTCGACTATCTGCCGAAATGGAGCCATCGGCCACGCCAGTCAAACGCGCACCACCGAAGTCGATCGGGCCGTTTGCATCCATCTCTCGCACTGCCTGCTGCCTCATCTCCCGCTCCTTGCGCATCGCCTCCAGATCATTCCGATTCTGCGAGATCTTCTGCTCTGCGGCATACAGCTGGTTGCCCGTAACGGCATCACGGCTTCCCGGCGCCACTCGGCCGTCGGAAAGATTGGTCAGCACCATGCCGTTTACGCCATTCAGCGCGATCTGGCTCATGCCATCAGCACGGGCGGAGGGTGAATCCTGGAAGATCGAGCTGAGCTGGCCTTCCACCTTGTCCGTGCGTCGGCCGACAGTGATGACGGCGCCATCGAGTGCCGTCAGCGCATCCTCGACGGTGCTCTGCGTTCCGCCCTGCACCGTGTAGGTCGGCGCAATGATGTTGCCATTGGCATCCATGCCTGCGCTGCCGCCGAGGGTGGCGAGGGAATCCTTGAGCTGGGAGACAGTGGTGGCGTTGTGGTCGGCAGTGCCGCGAGCGATATTCACCAAACGCCGCTGGAGAATCGCATTGCCAAACGATGCAACACCTCCTTCGCTAGCTTCAGCACCCTGACCCAATGCCAGCGAGCTATCAGCGCCACTGCCAACCTTTGCACCGGCCCCAAGCGCCACGCTCCCATTTGCAGCTCCACCAATCGATCCAACTTCGGCCCCGGCACCCAGTGCGAAGCCATTGTCGGACCCTTCGAAGACGGTAGACCCGCGCCCGACGGCAACCGAATTTCTTCCCATTGCTACTGCACGAGTCCCCACCGCGGTTCCGCCATCAGCGCCAGCCTTAGCGGCATTGCCCAGTGCTACACCAGCCAAGCCTGCTTCAGCGCGCTCGATGATGGGTGCTGTGCCGATGCTCAGGAACTGGCCAGAGCTCTCTAGATTCGATACACGACTATTGGTCTCATGAAGCTGGCGGCCCGAAATTGCCTCAGCACTGTCGCCACTCACCAGCCCGTCTGCAACGCCACTGATCTTGCGGCTTTCATTGGTACTGTTGCGAACATCCAGCACAGTTCCACTGTTCTTCTCACCAAGCCGTATGCTGCCAGTCGCGGATACCTGCGCCACCAACCCACCCAGCGCTGCTGTCTCGGCCAGCGCCTTGGCTGCATCCGTCTTTGCCACGACAGCGTCCGTGCCCGCAGACCTGGCAATGCCCTCCACCGTCGCCACCTTGTCATTGGTGGCATTGAGCTGCTTGCCATTGACGGCCTCATAGCTGCTGGCGCTAACCACACCATCGGCCACGCCGGTCAGCTTCCGATTCGCGTTCGCGCTGTTGCGCACATCCAAAACGGCGCCGCTGTTCTTCTCACCGATCCGGACATTGCCGCTGGCACTGGCCTGGCTCAGCAGCCCATTGAGCGTTCCCACCTGGGTCAAGGCGGTGTTCGCGGTGGTCTTGGCCGCGCTGGCGTCACTCAGCGCGGTGCTGACGTTGCTGTTGGTGGTGTTGAGCTGCCGGCCAGTCACCGCATCGGTGCTGGTAGAAGACAGCACTGCATCCGCAACACCAGTGATCTTGCGGTTCACATTGGCGCTGTTCCGCACGTCCAGTACGGTGCCGCTGTTGGTTTCACCCAGACGGACATTGCCCGAGGCAGATGTTTGGCTCAGAAGCCCGGAGAGAGTGTTGGCCTTGGTCAGCGCACTGTCTGCATTGGACTTCGCGGAATCAGCGACAGATCGCGCGGCCGTGACATTGCTGTTGGTCACATTCAGCTGCTTGCCTGACACAGCCTCAGTGCTTGTGGCACTGATCGTAGCGTCTGCCACACCCGTGATCTTGCGGTTGGCATTTGCGCTATTTCGCACGTCCAGTACGACGCCGCTGTTGCTTCCGCCTACACGGACGTTACCTGAGGCGGACGTCTGGCTCAGCAGTCCAGAGAGCGTGTTGGCTTTCGACAACGCACTGTCGGCATTGGTCTTCGCGGAATCGGCGACGGATCGCGCAGCCGTGACATTGCTGTTGGTGGCATTGAGCTGCTTGCCCGACACGGCTTCAGTACTTGTCGTACTGAGCGTAGCGTCTGCCACCCCCGTGATCTTGCGATTGGCGTTCCCGCTATTGCGGACATCCAGCGCGATGCCGCTATTGCTCCCGCCTACGCGGACGTTGCCCGAGGCGGATGTCTGGCTCAGCAGTCCAGAGAGCGTATTGGCTTTCGCCGACGCATTATCGGCATTCGCCTTCGCGGAATCAGCGACCGATCGCGCGGCTGTTACATTACTGTTAGTTGAATTCAGCTGCTTTCCGGTCACCGCATCCGTGCTGGTGGCATTCAAGCGCCCGTCCGCCACGTTGACAATCCGTCGCTTGGTTGAGGTATTCCCCACTGAAAATGAATTCGCCTCGGTTGCTTCGGAATTGGCGCCGATGGCGACCGAGCCATTGGCCAACGCCTTCGCATGATGACCAAGAGCGACGCCGCTGTACTCCGCACGCGCGTTACCACCAACTGCAATGGCTCCGGAGTACCCGGTGGTTCCGGCAAAGGCGTTCCCGCCAATCGCGATGCGTGAAACACCAGCCGTGCTCTCAACTGTGCGGGCGCCACTACCTACTGCTATGGAGTTCTGAGAATAAGCACGAGCATCGTGACCGACAGCAGTGGTACCAACACCCGACGCAACCGAACTCGCACCGAGCACTGTGGAGTAGCCGCCCGCGGCTTCCGCCTTGTACCCAACCGCCACAGCTCGGTCCCCCTTTGCAATCGCCTCATTTCCGACAAGCACGCTTCCCCTCCCTGCCAGCGCCGACGCGGTACCGACGACCACGGAACCCCAACCGTTGATGCTGGATCTGGAGCCCAGAATCATCTGCATGTCACCGTTGAGGGTTGAGTCTTTGTAGTAGGCATCATTCACGATGGCGCCTTGCACCACGATCTTGCGTGGTTGCGCAGCGAACAGCGAAGAGATCATGGGAGAGCTGGCCAAGAACCTGGTCACCTCTTCCTGAGGCTCTCCGCTCTCATACTCATCCTTCGGGCGCTCTTGTGCTGATGCAGAGATTCCCACCGATGCAGCAGCCACCAACACCAGCAACCGCGGCTTGGTCCGGGAGGATTTCCCACGTGGACTACTCAACTCACTGCCCACCACCCAGCACTGCTTGGCCACACTCCAGATACGTCGATAGATTCGATTCATGCTTGTTCTCCTTAACAACAAAGGGAAATGAAGCCCCGCGCTTGCGCGGGGCGATAAAGGGTCAGGCGCTCGGCGCCAAGGTCGTTACGTGATCGCGATAGCCGTCGTTCGACAGGCGGTACTGCAACTGCAGGGTGTTGCCCGGCTGAAGCTGGAACGGCAAGGTCAGCGCAGCATCGGGGTAGAGGCTTTTCGACAGCTCACGCGGCGTACATACGCCACTGGCATTGCACTCGGACGCACCGGTGATACCCACACGCAGCGTGCCGGTATTGCGCAGGGTGTTGCCCTGCAGTTGCAGATCCACGCTACCCTTGGCAGGCACCACGTTCACCAGCGCGCCCCAGACCAGGCTGACGCCGACGTTGGCCTGCGCCGCCTGCTCGTCGCCCTCCAGGATCGTGCCGTCGGGGCCATTCACGCCCTCGAAGTAGATGCGATAGGCCGCCTCTTTTTCGACGGTCTGCAGCGGAATCACCCGGATCAGGCGATTGCTACCGCCGCTGAGTGCGAACTTGCCGGGGGTAATGGCAATCGCCGCATCGGCGGCGTCCACTTCGATCTCTTCCTCACCCACCTGCGCCGGGTTGGTGATGCGCAGCAGCCGCGCCTGCACGTACTGCGGCTGGGTGGATTGCGAGTACACGCGGATCTTCGTTCCGTGCCTGGCGTCCACCGCTGCACGCATCGGATGAATGGACAGATTGGCCTGTGCCGGTGGGGCCAGCAGTGCACTCAACGGCAACAGGCAGAACAGCAGCTTCTTCATGATGAGCCTCCGTGGGGATCAGGGTTTGGCAGTCGGCACGCGCAGCTCTACCGTCAGCTCGCCGTCGTAGAGACCGGGGCGTTTGCTGGCGATGGGCGTGGGTGGTGTTTCCAGCGTCAGTGGCGTGGGCACGCAGTACACGGGTTGACTGATGCCCGGCAGCAGCACCATGCGCAGTTGCGCGCTGTCGATGCCACGCAGCAGCTGTTCTTCGCCGTGCTTCATCGCCAGCAGATTTCCGCCGTAGTTCAGGCCGACCTGGTAGTCGAGGCGCTGGGTGTCGTCGCTGCCACCATCCTGATGCCAGACCGCAAAGTCACGCCCAGGCGGTGGGCGTGGGCCACTGTCGCGCACGGTGACGCCGAGGAATTCGCTCTGCGAACCCACACCGTCGTACAGGCACATGTCCACTTCCTTGCGCCCAGCGACGACCTTGCGGATGGGGTCGTAGCGCAGGTCCATGTTGACCAGGGGGGCAACGCCATCGAACCCGGGAAAGTAGATCGAAATCGCGTCGTAGTCGGTGACGGTGAAGTCGAAGTTGAAGGTGGCTGTGGCTACTGGTGCTGCGGCAGGGTCGGCTCTGATGTTCAGGCGCATCGTGGCCTTCCAGTGGCCGGCGACGAGCCTCGCAAGTTCTTCTGCTGGAACTGAGAGCCTCACCCCAGTTCCAATTGGCTGATCAGCGCCACATGTGTACCAAGATGCCGAATGCAGAACCCTCTGCAAGGTGTCCCAGTAGTCGGTTCCGCACCCCCAGTCAGACATGACTCTCTGCAGGCTTCCGAGCGCGCGAATCTCGATGCGCAGACCGGTCCGCTGATCAGCTAAAGCCAGCAACACCTCGCTGATTCCATCTGCACCAGACGGAACGCCTTCCGTCGGGCATCTCCCAAATTCGCTATCAGAAGCAGATCCACAAACCACATGGATCTGCCCATACTTCATCGCCAGGTCGTGACTGAACCCGAGCACCGTCCGCGGCGCCCACAACTCCACATCGCCCGGCACCGCCGAGCGATCCCAGGTCATCACGATGTCCCGACTCTGATCCGTCGGGTGCGTTTCCGGCGGCCACTGCGCCCACGCCCTCGGCGCCAGCACCACCAGCGCACACACCAGCATCAACACCAACAACACACGCCGGTTCATGGCGTTCCTCCTGCAGCAGCGGTCTGGGGCGTGGCGGCAATCAACGCGCGTTCCTGCAGCAGGCGCGTCACACGGGCCTGCTGGCGGATCTCTGCCGGCAGCTGGGCCACGGCCAGCGGCTCGCAGTGCACGGCGCCCACCAGCAGCACCACCTGGCGGCGCTCGCGCACCTGCAGCGGGCAGTGCAGCAGGCGGTCGTCCTGCAGCAGGTACAGCGTTGTCTCGCGACGCGGGAAGTCGGCAACGAAGCCACCGTTGGCGCTGGTGCCGGGCACCGGCGCGTTGAGGATGCGGGCGCCACCCAGCGGCGCGCCGGCGAGATCCTTGGCGTTGCCGATGAAGGTGTAGGTCACCTCGATCGGCACCGGCATGCGCATCAGCCGCCCGGGGCTGAGGAACATCGGCCGTGCGCCACCGACGCCGGTCACGCGGATGGCGGCGATGCTGTCCAGCGTGCTGGCGTCCTGTACTTCGGCACGGTGCGATTGGTACGACGACAGCGGCAGCAACCGGCGCTCGCCAATCTGCAGGCGTTGCCGGCGCAGGCCGCCCACCTGCAGTTCGGCCGCCACGCCACGCAGGTCGACGTCGTCGGTGTCGGCCACCTGTACGGCCAGGCCGGCGTCTGCACCGTTGCTGCCGCTCCAGTAGAAGCCGCGCTTGCCCAGCGCGAAGCCGGAGCTGTGCATGCCGCTGTAGGCGGTCTCGCTGCGGCCGCGCTGCTGGTAGTGCGCCAGCGTGGCGCCGCTCTGGCCCAGGCTGTTCTGCAGCTGGCCGCTGAGCGTGGCGCTGTAGCGATCACTGTTGTTGGCACGCAGTTCGGCCGACAGCTCGCGGTACTGCGCGTCCACTTCCTGGCGCAGGCTGTGGCCGACGCTGTAGTTGATGTCCGGGCGCTGGTGCTGCGGCTGGCGCACGTCCACGCTGTAGCGGCGCTGGCCGCTGCCGGCGGTACCGCGCAGCAGGCGGGTCAGGCTCAGGTTGAAGTAGATGCCGCGGTCGCGTTGGTCACTGCCGCGCAGGCTGTCGCTGGCGCGCTGCTGCCACACGCCCACGCGGGTGGAGACGCTGAAATCCTGCCAGCGATGGCTGCGGCTGAAGCTGGCCTGCCAGGTGCGGCTGAGCTGCGGCTCGCGTCGTGGCTGCCATGGCGCCGGCGGCGGCAGCAACGGGTCCAGCCCGGCCAGCGGATCGTCTTCTGCGCCCGGCAGGATCCGTCCTGCGCGCCAGGTCTGGCGCCGCGTGTAGCCCACATAGGCACTGCCACCGGCCAGCGGCAGCGCCATCGAGGCGCTGAGCGAGTTGGTGCAGCCCAGCTGGTCGCGGGCGTCGGCCTCGAACTGGCAGGCCTTGCCGCGCATGCGCTGCTGGTAGATGTTCCAGGATGCGGTGCGGCGGTACGACAGCTGGTGCTGCTGGCCGGTGCTGCCATCGTTGCCGCGCATGCCGCCGATGCTGGCGCGCAGTTCCTGGGTGGCGTACAGGCGGCGCAGGTCCACGCGCAGTTCGCCATAGCGGAATCCGCCGAGGTCGGCGGCGCCGGCCACCATCGCCACGTCGCGGCCCAGCGGCACGCGCATCCCGGCCACGGCCACGCGTTCGCCATCGAAGCGGTCACTGCGGCGCTCGTTGCGCTGGCCGCCCTGCACGAACCACTGCCACTGGCTGTTGGTCCAGTCGCCGCCCTTGTCGAACGGCGCGTCTTCGCTGCGCACCAGCACGCCGTCTTCGTAGATGCGCAGGGTGACGTTGTAGTTGCCGAACGGGAAGTTACGGGTGTCGATCTGGTTGATGCCGGCCTGCAGGTAGGAGGTCTGCAGCAGCCGCGTGCCGTCGTAGGCATCGACGCGTGCATCGCGCGCCAGCAGCACGGTCAGCGGCGTGGCCTGCACGGCGGCATCGGCGTCCACATAGGCCTGGGTGGTGCCCACGCGCAGGCCCTGCAGGCGATCCAGCGGCAGCATGCTGAAACTGAAGGTGCCCCCCTGCGGGCTGGACAGGTTGCGGCGGTCCATGCGCCCGGCCTGCAGGTAATGCGCCTGCCCCAGGTCATGGCGGTAGTAGACGTTGTCGAACTGGAACGCGCTGTCACTGCCGCGGCTGCGGTAGCGCTGCTGGTTGAAGTTCCATTCGGCGGAGACATGCCCGCGATCGAACAAGCCCAGCACGCCGGTGCCACGCGCGGACAGCGTCTGGTAATCGCGGCTGCCACTCACATTGATCACCTGCTGGTGCAGGAAGGCGTTCTCGGCGTTGGCGCTGACGGTGTGGAAGCGTTCGGCGGCCGGCTTGCCGGGAATCCACTGGCGGGCAACGAACAGGCGCACCGCGCCCTCGCCTTCGTCGTACAACGCGCGCACGGCGGCGGGGTCATCCGGTGGATCGAGATAACCGCAGCCGGCAGTCGCGCCACCGAAGCGGCAGGCCAGATGGCTGTTGTGCGGCATGGACTGTGACAGCGCGGGCAGCAGCGCGGCCTGCGCCTCGGCGGGCAGGTCGAGCGCCTGCAGCACGCTTGCTGGATCTTCCAGCTGTACGTGTTCCAGGGTCACGCGCACCGGCGACAGCCCGGCCGAGCGGCCGAACAGCTGGATGTCGAGTTGTTCGGTCTGGCCTTCGACCAGATCCTCGAAGCCGGGCGGGACGCCGCGCGCCGCCGCCAGCGGCGTTGCCAGCGCCAGGGCGAGCGCGACCGCCAGCCGGGTGATGGCGGGGGCGTGTGGGGTCATGGGGGTACCGCTGGAAAAGCAGCCGGCCCGGCGTGCGGGCCGGCGCGGGGATTACGGCGTGGTGGCCTTCTGGTTCAGCACGATGTTGACGATGCCGGTGTAGGCACCCTTGGTGGCAATCGGGGCCGGCGTGGTCTGCGCGATGACCAGCGGCATCGAGATCGACGCGCCCGGGGTGGAACCGGCACCGGTGAACAGATCGGCGGCCTTGAACTCAATCGGAGTCACTGCCAGCGCGCGGTTGTTGAGGCTGACCGTCATCGGCACAGTAACCTTGCCATCACCGTTGGCGAGCACGAAGGCGCTACCAATCTTGGCCTCGATATCGGCGGCTTCATCATTGGAGTGGATGCGCACATGCTGGGTGCTCGGCACCAGGCCGCGCAGCGGGTCATGGGTCAGGGTGACCAGGTCCGGCAGCGGGCTGCCATCGTCGCGCAGCAGGGCCAAGGTCGGGTCGACGTCGGCGTAGACGGAGATCCTGGTTTCCACGGCGTGCGCGGACAGCGAAGCCGTGGCCAGCGCTGCAGCGAGCGCGGCCTTCTTGATAGTGGCGTGCATGGGTTGTCTCTCTCGGACAAGGGGGGAATGAGAAAGCCCCCCTCCCCTAAGGAGAAAGGGAGGGAGGCGCCGCCCGCAGAGGTGGTTGCGGGCGACGGAGAGAATGTTAGGAACCCATTGTCCTGCCGGCCATTCAAGCATTCCTAAAACGTTGAACGTTAAGAAGAATCTTTGAATTAGTTCAACGTTCCAGGCTTACGCAATTTCCCTCATTCGGTAAATGCAACGAATCTCATTGCTTCGCCTTTGTAGAGTCGAGCCATGCTCGACTGCTGTTCGCGCTGTTCGCGCTGTGCGCGCTGTGCGCGCTGTGCGTGCGAGTCGAGCATGAATCATGTCCTCGGCCTGGCGGCAGGTTCCGCGCGCATGGCGATGCGTTCATCAAGAGGGCGCCCACGGATCCTTCGGCGCGGCTCGACTCTACATATTGCAACCCGCGCGAGCCTCAGCCTGCGGGCACCACGGTCACGCGATCAACATCGATGTCGGTCGGCTTGAACCGATGCGTATCGACCTTGCCATGCAGTTCCACCACGGTGTCCGCACCAATGGCCTGCTGCGGCAGGTCTTCGTCATCGATCTCCACTTCGATCTGGCCACTGGCATCGCGGAACTGGTAACGCTCGTGGCCAAGCTTGGCGACGAGGTTGCCACGCAGCACCACCGGCTGGTCGTCGCGCTGGGCGCGCGCATCGGCCACGGTGCTGGCAGCGGTTCCTGCGCCTGGGCCGGTGTACTGGGCAAATGCGTGCGGGCTCAGCAGAGCCAGCGGCGTGGCGATGAGGGCAATGGCAAGCAGTCGGTTCATGGTGGTCTCCGTGGCTGAGTAAGTGCCCTCAGGTTCTATCGCCCCGGATGTGATGCCTATGCAATAGATCCGAAAAGATGTGAAAGCGACACTCAGTGTCAGAATTCGTTCAGATCCTGAAGCAAGGTTTTGTAGAGTCGAGCACGGCTCGACCCTACAAATACCCATCCACGCATGCGTGGACCTCGCATTGGCGCGCGATCAGAAGAAGATCGCGTACAGGATCAGCAGCGGAATCGGTACGCCCAACAACCAGAGCAGAATCATTTTCATGGCAGGTCTCCTTGCATGGAACGGGGGTTACAGGTCGCGACGGCGGCCGCCCCAGGTAGCGCTGAGGCTGGCGAAGAACGCGCCGATCAGCAGCGTGATGAACAGCCACAGCGCGGCATACGCTGCTGCCTTGCGGGCGTCGTCGGCCGCCTGCTTGGCAGTGTTCTTGGCCTTCTCCAGCGCAGCACGCATGCGCGTCTGCACATCGGTCACGCGCGTCTGCGCTTCGGCCTGACTCATGCCGGTCTCGCGCGCGATCAGCTGGGACAGGTACTGGGTGTCGGCCGGATCCAGGCCATCTCCCTGCAGACTGTTGACGATGATGCGATTCACCTCGGCACGCACTTCACGGCGATCACCCATCGGGCCATTGCCTGGCGTCGGACGCGGCAGTGCGGCCATGCGCGCGTCGCGCGGGCCGACGCTTGCGGCCGGCGGCGGCGGTGCCGCATTCGGATCCATCGGCGCACCCGGCGGAGGCGGCGCTGCAGGATCAGACGGCCCTGCGCTGGTGGCGCTGCGAAACAGCGAGTCCACCCAGTAGTTGAGGTCGCCTTCCGGCGCAGCCGCGGCGGCGCTACCGGCGCCCGCTGCGGCAACGCCGGCGGTGGATACTGCGGCACCAGCCGTGGCACCTGCCACCTTCGCGCCCGTGCCCAGCACCCCACCGATGGCCGACGTGAGCAGACCAGCGGTGAGCAGCGTGGCCACCGCCCACGACACGAAGCCATGTGCGGTATCGCGGAAGTAGGTTTCATCGCCGTGGATCTGCGTCCACTTGGTACGCAGGCGTCCGGCCAGATAGCCACCCAGACCCGAAGCCGCCAGCGCGGTGAAGGTGAGCCAGATGATGCTGGACCAACCGAAGGTTTCCTTGCTGACGCCTTCGAACGACCACGGCGACACCGAGGACAGCCCAAGGCCCACGCCGAGAATCAGCAGGATGAGGGAGAGTGCAGCGGCAGCGGCGGCACCGGCGAAGATCGCGCCCCAGGACACGGCGCTTTCGCTTGGAGGGGCGACGATGGGGGCGGTGACGACAGTGGCGACATCAGGACCGAGCGGGCCGCGCTCGGGTGGGTCGAATCGGGTACTCATGGGACGGACGCTCCGGATCAGATGCTGCGGATGCAGCTGGCGTCCTGAGGCTGCGCGAGCGCTTGTGAAGCTGGCGAGACCCTTGAATCACGCGGTCTTGGCGCGGTGAAGAGCGTGCCAACCAAGGTTGGCACCTACCGAAGGCGGATGCGGTGGTAGATCCACGCCATGCGTGGATGATTTTTCGCGGGCGCCGAAATCGTGCGGACCAACGGTCCGCACCTACCAGGTCCGCTCCAAAAAAAAACGCCCCGCGGATGCGGGGCGTTCTCGGCACAATCTACGCGGGCGATCAGCCCTGGTAGTCGCGCACGTCGCTGCCGGTGTAGACCTGGCGCGGACGGCCGATCTTCATTTCCGGATCAACCTGCTGTTCCAGCCAATGCGAGACCCAGCCGGAAGTACGGCCCAGGGCGAACATGACGGTGAACATTTCGGTCGGGATCTGCAGCGCCTTGTAGATGATGCCGCTGTAGAAATCGACGTTCGGGTACAGCTTGCGGGCGACGAAGTACTCGTCCTGCAGCGCGGCCTGTTCCAGCTTCACGGCCACGTCCAGCAGCGGATCCTGCACGCCCAGCTGCTTGAGCACCTTGCTGGTCATCTCGCCGATGACCTTGGCGCGCGGGTCGAAGTTCTTGTAGACGCGGTGGCCGAAGCCCATCAGGCGGAAGCCGGAGGTCTTGTCCTTGGCCTTGACCACGGCGGACTCGACGTTGTCAGCGCTGCCGATCTCTTCCAGCATCTTCAGCACGGCTTCGTTGGCACCGCCGTGGGCCGGACCCCACAGCGCGGTGACGCCAGCGGCGACCGACGCGTACGGGTTGGCACCGGTCGAACCGACCAGGCGCACGGTCGAGGTCGAGGCGTTCTGCTCGTGGTCGGCGTGCAGGATGAACAGCAGGTCCAGCGCCTTGACCACGTCCGGGTTCAGATCGTACTGGCCTTCAGCCGACTCGAAGGTCTGCTTCAGGAAGCGGCTGACGTAGTCCAGCGAGGTGTCCGGCTTGTTGGCCGGCAGGCCCTTGCCGTGGCGGTAGATCAGCGCCGACAGGGTCGGCACCTTGGCGATCAGGCGCACAGCGGCCTGGCGGCGCTGTTCGGCGTCGGACAGGTCCAGCGAGGCGTGGTAGATGCCCGACAGCTGCGCGATGGCGGCGGTCAGGATGGCCATCGGATGTGCATCCTTGGCGAAGCTGCCGATCAGGGTGTTGATCGACTCATCGACGTTGGCTTCAGCCGCCAGCTCGTCGGTGAAGGCCTTCAGCTGCTCGGCGCTCGGGCGCTCGCCGTTGATCAGCAGGTAGGCCACTTCGACGTAGCTCGACTTTTCCGACAGCTGTTCGATCGGGTAGCCGCGGTACAGCAGCACGCCCTTGTCGCCGTCGATGTAGGTGATGGCGGACTTGCAGCTGGCCGTCGCGGTGAAGCCGGAATCGTAGGTGAAATACCCCGTTTCCTTGGTCAGCTTCGCGATGTCGACGCAGTCGTTGCCAAGGGTGGGTTTGATGACGGGCAGAACGACCGACTTATCGCCGGCGTTGAGCGTGACCTGATCAAGATCGGACACTGTGTGCGCTCCTTCATGGGAAGGCGCCTGCCCAAGCGCATTGGTCAGGCACGTGAATGACGTCCTCGGCCTGTGCCGGGGATCACGCCATTATCGCACAGCAGCATTTGCCCGGCGCTAGACAGAAGTCGTATACGACAGGCGGCCAGACGCCGGCCGTTGAGCGGCCCGGATCGGCAAAAGCGTTGTCATCCGAACGCAGTGTTCCGTCCATCCAAACGCCCGTTGGGTAGGCGTTGGGGAAAAACAAACGGCCGCGCAGTGCGCGGCCGTCGGTTCGAAGCTGGATCGACAGATCAGCGCGCGTAGCGCTTCTGGAACTTGTCGATACGGCCCGAGGTGTCGATGACCTTGTGCTTGCCCGTGTAGAACGGGTGCGAAGCAGAGGAAATTTCAACCTTGACCAGCGGGTATTCGTTGCCGTCTTCCCACTGGATGGTTTCCTTCGTGCCCATGGTCGAGCGGGTCAGGAACTTGAAATCGGAGGTGACGTCATGGAAGACGACGTCGCGGTAGTTCGGATGGATATCGGCCTTCATGGGCTCACACCGTAAATGGGCTGGTGGTCAAGAGCGGCATTATAAGCACCGGTTGCCGCTCGGGGCAACCGGTGCGGGTCAACAGACTTCAGTCCGCGCCCAGGGCCTGGCGCACCAGGGCCTCGAAACGCTGCTGGTCGTAGGCCATCAGCAGATCGCAGTTGTCCGGCTGGCCGGTCTGGCGGTTCCAGTCGACGATGGTGGCGCCGCGGCTGAACGTACCGTTCAGCTCCACGTTCAGCGGCCGCGATTCGACCTGCAGCTGCCCTTCCGGGTTCAGCGCCCAGGCCATGGCGACCGCATCGGCGGTATACCAGCGGCCACCCTTGCTGTCCTCGGACAGGCCACGGGTCTTGCGCGAGATCAGCTCGTAGAAACGGGCGCGATCGGAATCAGCCTGCAGCCACTTTTCAGCATCCTGCAGCGGCAGGCCATGGGCGACGGTGGCCTCCCAGTCCGACACCAGCAGGTGCTTGAACGAAGTGAACACCACGTGCGCCGCTTCCGGATCGAACGCGATGTTGAATTCGGCCGCAGGGGTGATGTTGCCGTGGCAGGTGACTGCACCGCCCATCACCACGATGCGCTTGATGCGCTCGGGAAGGGTCGGGTCCAGCTTCAGTGCCAGGGCCAGGTTGGTCAGCGGGCCAAGCATCACCAGCATCAGTTCACCGGCGTGCTCGTGCGACAGGCGCAGGATGGCCAGTGCGGCGTGCTCGGCTTCAGCCTGGCGGCTCGGCGGCGGCAGGTCCACGTCGCCGTAGCCGTCACGGCCATGCACGTGGGCGGCGTCAACGGAGGGATGCAGCAGGGGATCCGGGCTGCCGGCAAACACCGGTACGTCGGCGCGGCCGACGATGTCGCAGAGCTTGAGGGCGTTGCGGACGGTGTACTGCAGGCCGACATTGCCAGCGGCGATGGTCAGGGCGACCACGTCATGCCGTTCATCGGCAAAGGCCATCAGCAGGGCCAGGGCGTCGTCCACACCGGGGTCGGTGTCGATCAACAGGGGGATCTTGTGGGTCATCGTTGCCGTCTTCAGATCGGCAACGAAGTGTGGACCGGGATGATGACCGTTGCAATACCGGTCTGCCCCGGCGGCAAAGATGTAGTGGAGAGGGTTGGATCCGTTGCCCCCACCAACGCCCCCGCCCAACGCACTCACGAACATGAACAGATTTTAGTTCGGGTCGCTTGGAGCGCCCAACATCATTTGCTATAAAAAGTGTTGAACATTTTATAGAAAACAACCATGAAGCTGCCCGCGCCAGCTCCCGATCTGGCAACCCTCACCCGGAAGTACATGGAGACCCTCGGTACCATCCTGGACGCCCGGATCGGGCCCGAGGTGAACGGCGCCTATGAGCACTGGGACAAAGTCCGCCACAGAGCGCCACCGGCGGGCCTGAACGCGGAGCAGTGGTGGCTGGGCATCACGTGGACGCGCGCAGCATTGCTGAAGCCGCTACCGCTGTTGCTGGACAAGACGCAGCAACCCTTCAAGCTGGCACTTACCGATTCAATGCAGCGGCACCTGCACTACATTGATCGGGAGGCCGCAGGCTCGGTGAAGGGTGTGGATGCTGCCAGCGGCCAAGGACGGTTCCTGATCCGCTCGCTGATCGAGGAAGCGATGACCTCATCGCAGCTGGAGGGCGCCTCGACCACGCGGGCGGTGGCAAAGGAAATGCTGAGCACAGGCCGTGCGCCGCGCGACCAGTCCGAGCGCATGATCTACAACAACTACGTGGCAATGAACGTGATCCGCGAGCGCGGCATACGCCCGATCACTCCCGGCGAGATTCTGGAGCTGCACAGCATCCTCACCGACGGCACGCTGGAGCTTCCAACCGACAGCGGGCGTTTCAGAACCGCCGAAGACAACGTTGCGATCTTCGATCGCGGCTCACCACCTACGCTGCTGCACATCCCTCCTCCGGCCGAGGAAGTGCCCGCACGGATCGAGCGGCTGTGCACGTTCATCAATGAGGAAAGCACACCGTTCATCCATCCTGTCGCCAAAGCCATCGCACTGCATTTCCAGATTGGCTATGACCATCCTTTCGTGGATGGCAATGGCCGTACGGCACGCGCACTGTTCTACTGGGCGATGATGAATGCCGGATATTGGATGACCGAGTACTTCTCCATTTCCAGCGTGTTGAAGGAGTCCCCAGGCAAGTACATGCGGGCCTACCTCTACACCGAAAGCGACAACCGGGATCTTGGCTACTTCGTGGCGCAACAACTGGAGGCGATTGAGCAATCGATCCAGGGTTTGCATGCCTACATCGCCAGGAAGCATGCGGAGGATCAGGCAGCGCGACGCGTGCTGCGAACCGCCCGGCTTGGCGGTGTGCCTCTCAATCATCGTCAGCGCGCGTTGCTGGCCAACGCGCTGAAGGATCCTGACCGGACCTACACCGTCGCCAGCCACCAGGCGGCACACACCATTACCTATCCGACCGCGTTGAAGGATCTGAACGGATTGGTGGCTTCCGGGCTTGTCAGCAAAGAGCGCGTCGGGAAGGCGTCCGAGTATCTAGTGCTACCCGGTCTGTCGGAACGTTTGGCGCTGTAGATCTACGCCATGCGGGGATGACGGGAAGGTGATCGAAAGCGCTGTCTGTAGAGTCGAGCCATGCTCGACTCACGCGCGCGGCGCGCAGTAGATCCACGCCATGCGTGGATGTGTGGACCAGGGTCCACACCCACCAATGCGGCATTACGCCGAGGCGTAACGCACGGCGGTGCCGATCCAGCGCTGCACCACGCGATCGGCCAGCGCGGGTTGCTGGGCCAGCAGGCGTTCGGCCAGGTCATGCACGCCGGGCAGCAGGCCGGCATCACGCGCGAGATCGGCGATGCGGAAGCCAGCCAGGCCGGTCTGGCGGGTGCCCAGCAGTTCGCCCGGGCCACGCAGCTCCAGATCCTTCTCGGCGATGACGAAGCCATCGTTGGTTTCGCGCATGGTCTGCAAACGCTCGCGCGCCATCTGCGAAAGCGGCGCCTGGTACAGCAGCACGCAGCGCGACACCGCCGAACCGCGGCCCACGCGGCCGCGCAACTGGTGCAGCTGGGCCAGGCCGAGGCGCTCGGCATTCTCGATCACCATCAGCGAAGCGTTCGGTACGTCCACGCCCACTTCGATGACCGTGGTCGCCACCAGCAGATCGATCTCGCCCGCCTTGAACGCCACCATCGTCGCCAGCTTCTCGGCGGCCTTCAGGCGGCCATGCACCAGCCCCACGCGCACGCCCGGCAGCAGCGCCTGCAGCGATTCGTAAGTGGCCTGCGCCGGCGTGGCGTCGAGCTCTTCGCTTTCCTCGATGAGCGTGCACACCCAGTACACCTGCCGCCCTTCCTGGCAGGCCAGCGCGATGCGCTCGATCAGTTCGGGACGGCGGTCGTTGTTGAGTGCCACGGTCTGCACCGGGGTGCGGCCCGGCGGCAGTTCGTCGATGGCCGAGACATCCAGATCCGCGTATTCGGACATCGCCAGCGTGCGTGGAATCGGCGTGGCGGTCATCACCAGCTGGTGCGGCACGCTGTTGCCACCCGCGCCCTTGTCGCGCAGGGCCAGCCGCTGGTGCACGCCGAAGCGGTGCTGTTCGTCGACGATGGCCAGGGCCAAATCCTGGAACACCACCGCCTCCTGCATCAGCGCGTGGGTGCCGACCACCACCTGCGCTTCGCCGTTGGCGACCTGCTCCATCACCTTGGCGCGCGCCTTGCCGGTGACCTTGCCGGCCAGCCAGGCGATACGCACGCCGAGCGGTTCCAGCCAGCCGCGCAGGTTGTTGAGATGCTGCTCGGCCAGCAGTTCGGTGGGCGCTGCCAATGCGACCTGCTTACCCTGCTCGACTGCCAGCATCGCGGCCAGTGCGGCGACCACGGTCTTGCCGGAGCCGACGTCGCCCTGCACAAGCCGCAGCATCGGGCTGGGCCGTGCGAGGTCTTCGCGAATCTGCTTGAACACACGCGCCTGTGCACCCGTCAGCGCGAACGGCAGCTGTTTCAGCAGCGCCTTGGCCAGCTTGCCGGGGCCGGCCAGCGGCGGCGCATGGTGCGCCTGCAAGGCGATGCGCTGGCGGCGCAGGCTAAGGTGATGGGCCAGCAGCTCTTCCATTGCCAGACGACGCTGCGCCGGATGGGTGCCTGCGGCCAGCGCGGCCAGATCGGCATCCGGCGGCGGCCGGTGCACGGTCAGCAGCGCGCTGCGCAGTGACGGCAGGCCGAGGCCATCCAGCCAGCCACTGGGCAGCAGTTCCAGCGTGCTTTCCTCGGGCAGGCGGTCCAGCGCCTGGCCGATCAGCTTGCGCATGGTCATCGGGCCGACGCCTTCGACGGTGGGATACACCGGGTCGAGGCGGTCGCCGAGTTCGGGATCGTCATTGCGGCCCAGCACCTGGTAGCTGGGGTGGACGATTTCCAGGCCGAGGTGGCCCGGCTTGGGCGTGCCGAAGCAGCGCAGCCGGTTGCCGACCGCGAACTGGCCGACCTGCTGCTGGCGGAAGTGGAAGAAGCGCAGCACAAGGGTGCCCTGCCCTTCGTCTTCCACCGCCACTTTCAGCATCGGCCGGTAGCGCATGCCGCGCTCGACCGCGACCACCCGCCCTTCCACCTGCGCCGGTACGCCGTTGCGCAGGTCTTCGATGCGGGTCAGCCGGGTCCGGTCTTCATAGCGCAGCGGCAGATGAAGCCAGAGGTCCTGCAGGGTGGCGAGGCCACGCGCCTGCAGTTTGGCGGCCACGGCCGGACCGACGCCGGCGAGCATCGCAAGCGATGCTTCGCCGGACGGTGACAGGACCGGGGTGACCGCCGCCTTGCGTGCCACGTGGCGGTCAGTCGATGACCATCACCGCGTCGACCTCGAAGTTGGCGCCCTTCGGCAGGCCGGAAACTTCGATGGTGGAACGGGCCGGGTATGGGGCCTGGAAGTAGTCCTGCATGACGGCGTTGACCTTGGCGAACTCGCCCAGGTCGGTCAGGTACAGGCCCAGGCGCACGACCTTGTCCAGCGAGCCGCCAGCGGCTTCGGCCACGGCCTTGAGGTTGTCGAAGGCGCGGCGGGCCTGTGCTTCGACGTCACCAGCGCCGACGATGTCGCCGGTAGCGGGGTCGAGCGGGATCTGGCCGGAGAAATACACGGTGTTGCCGGCGCGCACGGCCTGCGAGTACGGGCCGATGGCGGCGGGAGCCTTTTCGGTGTTGATGATCTGGCGGGACATGGGTCGCTCCGGTGCTTGGGGGAAAACAGAGCGGTGATTGTACCGGGTGGGGGCGCATCCACGCATGGCGTGGATCTACCGCGCCGCTTTGGTAGTGCCGGCCGCTGGCCGGCAAACCCATGAGCGTCGGAAGCATCGCGAAGTTGCCGGCCAGCGGCCGGCACTACCGGGTTCGCGTTACTGGCGGCGTACCGACTGCACGACCGACAGGCGGCGCAGGCGGCGCATCACTTCGGCCAGGTGGTTGCGGTCGCGCACCTGGATGTTGAACGCCAGCACGGCGGCGTTGAAATCACGGTCCAGGTAGTCCACACGCTCGATGTTGGAATGGCTCTGAGCGATGGCGGCGGCCAGCTGCGCCAGCACGCCGGTGCCGTTCTCCACTTCCACCACCAGCGAGGTGTCGTAGTCGCCGGAAACAGTGGTGTCCCAGCCGATCGGCACCCAGCGCTCGGGCGACTTGCGCAGCTCGGCCAGGTTCGGGCAGTCCATGCGGTGCACCACGATGCCCTTACCGGCGGTGTGGTAGCCCATGATCTCGTCGCCGGGAATCGGCTGGCAGCAGCCCGCGAAGGTGACCACGCCGCGCTCGCTGCCGTTGATCAGGATCTTTTCCTGCGAGTGGTGGCGCGAATGCGGGCCGCCACGCAGTTCGGCGTAGGCCATCAGCGCCTGTGCAGCCTGCGTCGGCATCCAGTTGCCCAGTGCGACCTCGGCCAGCAGCGCCTCCAGGCGCGGGAATCGGTGCTCGGCCAGGAACGCATCCAGGCGTCCCTTCGGCAGCCGCTCCAGCGAGCTGTCCATCGCTTCCAGCGCGCGGTCGAGCATGCGATGCCCCAGCTGCACGGCGTCTTCGTGCTCCAGCTGCTTGAGCTGGTGGCGGATGGCGGTGCGTGCCTTGCTGGTGACCACGAATTCCAGCCACTGCGGTTTCGGCGTGGCCGAGCGCGCGGTGATGATCTCCACCGACTGGCCCGACACCAGCTTGGTGCGCAACGGCACCAGCTTCTTGTCCACGCGCGAGGCCACGGCCATGTTGCCGACGTCGGTATGCACGGCGTAGGCGAAGTCCAGCGCGGTGGAATTGCGCGGCAGGGCCAGGATCTTGCCCTTCGGGGTGAACAGGTAGACCTCGTCCGGGAACAGGTCGACCTTGACGTTGTCGAGGAACTCCAGCGAGGAACCGGCGGCACGCTGCGAGTCGATCAGTTCAACGATCCAGGCGTGTGCGCGGCTCTGCGCGCTGTTCGGTGAATCGCCGCCGAACTTGTAGGTCCAGTGCGCGGCCACGCCACGTTCGGCGATCAGGTCCATCTCTTCGGTGCGGATCTGCACTTCGATGGGCGAACCATACGGCCCGAACAGCACCGTATGCAGCGACTGGTAACCGTTGGCCTTGGGAATGGCGATGAAATCGCGGAAACGCCCATCCAGCGGCTTGAACGTGGCATGCACCGAACCCAGCGCGTGGTAGCAGCTGGGCACGCTGCGCACCACCAGGCGGAAGCCGAACACGTCCATCACCTGGTCGAAGGTTTTGTTCTCGTCGCGCATCTTGTTGTAGATGCTCCACGGGGTCTTGATGCGGCTGACCAGGCGGTGCTCGATGCCTTCCTTCGCCAACCGCTGCGACAGCTGCACTTCCACCTGCGCCAGCGCTTCACGGCGGACCACCGGCTGGCTGCGGATGTGCTTTTCCAGGATCGCGTGGCGCCACGGATACAGCGCCTTGAAGCCGAGGTTCTGCAGCTCGCTCTTGACCAGGCTCATGCCCAGGCGCTGGGCGATGGGCGCATAGATCTCCAGCGTCTCGCGGGCGATGCGGCCGCGCGCTTCGCGGCTCTGCGCGCCCAGCGTGCGCATGTTGTGCAGGCGGTCGGCCAGCTTGATCATGATCACGCGCAGGTCGCGCGACATCGCCAGCAGCATCTTGCGGAAGCTCTCGGCGGCCGCTTCCTGGCGATCGCGGAACTTCAGCTTGTCCAGCTTGGTCACGCCGTCGACCAGTTCGGCCACGGCTTCGCCGAACTCGGCAGCCAGCGCTTCACGGGTCAGCGGGGTGTCTTCGATGGTGTCGTGCAGGATCGCGGCGATCAGCGCTTCCACGTCCAGGCCGAGCTCGGCCAGCACCTGGGCCACGGCCACCGGATGGGTGATATAGGGCTCGCCCGACTTGCGCGTCTGCCCGGCGTGTGCGGCGGCTCCGACTTCCCAGGCACGGCGCAACAGCGGCAGCTGTTCCGGCGGCAGGTAATGGGCGGCGCGTTCAAGCTGGAGGACGTAGTCGGGTACGGCGGCAGCGGGGGCTGCGGCGACCTTGGCAGTGGGGCCTGGGTTCATGCCCGAAGCCTATTCCAGCGCGACGTTTACGGCAAATCCTGAATGCGAAACAGCCCGCACGGGGCGGGCTGTTCGGCACATCCAACGATTACGTTGATCGATGCGATCAATCGTCGTTCTTGGACATGTCTTCGTCGGCGACCACTTCCGCGGCAGCCCACTCCAGCGCTTCGCGCTCGGCGCGCTCACGCTCGGCCTTCTCGACTTCGTCGATCAGCGCGTTGTCGATCTTGCGGGCGGCGATTTCGCGCAGCGCCAGCACGGTCGGCTTGTCCTCGGTCTCGCTGTTGTCCAGCGTGGCCTGCACGCCGTTGGCGAGCTGGCGGGCACGCTTGGAAGCCATCATGACCAGTTCGAAACGGTTGTTAACGACTTCCAGGCAATCTTCTACGGTGATGCGGGCCATACGGGCTCCCGGCGACCGGTCGGCCGCTCAGTCGAATGAGGGAAAGGGGACGGAGTGTACTGGCAGGGGCTGGACAAAATCAAGCCAACCCCTACCCGATTCTTTTGGAATCAGTCAGTTGCGCCCGGATCGGGGGTCAACAAGGCCTGGATCAGCCCAGCGTGGCGGACCTTCTGGGCCTCCCGGCGCAGGCGGCTGGCGGTGAAGATGGCGCACAGTTCGTCCACGGCGGTGTCGAACACCTCGTTGACGATCACGTAGTCGAACTCGTTGAAGTGCAGCATCTCGTCACGGGCGGCGCCCAGGCGCTGGGCGATGACCGCCTCGCTGTCCTGGCCGCGCTTGCGCATGCGGTCCTGCAGGGCCTGCTTGGACGGCGGCAGGATGAACACGGTGACCGTGCCCGGCACCAGCTGGCGTACCTGCTGCGCGCCCTGCCAGTCGATTTCCAGCAACACGTCCTGGCCGGCGGCCAGCTGCGGCTCCACCGACTGGCGGGCGGTGCCCTTCCAGTCGCCGTGTACCCAGGCATGCTCGAAGAAGTCGCCGGCGGCGATCATTTCCTCGAACTTCTCCGCAGAGACGAAATGGTAGTGCTGGCCATTCACTTCACCCGGGCGCATCGCGCGCGAGGTGAAGGAGATCGACAGGGCGATCTGCGGGTCACGCGCCAGGGTGGCATTGACGATGCTGCTCTTGCCGGCGCCGGACGGGGCGGCAACGATGTACAGCGTGCCGCGCGCAACGGCGTCCGACGGCTTCGACGGGGCGCTCATGCGGGGAGTCCAACGGGTTGATTTCGCAAAATTTTTCCTCGGTGTTCCAGATCCGGCGCGGAGGATCGCGCCAGGACGGCGGGGGCTGCGCGGAACATCCTGGAACCAGGCCCGGCAGACGCTTCCCCGGGGTGCGGGCACGCAACTTTACCAGAGCGGCCCCTTTGCGCGCCCGTCCGGCAGGCGCCGGGCCTTGTGCCACATGGGCGTGCGGGGGCCTGTGCTATAACCGGGCCGTACCCAACGACAGCCCGGAGGCCTGCGCCTCCCCGCCATCCCAGGAGAACGGCATGCCATCGATGAGCCGCCGCCAGTTCCTGAAAGTGACCGGGACAACCCTGGTCGGCTCCAGCCTGGCACTGATGGGCTTCGCGCCCGGCATCGCGCTCGCGGAGGTCCGGCAATACAAGCTGACCCGCGCGACCGAGACCCGCAACACCTGTACATACTGTTCGGTGGCCTGCGGCATCCTGATGTACAGCCTCGGCGATGGCGCCAAGAACGCCGAGCCGAGCATCTTCCATATCGAGGGCGACCCGGACCATCCGGTCAACCGCGGCACGCTGTGCCCGAAGGGTGCCGGCCTGGCCGACATCATCCACAGCAAGTCGCGCCTGCTCTACCCCGAGTACCGCGCACCGGGCTCGAACGAGTGGAAGCGGCTGAGCTGGGACGATGCGCTGGATCGCATCGCGCGGCTGATGAAGGAAGACCGCGATGCGAACTTCGTGCAGAAGAACGAGGCCGGGCAGACGGTTAACCGCTGGCTGACCACCGGCATGCTCGCCGCCTCGGCGACCAGCAATGAAACCGCGGTGCTGACCCACAAGGTCGTGCGCTCCCTTGGCATGCTGGCATTCGACAACCAGGCACGTGTCTGACACGGCCCGACGGTGGCAGGTCTTGCCCCGACGCTAGGCCGTGGTGCGATGACGAATCACTGGGTCGACATCAAGAATGCCGACCTGATCCTGATCATGGGTGGCAATGCCGCCGAGGCACACCCGTGCGGGTTCAAATGGGTGACCGAGGCCAAGGCACACAACAAGGCCCGGCTGATCGTGGTCGATCCGCGCTTCAACCGCTCGGCCGCGGTGGCCGACGTGTATGCGCCGATCCGTACCGGCACCGACATCGTGTTCCTGGGCGGTCTGATCAACTACCTGTTGACCGAGGACCGCATCCAGCACGAGTACGTGCTGAATTACACCGACATGTCGTTCCTGGTGAAGGACGAATTCGCCTTCAAGGACGGCCTGTATTCGGGCTACAACGAGGAGAAGCGCAGCTACGACCGTTCCAGCTGGGACTACGCCTACGGTGACGATGGCTTCGTGCGCAGCGACCCGACGCTGAAGGACCCGCGCTGCGTCTACAACCTGCTCAAGCAGCACTACGCGCGCTACACCGTGGAGATGGTCGAACGCATCTGCGGGACGCCGGCGGACAGCATCCGCCAGGTCTGGGAGATGATCGCGTCCACCGCCGGCAAGGACAAGGCGATGACCATCCTGTACGCGCTGGGCTGGACGCAGCATTCGATCGGTGCGCAGAACGTGCGTGCCGGCACCATGGTGCAGCTGCTGCTGGGCAACATCGGCGTGGCCGGCGGTGGCATGAACGCCTTGCGCGGGCATTCCAACATCCAGGGCCTGACCGACATCGGCCTGATGTCCGACCTGCTGCCCGGCTACCTGACGCTGCCGAAACAGGACGAGCAGGACTACGACGCCTACATCGCCAAGCGCACGCAGAAGCCGCTGCGCGCCAACCAGATGTCGTTCTGGCAGAACTACCCGAAGTTCCATGTCAGCCTGATGAAGTCGTGGTGGGGCGACGCCGCTACCGCCGACAACAACTGGTGCTTCGACCATCTGCCCAAGCTCGACAAGCCGTACGACATGCTGCAGGCGTACGAGCTGATGAACGAGGGCAAGATCCACGGCTACATCTGCCAGGGCTTCAACCCCCTGGCTTCGGCGCCGAACAAGGGCAAGCTGATCAGTGCGTTCTCCAAGCTGAAGTTCATGGTCAGCATGGACCCGCTGGAGACGGAGACCATTGCCTTCTGGCAGAACCACGGTGCGTTGAACGACGTCGACCCGAGCACGATCCAGACCGAAGTATTCCGCCTGCCGACCACTTCCTTCGCCGAGGAAAACGGCGCGGTGGTGAACTCCTCGCGCTGGCTGCAATGGCACTGGAAGGGGGCCAATCCGCCGGGCGAAGCGCGCAGCGACATCGAGATCATGTCCGAGCTGTTCCATCGCATCAAAGCGATGTACGAGAAGGACGGCGGTGCGTGGTGGGAGCCGGTGCGCGACCTGGCCTGGAAGTACTCCAACCCGGAACTGCCGACGCCGGAAGAACTGGCGATGGAATACAACGGCAAGGCACTGGCCGACGTGTTCGATCCGAAGGACCCGACCAAGCTGGTGCGCAAGGCCGGCGAGCAGCTGGCGGCATTCGGCGACCTGCGCGACGACGGCAGCACCGCCTCCGGCTGCTGGATCTACATCGGCGCCTGGGGCCCGACCGGCAACATGATGGCGCGACGTGACAACAGCGACCCCACCGGCATCGGCAACACGCTGGGCTGGGCCTGGGCGTGGCCGGCCAATCGCCGGGTGATGTACAACCGCGCCTCGTGTGACGTGGCCGGCCAGCCGTTCGATCCGCGGCGCACGCTGCTGGCCTGGAACGGCAAGAACTGGGGCAGCGTGGACGTGCCGGACTTCAAGGCCGATGAAGATCCCGCCGGGGGCATGGGCCCGTTCATCATGAATCCGGAAGGCATCGCCCGCTTCTTCGCCAAGGCCGGCATGGCCGAGGGCCCGTTCCCGGAGCACTACGAACCGTTCGATACACCGCTGCGCAGCAACCCGCTCAGCCCCGGTCAGGCACTGACGTTGAACAACCCGGCGGCGCGCGTGTTCGCCAGCGATCGCGCACAGATCGGTTCGCCGGACGAGTTCCCGCATGTAGCCACAACCTACCGCCTGACCGAGCATTTCCACTTCTGGACCAAGCACGGCAAGTTGAACGCCATCATCCAGCCCGAGCAGTTCGTCGAGATCGGCGCGGCGTTGGCCGATGAGCTGGGCATCAACAACGGCAGCCGCGTGCGGGTCAGTTCCAAGCGCGGGCATATCGAAGCGGTGGCGATGGTGACCAAGCGCATCAAGGCCCTGCAGATTGATGGCAAAACCGTGCACCAGGTGGGCGTGCCGATCCACTGGGGCTTCCTCGGTGCGGCCAAGCCCGGATACATCGCCAATACGCTGACCAACGCCATCGGTGACGGCAACTCGCAGACGCCCGAATCGAAGTGCATCCTGGTCAAGGTCGAGAAGGTGTAGGAGACACGCCATGTCACTGCAATCCCTGGACATCATCCGCCGCTCGGCCACCACCACGCCCTCGCCGGAGGCGCGTGGCGCGCACACCGGCCAGGTCGCCAAGCTGATCGATGTGAGCAAGTGCATCGGCTGCAAGGCCTGCCAGGTCGCCTGCATGGAGTGGAATGATCTGCGCGACGAGGTCGGCAGCTGCGTTGGCAGCTACGACAACCCGCCCGACCTGAGCGAACAGTCGTGGACGGTGATGAAGTTCCGCGAGTACGAGGACGAGAAGGGCAAGCTGGAGTGGCTGATCCGCAAGGAAGGCTGCATGCACTGCAGCGATCCGGGCTGCCTGAAGGCCTGCCCGTCGCCGGGCGCGATCATCCAGTACGCCAACGGCATCGTCGACTTCCAGGAAGAGAACTGCATCGGCTGCGGCTACTGCGTGACCGGTTGCCCGTTCGACGTGCCGCGCATCTCCAAGAAGGACCACAAGGCCTACAAGTGCACGCTGTGCTCGGACCGGGTGGCGGTGGGCCAGGAACCGGCCTGCGTGAAGACCTGCCCGACCGGCGCGATCACCTTCGGCAGCAAGCAGGCGATGACCGAGCACGCGGCGGGACGCGTGGAAGACCTGAAATCGCGCGGCTACGAGAACGCCGGCCTGTACGACCCGCAGGGTGTGGGCGGCACCCATGTGATGTACGTGCTGCAGCACGTGGACAAGCCGGAACTGTATGCCGACCTGCCGAAGGACCCGCGCATCAGCCCGATGGTGGAGGTGTGGAAGGGCGTGGCCAAGCCGCTGGGCATGCTGGCGATTGCCGCTACCGCCTTCGCCGGCTTCCTGCATTACATCGGCATCGGCCGCAACACGGTCAATGACGAGGAAGAAGAGGAAGCCGAGCACGAGGCGAAGAAGATCGAAGAGGAGCAGCGGCCATGAAGTACGCCCCGAACCCGCGGCAGATCATCCGCTACCGCGCGCCGACCCGCATCAATCACTGGATTGTGGCGATCTGCTTCGTGTTGACCGCGCTGTCCGGGCTGGCGTTGTTCCACCCTGCCCTGTTCCCGTTGACCCAGCTGTTCGGTGGCGGACCATGGACGCGCATCCTGCATCCATTCATCGGCCTGGCCATGGTGGTGGGTTTTGCGCTGCTGGCGATCCGCATGTGGCGTGACAACCTGCCGACCGCTGACGATGGCATGTGGATGCGCGGCATGCGTGATGTGCTGCGCAACGAGGATGAGAAACTGCCCCCGGTGGGCCGCTTCAATGCCGGCCAGAAGCTGCTGTTCTGGGCCATCATCGGCTGCCTTTCGGCGCTGCTGCTGACCGGCTTCGTGATCTGGCGGCAGTACTTCAGCCACTTCTTCCCGATCGGGCTGATCCGCTTCTCGGTGCTGGCCCATGCGCTGTTCGGCTGGGTGCTGGTGTGCGCGATCGTGGTGCACATCTATGCCGCGATCTGGATCAAGGGCTCGGTGCGGGCGATGACCCAGGGCAAGGTGACCTATGGGTGGGCGTACAAGCATCACCGGCAGTGGTTCCGGGACATCCTGCGCGGACAGCGGGAAGAGGGGTAGCGGCAGGGCCTGCGGCCCTGCACCCGCTGGATCAACGTCAACATCAACGTCAAGAGCGGGTTTCCTGAGGGATGGCGGGGTGGGTCCGGTCGCGGGGGCCGCTGCAAGTACGTCCATGTAAGCTCGGTCGCCGCTTGCTCGTGTGCGCAGTCCTGCGCACACGGCAAGACCGGGGTTGGGCGTCCTGCCCAACCCGCCCGAGGCATGCCTCGGGCCCATGCGGCTCACGCCCCCGCAACCGGACCCACCCCGCCTTCGACAGACTTCTGCGATCTGATGGTGGGTGCCGACCGTTGGTCGGCACTGATCGAATCCCGACCAACGGTCGGGATCCACTTTTGTAGAGTCGAGCGATGCTCGACTGCTTTGCCTCGACACGCTGGACGCGAGCGACGACAACGGCGAGGATGGAGCCTGGTTCTTCTGGCTGGCCCTGCATGGCGCAACGCATCCTTGAACCCGGTGAGATCGAGACGCTGGCCTCGCGCGATGTTCCGCGCATCATCCTGCCCGATACCGCGTCGCTGTTTGCCGGACGTGCGGACCGCCTGCGCAGTCTGGCTGCACACAGTGCCATCGGTGGTTACCTGCAGCTGCTGGCGGCGTTGGCCGATGCGCAGCAGGCGCTGCTGGAGGATCTGACACCGCAGCAACGCGAGGAACTTCAGGCACAGGCGCGTGCACAGCAGTCGAGTGCGGCGGCCGGCGCCGGCATGCCGTTGCGGCCGGCCAACACACTTCAGCTGGATGGCCGTTGGCGCGACTGGCTGCGCACGCTGTGCCAGCACTGTGCCGACGAGGCCGGGCTGCCGATGGAAACCCGTCAGGAGCTGCAGCGCGTCGCCGCGGCCGACGACGCCTGGCTGGATGCGCAGGCGCATGCGGTGCTGGAGCGTGATGACGCGCCGTCGGTGGATGCGGTGGCTGCGCTGCTGGTGATGAACGCGCTGCAGGTCTACTGGGCGGTGCTGGCGGACAGCTTCCGCCCCACCGAGCTGAAGCCGCTGGCCGATGCACCGGGGCTGTGCCCGCTGTGCGGCACCCTGCCGGTGGTCAGCGTGGTGCAGGCGCGGCCGCCCTATGCCTCCTACCGCTACCTGTCGTGCTCGCTGTGTGCCTGCCAGTGGCACTACGTACGCGTGCAGTGCAGCCAGTGTGGTGCCGCCGGCAAGGACATCGCCTATCGCGCCCTGGCCGATGTGGACGGCGACAGCGGCGAGGCGGTTCGCGAGAACGCGGTCCGGGCCGAGACCTGCGACCACTGCCACAGCTACCGCAAGATCCTGTATCTGGAGAAAGACCCGTCGCTGGAGCCGGTGGCCGATGACCTCGGCACGCTGGCGCTGGACCTGCTGCTGGCAGAGGAGGGCTATGCGCGTGCCAGCCAGAATCCGCTGCTGTGGCAATCCGACGGCGAGTGAGGCGATGACAGCCACGCCCCCCACCCCGGCATCGGTTTCCGCCCTGCCCTCGCTGGACCGGTTGCTGCGTCTGCCTGCCTTGGCAGCACTGATCGAGGGCCACGGCCGCAGCCGTATCACCCAGCTGCTGCGTTCGCACCTGCAGGTGCTGCGCGACCGTATCAGCGCCGGCCAGCTCTCGGCCACGCAGCTGCAGGAAGCGGTTGACGGCCCGGCGCTGGTGGCAGCAGTCGAGGCCGCACTGGCCGCTGACGCACGGCAGGATCTGCAGCCGATGTTCAATCTGACCGGCACCGTGCTGCACACCAATCTCGGCCGCGCATTGCTGCCGGATGCCGCCGTGCACGCGGTCACCCGCGCGATGACCGCGCCGGTGGATCTTGAATTCGACATCAGCCGCGGCCGTCGCGGCGACCGCGATGCACGGGTGCAGGCATTGATCTGCGAACTGACCGGCGCTGAAGCCGCCACTGTGGTCAACAACAATGCGGCGGCGGTCCTGCTGCTGCTCAACAGCCTGGCCAACCGCCGCGACGTGGTGGTGTCACGCGGCGAGCTGGTGGAGATCGGTGGCGCCTTCCGCATTCCCGATGTGATGCGCAGCGCCGGCGCGCGGTTGCTGGAAGTGGGTACCACCAACCGCACTCATCCGGCCGACTTCGCCAGCGCCATCGGCACGCGCACCGCGCTGCTGATGGAGGTGCACGCCAGCAACTACGCGATCAGCGGCTTCACCGCCAAGGTCGACACCGCGGCGATGGCCGCGATCGCGCACGAGCACGGCCTGCCGCTGGTGGTGGACCTGGGCAGCGGCAGCCTGTGCGATCTGGCCACGTTCGGCCTCCCGCACGAAGCCACCGTGCAGGAAACGCTGGCGGCCGGCGCCGACCTGGTGTCGTTCAGCGGCGACAAGCTGCTGGGTGGTCCGCAGGCCGGCATCATCGCCGGCCGCGCCGACCTGATCGCGCGGATCAACCGCAACCCGCTGAAGCGGGCACTGCGCATGGACAAGATGGGCCTGGCCGCACTGGAAGCGGTGCTGGCCCTGTACCGCGAGCCGGAGCTGCTGGCACAGCGGCTGCCGACCCTGCGCACCCTGTCACGCACGCAGGAGGACATCGATGTTCAGGCTCAGCGCCTGCTGCAGCCGATGCGTTCCGTGCTGGCGGCCGACTACGATCTTGAACGGTCACCAATGCAGAGCCAGATCGGCAGCGGCGCCCAGCCACAGGCGCAGCTGGCCAGCGCCGGACTGCGCATTACCAGCGCGCGCCGTGGCGGACTGGATCGCCTGGCCAAGCGCTTGCGTCAGCTGCCGCGGCCCGTGTTGGGCCGCATTGCCGATGACGCGCTGTGGCTGGACCTGCGCTGCCTGGAACCGGCCGACGAAGCCGACTTCCTCGCCCAGTGGAGCACGCTGCAGGCATGATCGTCGGCACCGCCGGGCATATCGACCATGGCAAAACCAGCCTGGTACGCGCGCTGACCGGCATCGAAACCGATCGCCTGCAGGAAGAGCGAACGCGCGGTATATCGATCGAACTGGGCTACGCCTATGTCCCGGTGGAAAGCAGGGACGCCGAAGGCCCGGCTGCGACGCTGGGTTTCGTCGACGTGCCAGGCCATGAGCGCTTCGTGCATACGATGGTGGCCGGCGCCACGGGTATCGATGTCGCCCTGCTGGTGATCGCTGCCGACGACGGCGTGATGCCACAGACCCGCGAGCATCTGGCCATCCTGCAGCTGCTGGGCGTGGATCGCGGCGCGGTGGCGCTGACCAAGATCGACCGTGTGGATGCGGCACGCCTCTCCCGGGTCGAGATCGAGATTGCCGCGCTGCTGGCCGCGACACCGCTGCAGGATTCTCCTCTGTTCGCCTGCAACAGCACCGCACCCGACGATGCCGGCATCAGCGCACTGCGTACCCAGCTGCACGCATGGGCGGCGGACGATGCCAGCACACGCCAGGCCGAACTGCGCAGCGAACTGTTCCGCATGCCGGTGGATCGCGTGTTCTCGCTGGCCGGCCACGGCACACTGGTAACCGGCGCGGTGCATGGCGGCATCGCCGCGGTGGGTGAGCATCTGCAGCTGATGCCAGCCGCCACCGACGTGCGCGTACGCAGCATCCATGCGCAGAACCAGGCCAGCGAGCACGCGATGGCTGGGCAACGCTGCGCACTGAACCTGGCCGCTATCGCCCGCGACGACATCCGCCGTGGCGACTGGATTGCCGACGCGCGCGCACTGCTGGCCACTACCCGCGTTGATGTGCGACTGCGGCTGTCCGCGTTGGCCGCACCGTTGCGCGACTGGTCACCGCTGCACATCCACTGGGGCACGATGCACCGGCAGGCCCATGTGGTGCTGCTGGAAGACCACGACCACGGCGATGGTCAGTTGGTGCAGCTGGTGTTCGATGCACCAGTCTGCGCGATGTGTGGCGATCGTTTCATCGCCCGTGATTCAGCAGCCACCCACACACTGGGCGGTGGCGTCGTGCTCGATCCGGATCCTCCGCAGCGGCGTCGGCGCAGTCCTGCGCGGCTGGCCTGGCTGGGGGCACTGGAGCAGCTGGCGGCCGGTGCCGGTGTTGTCCCGCTGCTGCAGCAGGCACCTGCCGGCATTCCCCTCACCGCGTTGCAACGCTATTGCCGACGCGCTGCCGACCGCATCGACCTGCCCGAGGACGCGCGACGCATCGCGACCCGCGATGACACGGTGATCATCCTCGCACCGCACTGGCAAGCACTGCGCGAGCAGGTGATCACCTCACTTCGCGGCTGGCACGAGCGACGCCCGGACGAACCCGGTGTCGACAGCGGGCGCCTGCAGCGCAGCACCCTGCCCATGCTGGCGAGCAGCCTGTGGAATGCCCTGCTGCAGGACCTGCTGGCCGATGGCACGCTGCAGCGCGTGGGCGCATGGTGGCGCCTGCCCGGCCATGACCATGCGCCACCGGAACGCGAACGTCTCCTGCTGGAACGCGTGCTGCCGCAACTGCACGCCGGTGGCTTCGATCCGCCGTGGGTGCGCACCCTGGCCGCCGATATCGGTCTGGCCGAGGAGGATATCCGCGCGGTCCTGCGCCGGGCCGCCGCGCGTGGCGATCTGTTCCAGGTGGTACCGGACCTGTTCTATGCACCGGCCCGCATCGCCGAGCTGGCCACGATCGTCGCGCAGCTGTCACAGGCCACCGGCACGGTGGATGCGGCCACGTTCCGCGATGCCATCGGCCTGGGCCGCAAACGCAGCATCCAGATCTTGGAGTTCTTCAATCGCGTTGGCTACACTCGACGCGTCGGTGACCAGCATCGGCCGCGCGGCGACCTGCAGTGGAACGCAGCCCGCGACTGAGCCCACCGGTACCGCCGTACTTTCGGAAGGCATGCGCATCCGGGCATGCGGCTGGGCTTCAAACCCAGTAGGGGGCGTCGATCGTTCCCTGGTAGGTTCGACTCCTGCTGCCTTCCGCCATTCGCGTTCCCGCAGGAGATGTCGGCATGGCCACGCACGCGCAGTCCCCCGCCCCTTCAACGGCCGATGCCCCGCAACGACTGACCTCTCTCGCGCATGGCGGCGGCTGTGGCTGCAAGATCGCGCCGGGCGTGCTGAGCGAACTGCTGCGTTGCGTTCCAGCGCTTCCCGCTCCGGCTGAGCTTCTCGTCGGGCGCGAGACCAGCGACGACGCCGCGGTGTACCGCCTCGATGATCGCCAGGCAATCGTCGCCACCACTGATTTCTTCATGCCCATCGTCGACGACCCGTTCGACTTCGGCCGCATCGCCGCCACCAACGCGCTGTCGGACCTGTACGCGATGGGCGCCCGGCCGTTGTTCGCACTGGCCATCGTCGGCATGCCGATCAACACGCTGCCGCAGGACACGATCCGCGGCATCCTGCAGGGTGGCGAACGCGCCTGCGCCGATGCTGGCATCGTGGTCGCTGGTGGCCACAGCATCGATTCGGTGGAACCCATCTACGGCCTGGCCGCGATCGGCGTGCTCGACCCGCAACGACTCAAGCGCAATGCCGATGCCCGCGCCGGCGACGTGCTGGTGCTGGGCAAGCCGTTGGGCGTGGGCGTGTACTCGTCAGCACTGAAGAAGGAAGTGCTGGACGCCGACGGCTACCAGCAGATGATCGCGTCGACCACCCGCCTGAACACCGTGGGCGTGCCGCTGGCTGCGCTTGACGGCGTGCATGCCATGACCGACGTCACCGGTTTCGGCCTGCTCGGCCACCTGCTGGAAGTGTGCCGCGCCAGTGGCGTGGCCGCCGAGGTGGACAGCGCGCAGATCCCGTTGCTGCCGCAGACGCTGGACCTGCTGCAACGCGGCTGCGTGACCGGCGCCTCCAACCGCAACTGGGCCTCGTATGGCGCCGAGGTGCGCTTCGCCGAGGGCTTGGCCACCCACTGGCAGCCACTGCTGACCGACCCGCAGACCAGCGGCGGTCTGCTGGTGTCCTGTGCCCCGGAAGCCTTGGATGCGGTGCTGGCCTGCTTCCACAATGCGGGGTTCGGCCAGGCGGCCGTGGTGGGGCGCTTGAGCGAGGGAGCGCCGGGCGTCAGGGTGGTTTGAGATGTTCTTGCCTCGGGCGCGCATCCCCCGCCGTTGAGATCCGCAGCCATGGCGGTGGCACCACTTCATCGGTTTGCTCGGATAACGTGCCACTGGGAGCAACCTCAGCACTATTAAAGCATGCTTTAATAGCGGCCGGGATTCTTAAAGATCCCTTTAACAACGCCTCGCCAGGAGCGCAAATGCCCAGGACCACCGGCACTTACACCACCACCGATTCGGGCGGCGAGCTTGTCAAGGCCTTCGTGCCCCATCCATTGCCGCCCACGATGCCGCCCCTTGATCCTGCTTGCTACATGGCCAATGCGGCAGCCGAGGCGGCGCTGGGACGGCTCTCCGCCATGTCAGGTTTGGTCGCTTCTGCTGAATGGCTGATCTACAGCTCCATCCGCAAGGAGGCCTTGTTGACCTCCCAGATGGAAGGCACTCAGGCGACACTGACGGATCTGCTGGATCAAGAATCCGGAATCGACGTGGCTAGTACCACAGACGTCAGCGACGTGACGAATTACCTGCAAGCGTTCGCGTATGTGCGAGACCAGCTGAAGCACGATCGGGGCCTGCCGATCTCAACGCGCCTGCTGTGCGAAGCACATAGCATCCTTTTGAACAGTGCGCGCGGCGAGCAGAAGCTACCTGGTGAAGTGCGCCGCTCCCAGAACTGGATCGCAGGTACCCGGCCAGGCAATGCTCTTTGCGTCCCCCCTCCTCACATGGAAGTCGGACGGTTGCTGGGTGAGATGGAGCACTATATCCACGAGACTACGACAGACCTTCCTCCTCTGGTCCGCATTGCCTTGATCCATGCACAGTTCGAAACGATCCACCCGTTCCTTGATGGCAATGGGCGCATAGGCCGCTTGCTGATTGCAGCATTGCTGGAAGACTGGAAGCTGCTGCCGGAGCCACTGCTCTATGTCTCTGGCGAACTCAAGAAACATCAAGACGAGTACTACCGGCTTCTGTCAGCCATCCGCGCCGATGGCGACTGGGAGAGTTGGATCCGCTTCTTCCTCGACTGCACGACCGAAGCCGCCGAGAACGCCCAAAGAAACATCATCGACATCGCCTCACTCATCGCAGCCGACCGGAGAAAGGTCATGGCTGCGAAAGACGGCACGGTGCAGGCGATCCGCTTGTTCGAAATGCTGCCTACGATGCCGCGCTTCACCATTACATTTGCAGCTGAAAGGCTGGGGGTGACATTTCCCACCGCCAGCGCGGCTGTCAAAGTCCTGCAAAGCGTTGACGTCCTTGTCGGTACCGGGAATCAGAAACGGAACCAGCAGTTCAGCTACAAGCAATACACCGAACTGCTGCAGCGCTAGGGAGGTAGGCGCAGCCCGCGCATCGAAGTGAAGACGTTGAATTTCCCCCTAATGCGTACCCAGGCGGATCAACGATCCCCCATCACACGCTCGTCCCAACCGCCAGGGCACGCATCTTCGATGACCTGACGGCACGCCCGGCCACGCCCTATCACTCGATGTTCTGCACCTGTTCGCGGATCTGGTCGATCAGCACCTTCAGCTCCACCGCGGCATTGGACGTGCGGCTGTCCACCGACTTCGAGCCCAGCGTGTTGGCTTCGCGGTTGAACTCCTGCAGCAGGAAGTCCAGGCGGCGGCCGACCGGCTCGCGCTGCTTGAGCACGCGGCGGATCTCGACGATGTGGCTGCCGAGGCGGTCCAGCTCTTCATCCACGTCCAGCTTCTGCAGCCACAGCACCAGTTCCTGCTCGGCGCGACCGGGGTCGACCGGGTGCGGCAGGTCAGCCAGGCGGGCGGCCAGCTTGGCGCGCTGGCCGTCGCGAATGGCCGGAATCAGCGTGCGCACTTCGGTGGCGATGCGTTCGATGCCGTCCACGCGCTCGCTGATGGCAGCGGACAACTTGCCGCCTTCACGTTCACGGGCTTCGACGAAACCGTCCAGCACCTGGTCCAGCAGCGTAAGGGCCTCGGCCTGCAGGGCGGCGGCATCGGTGGCCTCGCCGCGGGTGACGCCCGGCAGCTGCAGCAGATCGGTGAAGCTGACCTGCAGGTTGGGGAAATCGGAGGTCAGGCGGTGCGCCAGGCGACCCAGCTGGCCCAGCAGGGCCTCGTCCACCTGCAGGTTGGCGGCGGCTTCCGGCGCGCGCAGGCGCATCACCAGATCCAGCTTGCCACGGCTCAGGCGCGCGGCAATGCGCTCGCGCAGCTGCGGCTCGAGCGCCCGCAGTTCCTCGGGCAGGCGGGTGCCGACCTCCAGGAAGCGGTGGTTGACCGAGCGCAGCTCGCAGCCCAGCGTGCCCCACGGGGTGACCCGCTCGCCGCCGGCATAGGCGGTCATGCTTCGAATCATGGAATGTGTCCGGTGCGTGCAAAGGGGGAATGGTACCCTAGCGCCCTCACCAGAGCCCCCTTGCCCGCCCCGTGAAGGCCGCGGGCGTGGCGGCGTACTCCCTCGCCATTACGGAACCCGCACCATGTCCGATTCCCGCCCCAGCGGCCGCCAGCCCGACCAGCTCCGTCCGGTCGTCATCCAACGCGGCTTCACCCGCCACGCCGAAGGTTCGGTGCTGGTCTGCTTCGGTGAAACCCGTGTGCTGTGCACCGCCAGCGTCGAGAACCGCGTGCCGGGCTTCCTGCGCGGCAAGGGCGAAGGCTGGGTGACCGCCGAGTACGGCATGCTGCCGCGCGCCACCCACACCCGCAGCGACCGTGAAGCCGCCCGTGGCAAGCAGGGCGGCCGCACGCTGGAGATCCAGCGCCTGATCGGCCGCAGCCTGCGTGCCTGCGTGGACCGCAACGCGCTGGGCGAGCGCACCATCACCCTCGACTGCGACGTGCTGCAGGCCGACGGCGGCACCCGCACCGCCGCCATCACCGGCGCCTACGTGGCCCTGGTCGATGCGGTGAACGTGCTGATGAAGCGTGGCGACATCAAGCGCAACCCGATCCTGGGCGCAGTGGCCGCGGTGTCGGTGGGCGTCTACCGCGGCACCCCGGTGCTGGACCTGGACTACGCCGAAGACAGCGACTGCGACACCGACATGAACGTGGTGATGAACGACGGCGGTGGCTTCATCGAGCTGCAGGGCACCGCCGAAGGCCATGCCTTCCGCCGCGATGAACTGGACGCGCTGCTGGGCCTGGCCGAGAAGGGCGTGCGCGAGCTGCTGGACGCACAGCAGGCGGCGCTGTCGGCATGAACCGCCGCATCGCCCTGACCACCCTGGTGGTGGCCGACTACGACGAAGCCATTGCCTGGTACACCGGCAAGCTCGGCTTCGCGCTGCTGGAGGACATCGACCAGGGCCACAAGCGCTGGGTGGTGGTGGGGCCGACCGACGGCAGCGCTGCCGCCCTGCTGCTGGCCCGCGCCAGCGACGAGGAACAGCGCAGCCGCATCGGCAACCAGACCGGTGGCCGCGTCGCCTTCTTCCTCAACACCGATGACTTCCACCGCGACCACGCGGCGATGCTGGCCGCCGGGGTCGAGTTCCTGGAAGCGCCGCGCGAAGAACCCTATGCAACGGTCGCGGTGTTCCGCGATCTGTATGGCAACACCTGGGACCTGCTGGAGCCCCGTCAATGAAGAAACTGGTACTGGCCAGCCACAACGCCGGCAAGCTGGTGGAGATGCAGGAGATCCTCGCCGACCTGCCGCTGCAGATCACCTCGGCCGCCGAGCTGGGCCTGGGCGACGTGGAAGAAACCGGCCTGACCTTCGTAGAGAACGCGCTGCTGAAGGCGCGCGCGGCCTGCGAAGCGACCGGCCTGCCGGCGCTGGCCGATGATTCGGGCCTGATCGTCGATGCCCTCGGCGGTGCGCCGGGCCTTTACAGCGCGCGCTATGCCGGCCACCCGACCAATGCCGCGGCCAACAACGCCAAGCTGCTGGAGGCGATGGCCGACGTTCCCGATGGCCAGCGCGGCGCCCGCTTCTATGCGGTGATCGTGCTGCTGCGTCACGCCACCGATCCGCAGCCGCTGATCTGCGAAGGTCGCTGGGAGGGCCAGATCATCCGTGAACTGCGCGGCACGAATGGTTTCGGCTACAACCCGGTGTTCCTGGACACCACCCACGGCCTGACCGCCGCGGAGATGGAGCCGGCCCTGAAGAACGCCATCAGCCACCGTGCCATTGCCCTGCAGCAGCTCAAGCAGCAGCTGGCGACGCTGTACTGACGCCACCCGATCGAACCAGGGAAGCCGGCCAGCGGCCGGCACTACCGAAGAAGCCCATGCCGCACGCCCACGACCACTGCAACCACCTGCCCGGCGAAGCCTGTTCGGCGGACCACGACACTTCGGTACGACTGGTGCCGCCGCCGCTGTCGCTGTACGTGCACCTGCCGTGGTGCGTGCGCAAGTGCCCGTACTGCGATTTCAATTCGCACCAGGCCAAGGGTGAGCTGCCGTTCGATGCCTACATCGATGCGCTGCTGCGCGACCTCGACCAGGACCTGCCGCTGGTCTGGGGCCGGGTGGTGCACAGCGTGTTCTTCGGTGGCGGCACGCCCAGCCTGTTCCCGCCGGAAGCAATCGACCGTTTCCTGCAACAGGCCAGCGCACGCCTGCGTTTCGCGCCCAATGCCGAAATCACCCTGGAAACCAACCCGGGCACCGCCGAGCATGGCCGCTTCGACCGCTATCGCGCGGCCGGCGTCAATCGCCTCAGCTTCGGTATCCAGAGTTTCGACGATGCGATGCTCAAGCGCCTGGGCCGCATCCACGACAGTGGCGAAGCCGAGCGCGCGGTGAAGATGGCGCAGGACGCGGGTTACGACAACTTCAACATCGACCTGATGTACGCGCTGCCGGAACAGACCCTGGCCGGTGCCGAGGCCGATCTGGAACGTGCGTTCGCGCTGCAGCCGGCGCATATCTCGCACTACCAGCTGACCCTGGAACCGAACACGGTGTTCTTCGCGCGGCCGCCGCAGGGCATTCCCGATGAAGACAACGCCTGGGACATGCAGGAACACTGCCAGGCGCTGCTGGCGCAGGCCGGTTTCGCCCAGTACGAGGTGAGCGCCTACGCGCGCCCCGGTCGGCAGAGCGCGCACAACCTGAACTACTGGCGCTTCGGCGATTACCTCGGCATCGGCGCCGGTGCGCACGGGAAGATCAGCTCCGGGGCTGAAGAGCACGTACTGCGACGCTGGAAGCTGAAGCATCCGCAGGCTTATCTGGACAGCGCGGGCACCCCGGCCTCGTTCGGGGGTGACGATGTGATCGCGCCTGAGCGCCTGCCCTTCGAGTACATGCTGAATCTGCTGCGCCTGCACGAAGGCTTCGGCCTGCGCGATTTCGAGTCGCGTACCGGGCTGTCGCGCAGCGTGCTGGATGCACCGCTGGCCGAGGCCGTGCAGCGCGGCTGGCTGGACGTGACCGATGGCCATGTGCAGCCGACCGAACTGGGCCGCCGTTTCACCAACGATGTGGTGAGCCTGTTCCTGGAGGAGTGATCCTCGCCTGACGGGGGTAGTGCCGGCCGCTGGCCGACAGCTCGATCGGCGCGGATTGCCGGCCAGCGGCCGGCACTACCGTTCATCGGTCGGGCCATGCCTGGCGAATGGGATGCACATTCGCCCTAAAGTAGCGCCGACAGCGGCCGACACGGTAGATTCACCAGATCGATCCGCGGGAATCCGGATACCGCCTGCCGATGTCAGCTGTCTTTTCCATCACTCCTGCCGACAAGAACCGCCTGGCCGCCAGCGACCTGCCACCGCGGGTACGTGAGCTGCTGGGCGCGCTGATCGGCCTGTGCCGGCAGACGCTGGTCGCGCCCCTGATCCTGACTGTCGAAGCGCTGGAGCAGACCCTGCTGCACGACGCCGATCGCGCACGCAATCCGCAGCAGCAGGCCGAACTGATGGCCCAGCGTGGACAGCTGCACGCCTTCGCTGGCCACTTCGCCGACCGCATGCTCGATGCCGTTGCCGACGCCCTCGCACGGTTGCGCGAACCGGCCAACGGTGTCAGCACCAGTGCTACGCCGCCAGCGCTGCCGGGCATGCTCGGGCTGTCGCTGGTTGATGAGCACGAAGTGGATCGCGACCTGCTGCTGACCGAGATGGTGCGGCGCGAGACCCTGCGTTCAACCAACACACTGAACCTGCTGGGCCAACGCCTGGGGGTACTGGCGGCGGCGCCGGCCTTCGAGGCCGACACCCTGCCGCTGGCGCCGCAGGCACTGTGCGCGATGGTGCGCCGGATTGCCGAACAGGACGCGCTGAGCGTCGAGGTACAGCTGGCGCTGTATCGCAGTTTCGAACGACAGGTGCTGGAACGGCTGGGCGATATCCTTGACCGTGCCAATGCGCTGCTGGCCCAGTCCGGCGTACTGCCGGGGCTGGTCTACACCCCCTACCTGGCACGCTCGTCGAGCACGCGTCGGATCATCACCCAGTCGGTGGGTGGCGGCCGCACCACGCAGCCGGCCAAGCGCAGCGCGGCCCCACTGACCGGCTGGAACGGTTCGGCACCGGCCGGCTCCTGGTCCAGCCTGGTACAGGACGCCTTCCACGAGGGTGGTGCAGCCGGCCCCGCCACGCCGGGCGTGACCACATCCACCGGCAGTGCTTTGCATGAGCTGCTGCAGCAGGCCCGGCACGCCAGCCCTGCCCCGGCGGACAGCGGCGCAGTGCCCAGTGCGGCAGTCGACGCGGTACTCGCGCGTCTGCAGGCTCAGTCCAGCGCGGCAACCGGCGTGGCCGACCTGCAGGCGGCCGTGGTCGCGCAGCTGCGCAGCGAGCATGGTGCGCAGGCCCAGCTGGGCAGTCACGACCGGGACAACCTGGACCTGCTGCGCATGCTGATGCAGCAGGTGCAACAGCAGCAACGTCCCGATCCGGTGCCGGCCGCCCTGCTGGCCCGCCTGCAGGTGCCCCTGGCACGCGCGGCCATGGCCGACCCGGGCTTCTTCGTACGCGACGAACATCCCGCGCGTGAGCTGCTCAACCAGATCGCCGAAGTCGGCGCCAACTGGCTGGGCGACGACGATGTCGACCCGCAGCTGCTGCAGCGCATGGCGCAGAGCGTGCAGGGCCTGCTGGGGCAGGATGCGCGCGCACCGGAGGCCTTTGCCGCCGCCAACGAAGACGTGCAGCAGCACCAGCGCGCGGCGGCCCATCGTGCCGAACTGGCCGAGCGCCGCCACGTGGAAGCCGCGCGCGGCAAGGAACGATTGGAACTGGCCCGTCGCCAGGCCACCGCACAGATCGACCAGTGCTGCGACACGCAGTCGCCACCGCGCTTCGTGCAGACCCTGTTGCGCCAGGCCTGGGCCGATGCACTGACCCTCACCCGCCTGCGCCATGGCGATGATTCGCCACAGTGGCAGGAACGACTGCAACAGACCGAGCGTATCGCTGCCATCACCGCACAGGCCATCGACGCCCCCGGCGGCACCGATACCGCGTTGGCAGCGGACGTGGAGGCCGCACTGCTGCAGGTCGGCTACCACGCCGAGGAAGCCGCCGCCGTCGCGCGCAGGCTGGCCACGCCCGGCGGCGAGGATGAAAGCACCTCGCGTACCGAACTCAGTGCCCGCCTGAAGGCACGTGCGCGCCTGGGCGAACACGCCGGCGCGCCCACCGGCACGGCGCCTGCAACGCCCCGCAGCAGTGCCGAAGAAGCCGCCTACCAGCAGCTGTCCACGCTGCCGTTCGGCAGCTGGTTCGACATCGATACCGGTGATGGCACGCTGCGCCGCCAGCGCCTGTCCTGGTACAGCCTGCTGACCGGCCACGCCCTGTTCGTCAATCCACGCGGGCAGAAGATCACCGATACCGACCTGGATACGCTGGCACGGCAGATCAGTGCCGGGCGCGCGCAACTGGTCACCGAAGACAAGGGCCGGCTGGTCGACCGTGCCTGGGAAGCCAGCCTTGGTGCGCTGCGCGCACTGGCCACGGGCCGCGCACAGGAGACCCCCGCATGAAAGCCGTACCGCCGCAGGACACCCGCCGCGCGCCGCGCCGCCAGGTCTCGGACCTGGTGCCGGTCACCGACCAGATGCGCGAGTGCGTGGTCGGGCGCCTCGGCAATGTCTCCGAAACCGGCATGCTGATGCTGGCCAGCGTGCCGCTGCGCGAGGATGCGCTGTACCAGCTGCGCTTCCCGTTGCCGCTGGGTGATGGCCGCCAGCAGGCCATCGACGTGGGCGTGCACCTGCTGTGGAGCGAGCCCGCACACGTTCCCGGCCAGAGCTGGACCGGCTTCCGCTTCCTGACCCTGTCACGCGAACATCGGCAGCTGCTGCGCCAGTGGGTGGGCGAGGACAGCGACGAGGGACCGGTTTCGACGGTCTGAGTGCCGGTTCCGGCACAGCGGTTTTTCGCGGTATGCGGCAGAATCTAGGGCCGTTTTCCGTGTCGAGCCACCGCAATGATCCAGCAAGACCCCGGCGCCCTGTATTCCGACCACCTGGCCGTGCTGTGCCGACGCGCCGAACAGGCGCTGGCCCGCGGCGGCTTCGATCATCTGGTGGTGCCCAGCGGCACCCTGCACTACCAGGTGTTCGACGACCGCGACTACCCGTATGCGGTGAATCCGCAGTTCAAGGCCTGGCTGCCGCTGACCCGCGTGCCCAACAGCTGGATCGTGTTCACCCCCGGCAAGCGCCCGGCGGTGATCTTCCACCAGCCGTTCGATTACTGGCACGTGGTACCGGACGCCCCCAGCGGCTGGTGGGTGGAGCACTTCGACATCCACATCATCCGCAAACCCGAAGAGGCACTGGCCCTGCTGCCGGCCGACCCGTCGCGCTGCGCGATCCTCGGCGAGCCGCAGAGCACGCTGGGCAACTACGTGCCGAACAACCCGGCGCCGGTGGTGAACTACCTGGAATGGCACCGCGGCAACAAGACGCCGTATGAAATCGCGCTGATGCGCCAGGCGCAGGTGCTGGGCGTGCGCGGCCACCGTGCCGCCGAAGCCGCGTTCCGCAACGGCGCCGACGAGTTCAGCATCCACATGGCGTACTGCCAGGCCGTCGGCCAGGATGCCAACGAGCTGCCCTACGGCAACATCGTGGCGTTGAACGAACACGCCGCTGTGCTGCATTACACCGAGCTGGGCCGCAAGGCGCCGCAGCCGCTGCGCAGCTTCCTGATCGATGCTGGTGCCAGCGCGCACGGCTACGCCAGCGACATCACCCGCACCTACGCCGCACAGGGCCACGACGAATTCGCGGCGATGATCGCCGCCGTCGACGCTGCCCAGCAGCAGATGTGCGCAGCGGTGCGCCCGGGCTTCGACTACAAGCAGCTGCACGTGGACGCACATCTTTCGCTGATGGGCGTGCTGAAGGACTTCGGCGTGATCAAGGTCTCGCCGCAGACCGCAGTGGAAACCGGCGTCAGCGCCGCGTTCTTCCCGCACGGCATCGGTCACCTGATCGGCCTGCAGGTGCACGACGTGGCCGGCTTCGCGGCCAGCGATGAAGGCGGCCGCATCGAGCGCCCGGCCGGCCATCCGTACCTGCGCCTGACCCGCGTGCTGGAACCGGGCATGGTGGTGACCATCGAACCGGGCCTGTACTTCATCGACATGCTGTTGAATGAAGTGAAGGATGCCGGCCATGGCGATGCGATCAACTGGGACCGCGTGGATTTCTTCCGTCCGTATGGCGGCATCCGCATTGAAGACGAAGTGCTGTGCACTGAAGGCGAGGCGGACAACCTGACGCGACCGGTGTTTGCGGCGGCCAACGGCTGAGCCCCTCGTGGTTTGACGCTTGGAGCTAAAGCCGCGCTTGGCCGGGCGGGGTGGGTTTGCAGGACACGCCGTAAACCCATCCATGGGGGCTCGATGGCGCCATCCATGGCGCCAACGGTCCTGCAAACCCACCCCGCCCGGCCTTTGACAGTTTCCTGCCGCGTCCAACCACGGAAAAGAAAAAAGAAAAGCAAAAGCGGGTCGCTCGCTGCGCTCGCTCTGTGTCGACCAAGGTCGACATCTACCAACAGCCGCGCGTTCCAACGGCCGCAGTGGCCAGTAGATCCACGCCATGCGTGGATGATTCATTCGATATCTGACAGATGTGCCGACCAACGGTCGGCACCCACCAACAGCCGCCTGAACCTGTCAAAGGCGGGGCACTGTGGGTTTGCGGGGTGTGAGCCGCATGGATGCGGCGACCAAGCCTACAGGGACGTACTTGCGGCGTCCCCGCAAACCCACAGTGCCCCGCCCTCCCACGGAATGCCGCTTCGGCTTTTGACGTTGCCGTTGATTGCAGCAGGTGCGGGGCTGCAAGCCCTGCCGAAACCCCTTACCCCGCCATCACCGCTTCAATCTCGTCGGCGCTGCGCGCCAGGCCTTCGGTCAGCACGCGATGCCCGTCATCGGTGATCAGCACGTCATCCTCGGTACGGATGCCGATACCGCGCCAGCGCGGCTCCACCGTCGTATCGTCCACACCGATGTACAGCCCCGGCTCGATGGTGAACGCCATGCCCGGCTCCAGCAGCCGCGAATCGCCGGCCAGGCGATAGTCACCCACGTCGTGCACGTCCATGCCGATCCAGTGCCCGGTCTTGTGCCGGTAGAAACGCTGGTACAGGCCCTCGGACAGGTTCTTTTCCAGCGTGCCCTTCAGCAGGCCCAGCCGCAGCAGGCCTTCGGTCAGGGTCTGCACCGCCGCCAGGTGACCCATCTCGTAGGCCACGCCCGGCTTGGCCTGGGCCAGTGCCGCGGCCTGCGCGTCACCGACCAGGTCGTGCAGCGCGCGCTGCTCGGCGCTGAAGCGGCCGTTCACCGGGAACGTGCGGGTGATGTCGCTGGCATAGCCGCGGTATTCGGCACCGGCGTCGATCAGCACCAGCTCACCATCGCGCGAACGTGCGTTGTTGTCGCGGTAATGCAGGATGCAGCCGTTGCGGCCCGCACCGACGATGCTGCAGTAGGCCGGCACGGCATCGTTGGCGCGGAACACGCGTTCCAGTTCGGCCTGCAGTTCGTATTCGTGGATGCCGGCCTTCGCCGCTTTCATCGCCGCCAGATGTGCGCGCACGCTGATCTGCGCGGCGTGGTGCATCAGCGCCACTTCGGCACCGGACTTGAACAGGCGCTGCTCGTGCAGCAGGTGGCCCAGCTCCAGGAACTCATGCGGCGGCTGCGCGCCGTGGCGCACCTGCGAGCGAACACGGTTGACCCAGCCGATCAGCTTCAGGTCGAAATCGGCGTCGCGGCCGAAGTGGTAGTAGACGCGCGAACGCCCTTCCAGCAGGCCCGGCAGGATGTCGTCCAGATCGTCGATCGGGTACGCATCGTCCATGCCGTACTGCGCCACCGCACCTTCCTGGCCGGCGCGGCTGCCGTCCCAGGCCTCGCGCTCGGCATCGCGCTCGCGGCAGAACAGGATGGCCTCGCCGTGGCGGCGGCCCGGGATCAACACCAGCACCGCTTCCGGCTCCGGGAAGCCGCTCAAGTACTGGAAGTCCGAATCCTGCCGGAACGGGTAATGGGTATCGAGGCTGCGCACCTTCTCGGCGGCGGCGGGAAGCACCAGGATCGCATCCTCGCCGGCCATGTCCATCAGCTGGCGGCGCCGACGCTTGTATTCGCCGGCCGCGATGCCGGTGCGCTGCTTGATGTCCATCAGTTCAGGCGCTGCCGATGGCGCGAGGCCAGCACCACGTCACCGTGCAGCAGCAGTACCGCCACGCGGATGAATTCCTCGATCTCGGACAGGGCTTCGTCATCGTCATCGCCGCCGGCCTCGAAATCCTCGCTGGAGGCACGCGCCAGGCTGGCCATGTCGGTCAGCGCTTCTTCGCCCTCTTCGGACAGGGTCGGGCGGCGGCCGCCGCTGCCCAGGCCGAAGCCGCCCAGGAAGGAACGGGTCCAGCTGAACATGGCATCAGCCTGCGCGGACACGTCGTCGCCATCGGTCAGCAGCAGTTCGAAGGCGAAATCGCGGTCTTCCAGTTGCTTGATGGTGACCTGCAGCAGCTGCCCCAGCACGCTGTCGGCGGCCACCGGCGGCAGGTTGTCGTCGGCCAGCACACGCGCCGGCCAATCATTGCCGGGGGCACCACCGGCGGCCAGCCAGCCGCACAGTGCGCCGTGCAGCTCGGCAGCGGTGGCGCCCAGGCCCAGTTCCTGGCTGGCGCGGGTAACGTCGTCGACGGAGGGAAGTTCGGTCATCGTGCGGCTCGTTCGGAAAGGAAACCCGGGGCGCGCACGCGCGCGCCCGTGAGACCCCGTAGTGTAGCAACCCGACGGCATCCTCTCTGCGACCGTCAGGCCTTGCTGCGACAACGCTTGACCGCCCTTACCCGGCTTGCCTATCGTGCCCGTATGGAACCCGCCGATCCCCTTGCCCAGCTGCAGGACTTCGCTGCCCGCGTCGAAGCGTTGCTTGAACGCAACCAGCGCCTGGCCGAGGAGAACCGCAGCCTGCGCCACCAGCAGGAACAGCTGGTGGCCGAGCGTTCCACGCTGCTGGCCAAGAACGAGCAGGCACGCTCGCGGGTGGAAGCAATGATCAGCCGGCTCAAATCCCTGGAGCAGCACACATGAGCGCCGAACCGGTCAGTGTCCGCATCCTCGATCGTGAATACACCGTGGGTGTCGGCGGCGATGAACGCGACAGCCTGATGGCGGCCGCGCGCCTGCTCGATGCGCGCATGCGCGAAATCCGCGGCAGCAACCGCATGGCCGCGGTCGACCGCGTCGCCGTGCTGGCGGCGTTGAACCTGGCCCATGAACTGCAACTGCTGCGCGACGAGAACGCCCGCCAGGCAGTGGCCCTGCAGCAGACGCTGGCCGACCTGAACCGGCGCCTGGACCGCGCGATCGACGGCACCCCGTAGAAAAAGGGGACGGAGGGGATTAAGGCGCATTCGCCCCTTCTGTGCTGGAAACGTCTTAATCCCCTCCGTCCCCTTTTCTCATATCTGAATTGGCACGGACTGTTGCCGACGAACGGCCTATCCAGATCCTGCGTGCTGGCTATAATGGCCACGCGTTCTCTGCGGTACTCGACGGCATGTGCAAACATTCGCCTTGTCCCTTAAGAACGACACCGGGAGCGCGACAGCGCCGGGAGTGCAGGTCCGCCTTGTAGCGGGAAGCCCGATGGTTCTCCAGCGTTCCCACTTGAGCCCCCGGGTTCAAGGTCGTTTCGCATGCATCGACATTGCGGAGAATGCAATATTCCAGCAAGGGCGGCGTCTTCGGGCGTCGCCCTTGTTCTTTCCGGCACAATGACGGCTGATCCTTGCCGCACGCTGCCATGACCGACCCGCGCCAGGCCCTGCGCCACGACCTGCGGCAACGCCGCCGCGACCTTTCCGCCGCTGAGCGCATCGCCGCCGCCGAATCGCTTGCCGATGCCCTGCTGGCCCTGCCGTTCGCCCCGCGCGAAGGCGCCGTGGCCGGCTACTGGGCGCTGGATGGCGAAATCGCCCTGCACCGCTGGCAGCTGCAGCTGCCCGAAGGACTCACCTACTGCCTGCCAGTGCTGGCCGGCGACACGCTGCGCTTCGCGCCATGGCGGCCCGGGCAACCACTGACCAGCAACCGTTACGGGATCCCCGAGCCGGATGTGGCCGTGGAAGACACCCTGGAACCGGCGCAGATGGCGCTGGTGGTGACCCCGCTGGTGGGCTTCGACACACAGTGCCGGCGGCTGGGCATGGGGGGCGGCTGGTATGATCGCAGCTTCGCCTTCCGCCACGATCGGCCGGCGCCGCCCTGGCTGGTCGGCGCTGCATTCGCGGTGCAGCAGGTCGAGTCCTTGCCGGTGGCGTCGTGGGACGTGCCGGTGGATGCGATCTGCACCGAAGACGGCCCCCTGTTCCCCTCCGCTGCCCCCGTGAACCCATGACCGCCCGCAAGCGCTACTGGCTGATGAAGTCCGAACCGGACGCCTTCTCCATCGATGACCTGGCCAAGGTCAAGGTCGAACCCTGGAACGGGGTGCGCAACTACCAGGCGCGCAACTTCATGCGCGATGGCATGCAGGTCGGCGACGGCATCCTGTTCTACCACTCCAATACCAAGGTGCCGGGCATCGTCGGCCTGGCCACGGTGGCCAGCACGGCCTACCCGGACGACACCCAGTTCGACCCGAAATCCGACTATCACGACCCCAAGAGCACGCGCGAGAACCCGCGCTGGATGCTGGTGGACGTGGCCTTCGACCGCAAGCTCAAGCAGGTGATCGCGCTGGACGAGATCAAGCTGCACGCCGAAGAACTCGGCGAGGGCTTCCCGCTGGTTGCCAAGGGCAACCGCCTGTCGGTGTTCCCGGTGACCGCTGCGCAGTGGAAGCTGCTGCTGTCGCTGGAAAAGAAATCCTGATTCCCTGCCTGAGAGTTCTCCCATGTCCGAAGCCAAGCGCCTGGCCGCCGAGAAAGCCATCGAGTACGTAGAAGACGGCATGATCGTCGGTGTCGGCACCGGTTCCACCGTGGCCTATTTCATCGATGCCCTGGCCCGCATCCAGCACCGTATCAAGGGCGCCGTGTCCAGCTCCGAACAGAGCACCGCGCGCCTGAAGCAGCACGGCATCGAGGTGATCGAGCTGAACCACAGCGGCAACCTGTCGCTGTACGTGGACGGCGCCGATGAGTGCGATGCCAACAAGTGCCTGATCAAGGGTGGCGGCGCCGCACTGACCCGCGAGAAGATCATCGCCGAGGCCAGCGAGCGCTTCATCTGCATCGTCGACCCGAGCAAGCAGGTGCCGGTGCTGGGCAAGTTCCCGCTGCCGGTGGAAGTGATCCCGATGGCGCGCAGCCTGGTCGCCCGCCAGATCCGCGACATGACCGGCGGCCAGCCGACCTGGCGCGAAGGCGTGGTCACCGACAACGGCAACCAGATCCTGGACATCCACAACCTGCAGATCACCGACCCGGAAAAGCTGGAGCGCGAGCTCAACCAGCTGCCCGGCGTGGTCTGTGTCGGCCTGTTCGCACGCCGCCGCGCCGATGTGGTGATCGTCGGTGGTGAGCCGCCGGTCGTGCTCTGACCCTTTCGAAGGATCCTGACGATGTCGCTGTTGCGTTCGCTGCTGATGCTTCCGCTGCTGGCCCTGGCCGGCTGTGCTACCGACGCGGCCCGCCACTGGGTCGAGCTCGATGGCGCCCGCTACCAGGTCGAGTTGGCCACCAACGATGAAACCCGCGCGCGCGGGTTGATGTTCCGCGACCAGATGGCCGCCGATCACGGCATGCTGTTCATCCACGACCGCGAGGAAATGCAGGCGTACTGGATGAAGAACACCAAGCTTGCGCTGGACATCCTGTACTTCGACAGCCAGCGCAAGCTGGTCAGCCAGCAGCGCGATGTGCCGCCGTGCTCGGCCGGCGACATGTGCCCGCCCTATCCCAGCGGCGGCCCGGCGCGCTACGTGCTGGAGCTCAACGCCGGCCAGGCCGAGAAGCTGCAGCTGAAGGACGGCACCCAGCTGACCTTCGGCCCGGGCATCGAGTAACAAGGGTCCTGCCAGCGGTAGTGCCGGCCGCTGGCCAGCAACCCTGCAGGGGTCAGATCCCTTTCGCACGCGAAAGGGATCTGACCCCTGAATTTTTCACGCGGCACCGCTTGAAACCGCCTGCGAATGACGCCAGTCTGTGGCCATGCAGGACCGGATCACACTCCCCGACTGGGATGCACTGGCCGACCTCGAAGACGAGGCGCTGCCACTGTTGCCGACCGCGCTGCTGATCGCGCGCGATGAATACCCCGATCTGCAGCCGTCCACCTACGACGCGCTGATCCAGAGCCATGTCGACCACCTCCGTTCGGAAGTGGACAGCATCGACAACAGCCCGTTGAAGATGGCGGCGATCAACCGCCACCTGTTCGACGAGCTGGGCTACAGCGGCGACCACGACGAGTACTACGACCCGCGCAACAGCTACCTCAACCAGGTGTTCGAGCGCCGCCTTGGCAACCCGATCTCGCTGGCACTGGTGCAGATGGAAGTCGCGCGCCGGCTGGGCATTCCGCTCGACGGCGTATCCTTCCCCGGGCACTTCCTGGTGCGCCTGCCGGTGGACGACGGCGTGCTGGTGATGGATCCGTTCAATGGCGGCCGCCCGCTGGACGTGGACGAACTACGCGAGCGGGCCAAGTCACACCTGGGCGGGCAGATGCCCGACGACCAGGTGCTGGCGCAGATCCTCGACCCGGCGCCAGCGCGTGCGATCCTGATGCGCATGCTGCGCAACCTGCACGGCGTGTATGCCGAGGCCGGCGAATGGGACCGCGCCGCGCGCAGTGCCGACCGCCTGCTGAAACTGGCCCCGGAGCAGGACGACGCCCTGCGCGACCGTGGCCTGGCCTACCTGCAGCTGGAGTATCTGGCCGGTGCCCGCCATGACCTGGGGCAGTATCTGAAGCGCAATCCCGAGGCCAGCGATGCGCAGTGGCTGCGCGAGAAGCTGATCGACCTCGGTGGGCCAGTGCCGCGGCTGCATTGAGGGTGTCCGGTGTGCGGACCAACGGTCCGCACCCACAGAAGGGCCTGCAGGCCCCGCCATCAATCGACCTCGACCATCTCGAAATCGGCCTTGGTCACGCCGCAATCCGGGCAGGTCCAGGTCTCGGGAATGTCTTCCCAGCGCGTCCCCGGCGCGATGCCCTCCTCCGGCAAGCCTTCCGCTTCGCTGTAAAGAAAGCCGCAGACCACGCACATCCAGGTACGCAAGGTGGTGGGGGTGGCATCGCTCATCGGATAATCAAGGCTGGATTCACGGGCCGCCATTGTCCCATCGCGGTCCACTCACCGGTAGCCATCGATGACTTCTGCTTCCCCGGCGCCCCGCGGCGTCTACCTGATCACCCCGGACGAGCCCGATACCGCGCGCCTGCTGGACCGCACCGCGCCGCTGCTGGCCGCCGGCGCCACCTGGCTGCAGTACCGCAACAAGACCGCCAGCGGCGCGCTGCGGCGGGAGCAGGCCACCGCCCTGCAGGCGCTGTGCGAGGAACACGGCGTGCCGCTGATCGTCAACGACGACCCGGCGCTGGCCAAGGCGGTCGGCGCCGCCGGCGTGCATCTGGGCGGCACCGATGGCGACATCCCCAGCGCGCGTGCCCTGCTCGGCACCGACGCAATCATCGGCGCGTCCTGCTACGACCAGCTGGCCAATGCCGAGCAGGCCGTGGCGGCCGGCGCCAGCTACGTGGCCTTCGGTGCGTTCTTCCCGACCACCACCAAGGTCACCAACAGCCGCGCCCACACCGACCTGCTGCGGCAAAGCGCCGCACTGGGCGTGCCGCGGGTGGCGATCGGCGGCCTGACGCCGGACAATGTCGGTCCCATCATCGACGCCGGCGCCGATCTGGTCGCCGTGGTCAGCAGCGTGTTCGCCGCCGAAGACCCGGTTGCGGTCCAGCGCGCCTACCTCGCCCAGTTCGCGTAACGCCCAGGAAATCCGCATGAACCACGACCAGTCCCACGCCCTGTTCTCCCGCGCCCAGCAACTGTTGCCGGGCGGCGTCAATTCGCCGGTGCGCGCGTTCAAGTCGGTCGGCGGCGAGCCGTTCTTCGTCGAGCGCGCCGACGGTGCCTACCTTTACGACGTCGACGGCAACCGCTACATCGACTACGTCGGCTCCTGGGGCCCGATGATCGTTGGCCACAACCACACGGCGGTGCGCCAGGCGGTGAAGAAGGCGATCGACAATGGCCTGTCCTTCGGTGCGCCCTGCGCTGCCGAAGTGACCATGGCCGAGACCATCACCCGCCTGGTGCCGTCGTGCGAGATGGTGCGCATGGTCAACTCCGGCACCGAGGCTACGTTGTCGGCCATCCGCCTGGCGCGCGGTGCCACCGGCCGCAACCGCATCGTCAAGTTCGAAGGCTGCTACCACGGCCACGGCGACTCGTTCCTGGTCAAGGCCGGCAGCGGCATGCTGACCCTGGGCGTGCCGACCTCGCCCGGCGTGCCGGCCGGCCTGAGCGAACTGACCCTGACCCTGCCCTACAATGATTTCGAAGCGGCCACTGCACTGTTCGAGCAGCAGGGCGACGACATCGCCGGCCTGATCATCGAACCGGTGGTTGGCAATGCCAACTGCATCCCGCCGCGCGACGGCTACCTGCAGCACCTGCGCGAACTGTGCACGAAGCACGGCGCGCTGCTGATCTTCGACGAAGTGATGACCGGCTTCCGCGTCGCCCTCGGCGGCGCGCAGGCGCACTACGGCATCACCCCGGACCTGACCACCTTCGGCAAGATCATCGGCGGCGGCATGCCGGTGGGTGCCTACGGCGGCCGCCGCGAACTGATGCAGCAGATCGCCCCGGCCGGCCCGATCTACCAGGCCGGCACGCTGAGCGGCAATCCGGTGGCGATGGCCGCCGGCCTGGCGATGCTGGAGCTGATCCAGCAGCCGGGCTTCCACGCCGACCTGGCCGAGCGCACCGCGCGCCTGTGTGCCGGCCTGGAAGCGGCCGCCGCCAACGCCGGCGTGGTCGTGACCACCACCTGCGTGGGCGCGATGTTCGGGCTGTTCTTCACCAGTGAAAAAGTGGAGACCTATGCGCAGGCCACTGCCTGTGACATCCCGGCGTTCAACCGCTTCTTCCACGCGATGCTGGAGCAGGGCGTGTTCCTGGCACCGTCGGCGTACGAGGCCGGCTTCCTGTCCAGCGCGCACGACGATGCCGTGATCGAGGCCACGCTGGCCGCCGCACGCGTGGCGTTCAAGGCCGCCAAGGGCTGAGCCCGCTCTGCACGAAAAAGGGGACGGAGGGGATTAAGTCGTTTGTGCACAAACGACTTAATCCCCTCCGTCCCCTTTTTTGCTGGTAGAGCCACGCCATGCGTGGCTGCTCAACCGAAGACGAACTTGCCCTTCATCATCGCGAAGTGGCCGGGGAACGAGCAGAAGAAGGTGTAGTCACCGCCCTTCTGCAGGCCCTGGGTAGAGAAGCGCACGCGCGCGGTTTCACCACCGCCGATCACCTTGGTGTGCGCCAGCACGCGCTTGTCGGCCTTCGGCAGGTAGCTGTCGGCCAGGGTCATGCGCATGCCGGCCATCGCCACCGGCTGGTAATCCGCGCTGCGGGTCAGCACCCAGTTGTGGCCCATCGCGGTAGCGGCCAGCTTGCCGGTGTGGCGCAGGGTCAGATCCACGGCGGTGCAATCAGCGGCCACCTTGATCTCGCGGCTGCTGAAGCTCATCTGGTCGGTGCTGTCGATGCTCACCGCACACACCCGCGCCATCGCTGACGGCGCCAGCATCAGCGCGCCCAGTCCCACTGCCACCATCCAAGCCTTCATCGTTGCATCTCCTGCGGATTCAAGCGCCATTCTAGGCAGGCCCCTGCGGCCGCGTCTGCGACCGTCTGTCGCATGGCTGCTCCAGGGTTTCCCGCGTGTTCACTGCAATGGCATGCTCGACCAATGCGGATCGACCTGTTGCTGCTGGATGTGGATGGCGTGCTGGTGCAGTACCAGCGCGCGCAGCGCGTGCTGCACCTTGCGCAGGCGCTGGACGTCGCGCCGGAAACCGTGCAGGCCGCGCTGTACGACAGCGGGCTGGAAGCGGCACATGACGATGGCACGCTCGATGGCCCGGCCTATCTGGCGCAGCTGGGAGAGCTTCTAGGCACGACGGTCGATGTGACTGCTTGGACCGCGGCGCGGCGGGCAGCCAGCCATCCGCAGGCTGCCGTGTTGCAGCGGCTGCAGGCCCTGAAGTTGCCGATGGCAGTGCTGACCAACAACGGCGCGCTGATGCAACAGGCCTTGCCCACCCTGCTACCGGAACTGTTCCCTGCCCTGCAGGACCGCGTGTTCTGCAGCGCCGATTTCGGCCTGCGCAAACCGGCGCCGGAAGTCTTCCTGCGCACGCTTGAGGTACTCGGCGTGGCACCTGCGCGCACGCTGTTCGTCGATGACCTGTTCGCCAACGTGCGCGGCGCACGCGCCGCCGGCCTGCACGCGGAAACCGTGCGCGATGGCCGGGGATTGGGCAAGGTGTTGAAGCGTTACGCGGTGAGCTGATCGGGGTCAGAGCCCTCTCCGCAGGAGAGGGATCCGACCCCAGCGCCGCGGCGTCAGCGCGCGGCGATGAACGCAGCAATCGCTGCGCGCAGGCGCTTGAGGCCTTCGGCCACTTCTTCGTCGGTGATGTTCAGCGACGGCACGAAGCGCAGCACGTCCGGGCCGGCCTGCAGGGTCAGCAGGCCCTGCTCGGCGGCGTGGTCGAGGATCGCACCGGCCTGGCCGGCGAAGTCCTTGCTCAGCACCGCGCCCAGCATCAGGCCACGGCCACGCACGTCGCTGAACACACCGAACTCGTCGTTGATGCGGGCGAAGCCATCGCGCAGCGCCTTCGACTGGCGGCTGACGTTGGCGGCGATCTCCGCCGAGGCCAGCTTGCGCAGTGCCACGCGGGCCACCGCAGCAGCCAGCGGGTTGCCGCCGAAGGTAGTGCCGTGTGCGCCGAACTGCATGGTTTCGGCCACCTTCGGGCCGGCCAGCATCGCACCGATCGGGAAGCCACCACCCAGCGCTTTGGCCAGGGTGACCATGTCCGGCACCACATCGTCCTGCCAGTGCGCGAACAGCGTGCCGGTGCGGCCCATGCCGGCCTGGATCTCGTCCAGCACCAGCAGCGCGTTGTGCTGGTCGCACAGTTCGCGCACGCGCTTGAGGAAGCCGGACTTGGCCGGCATCACGCCGCCCTCGCCCTGGATCGGCTCCAGCATCACTGCAGCCACGTCGCCGGCGGCCATCGCGGTTTCCAGCTGCACCTCATCGTTGAAATCGATGTAGCGGAAGCCACCGGGCAGCGGCTCGTAGCCTTCCTGGTACTTCGGCTGGGCGGTGGCGGTCACCGCGCCCATGGTGCGGCCGTGGAAGCTGCCACGGAAGGTGATGATCACCCGCTTGTCGGCCGGGCGACCCTGGCTGGAGGCCCACTTGCGGACCATCTTGATCGCCACTTCGTTGGCTTCGGCGCCGGAGTTGCACAGGAACACGCGCTCGGCGAAGCGGCTGGCCTTCACCAGCTCCTCGGCCAGGTGCAATGGCGGCGCGCTGTAGAACACGTTGCTGGTGTGCCAGAGCTTGCCGGCCTGCTCGACCAGCGCGGCGACCAGGTCCGGGTCGTTGTGGCCCAGGCCACACACGGCGATGCCGGCGGCCAGGTCGATGAACTCGCGGCCCTGGCTGTCCCACACGCGGGCGCCCTGGCCTCGTTCCAGTACCACCTGGCGGGGCTTGTAGACCGGCAGGTAATAGTGCGAAAGGGAGATCAGCGGATCGGTAGCGGCGGTCATGGCAGTCGGCAGGGTTCAGGAATCCCCATTCTCGCGCCGGAACCCCTGCGGCACAATGCGCCCATGCGACCGTTTTCCGCCCCCCAGCTGAACCCCGCCACCGAGACCGGCTGGCGCCGTCGGTGGTTCGACATCATCTACCGCCACGACACCCGGCCTTCGCGCAATTTCGACCTGATCCTGGTGGTGGCGATCATCGCCAGCATCCTGGTGGTGATGATCGACAGCGTGCAGCACCTGCATGCCGAATGGTCCACCGGCCTGTACATCCTGGAATGGGGCTTCACGATCATCTTCACCGCCGAGTACCTGCTGCGGCTGGCGGTGGTCAAGCGCCCGCTGCGCTACGCGGTGAGCATCTGGGGCATCATCGACCTGCTGTCGATCCTGCCCGCCTACCTGTCGATGTTCATCCCCGGCGCGCAGAGCCTGCTGGTGGTGCGCGCGCTGCGCATCCTGCGCGTGTTCCGCATCCTCAAGCTGACCCGCTACATCGAGGAAAGCGGCATCCTGATGACGTCACTGTGGCGCAGCCGGCGCAAGGTGCTGGTGTTCCTGTTCACGGTGATCACCATCACCATCATCGCCGGTGCGCTGATGTACGTGATCGAGGGCCCCGAACACGGCTTCACCAACATCCCGGCCAGCATGTACTGGGCGGTGGTGACCATGGCCACAGTCGGCTTCGGCGACATCGTGCCGCAGACCGTGCTCGGCCGCTTCGTCACCTCGGTGCTGATCCTGATCGGCTACAGCATCATCGCCGTGCCCACCGGCATCTATACCGCCGAACTGGCCAGCACCATGCGTGAAGCCGAGCAGGCCGCGCGCCGCGATGCGCGCGGCTGCCCGGACTGTGGGCTGGAAGGCCATGAACCGGATGCACTGCACTGCCGCAAGTGCGGCGGCAAGCTGCCGGATGCGTTCAACCATTGAGGCAGATGCCGGCCAGCGGCCGGCACTACCTCTCGGCGGTTACGCATGGATGCGTGTGCCGTTGCTCATCGCATGCGGTTGCTGGTGGTCACCAGATCGTTGTATGCGGCGAGGATCGTTGACTGCGCTCCTTCCGGGTCGGTGGTGAGCCAACTGCCCGACGCCTTCCGCTCTGCCGCCAGCGCTTCGGCGGTGATCGGCTTGTGCTGCTCCAGGCGCTCGACGCCACGTCCCGCAGTACGCACCAGCTTGTCCGCCGAACGCTGCACGTGGCCCCACATCGGGTCGTCCTTGCCGACACCGCCGTTCTGGATTTCCGTCACCAGTGCCTGATAGTCAGCCAGCTGCACGCGCAGCGCGGCAACATCCGGTGCGTCGTCCTGGAACGCCGTGGCCAGTAGCTTGCCGTCGCCCAGCAGGCGAAGGTGATAGTAGGCCAGCGAGCGCCCTTCGCTCTCCTCGATCTGCTTCAGCTGCGCGGCACGGCGATCGTTCTCGTTCTTTTCCAGCGCCACATCCATCGCTTCGCTGGCCTTGAAGAAATCAGCATAGGCCTGCATCAGCGGGGCATGCTGGCTGCGCATCCCTTCACCGCCATCACGACGATAATCCTCGCGGGTGAAGTATCCATCGGCGCGCTCGACCAGGGTGTTCAATGCCTGGAAGGCCTGCTGATAGTCACGCGCGGGGCCATCCATCGGCAAGGCCGGGGTCTTCGCCAGCGCGTCGGTCAGTGGCTGGCCGCAGTACTCGACGCGGTGCGACAGCACCTTCCCGGGCGAACGCGGTTGCGCTTCCTTGCCGGTCGGGCCGGCTTCAGGGTCCTTCATCCAGCTGGTGTAGGTCTGGAAACCCTCGTGAATGGGTTGTTCAACGCCGTTGTAGCACTCGATGTAGGCGTTCACCTTCTCCAAGCTGGGGTCGGCCAGCGACAACCCTGCCGGTTTGTTGCAGCCGCTCAGGCCAGCCACAGCGCCGATCAGCAGCAGCGGCGCGATACGCAGACAGGAAGTCGTCATGGTCTCTCGCATGGGTGCTGGCGCGCCGGTCACTGGCGGTTGCTCTGGAAGACGAGCGTGTTGTATTCCTGCATGAGCTTGCTGGCAGAGCCACGCGGCGCCATCGACGGCGAATCAAGCATGCGTCGTTCGAAATCGGTGTAAGGCTTTTTCTCGCTGACGCGCTGCAGCCGCTCCTTGCCTTCGCGCCGGAAATTCTCGGCCCCACGCTCGAAGCCTTCCCAGTCCGACTTGCCCGGTTCCTGGTCGGCAACCTTGGCGTGCGCTTCATCGGAAATGCGGTTGAAGGCATCCAGGCGTTCGCGGGCCTTGGCCTGATCGAAATCATCCTCGCTCATCAGATCCATGATGGCCTTGGCTTCCAGCATCATCGCCAGACGGTAGTACTCGCGCGTGCGCCCCTCGGCCTGTTCCAGCGCCTTGAGCTGCTCGCGCTGGGCAGCGTCGTTCTGGCGCTCCAGCTCGACATTGAACGTTTCGCTGGCAGCCACGAAATCCTTGAAGGCGGCCATCAAGGGCGCGTGCAGCTGCTTGCCCTTGGCGAACTGGTCGTCTTCGTAGCCCTGGCGATCGTAGTAGTCATGCGCGCCCTTGCTGACCGGCACCAGCGCCTTCAGCGCCTGCTGGTAGTGACCTGCAGCCGCATCGAGTTCGGCCAGCGCCGGCTTGGCAGCAATCGCCTCGGTCACCGGAGCGTCGCACTGCTTCATGTCGTAGTCGCTGATCTCGAACGGGCCGTACACGTGCGTCTCGCGTCCGGTCGGGCCAGCGTCGACATCCTTGATCCAGCGCGTGTAGGACTGGATGCTGCCGTGGGTTTTCGAATCCAGCGCGTTGAAGCAGCCGATGTAGGCGTTGAGCTTGGCGGTCAACTGCTGCTGTGTATCGGACGGGGCCGTGCTGGCGTCCGGCGTGCCGGAGGCAGCGGCGGCGCCCGCAGCTGCGGGTGCCTTGCCACCGCAGGCGGTCAGGATCAACGACAGCGAAGCGGCCAGCGCCGCGACGGAAAGAGTGCGTGACATGTGCTCACATCCTTGTTGAAAACGATTACAGCCACGCATTCTAGCGCAGCAGGCCGAGGGTCGCAGCCCTCGGCCTCTTCCAGCGACGCGCGGTCAATCCAGGAACAGATCCGGCAGCAACGGCCGCGACGGATCCATCGCGTATCCGGAAAGATCGGTGATACCGGCCTGTGCCAGCACTTCATCGTCGATCAGGAACTGGCCGTGGAAGCCGGCCGCTTCACGCACCAGCACTGCATATGCGGCATCGGCCATGATCTGCGGCGTACGGCAGCCAGCCGCATCCACGCCCGGAATCATGTTGATCGCATCGGTGGCGATCACCGTGCGCGGCCATAGCGCATTCACCGCCACGCCCTGCGGACCGAATTCGGCGGCCAGGCCCAGGGTGACGAAGCTCATGCCCATCTTCGCCAGCGTGTAGCCGGTGTGCGGTGCCCACCACTTCGGCTCCAGGCTCGGCGGCGGCGCCAGGGTGAGGATGTGCGGGTTCGGCGCCTGCAGCAGGTACGGCAGGCAGGCCTGCGCACACAGGAAGCTGCCACGCGAATTGACCTGCTGCATCAGGTCGAAGCGCTTCATCGGCGTATCCAGCGTGCCGCGCAACCAGATCGCGCTGGCGTTGTTGATCAGGATGTCGATGCCACCGAAGGTATCGACCGTGGCCGCCACCGCCGCCTGCACCTGCTCTTCCTCGCGGATGTCGCACTTCAGGGCCAGGCCCTGGCCGCCAGCCGCCGTTACCGCTTCGGCCGCGGTATGGATGGTGCCCGGCAGCTTCGGGTTCGGCACCGACGACTTGGCCGCGATCGCCACGTTGGCCCCGTCGCGCGCAGCGCGCAGTGCGATGGCCAGGCCGATGCCGCGCGAGGCACCAGTGATGAAAAGCGTTTTGCCCTGCAGACTGCCCACGTTCCACACTCCAGCGTATGCAATGAGCCGCTAGTATGCCGCGCCGACGCGGAGTTCACCTGTCCTTGACGATACTCGGGCCTCCAGACAACGCACGAGGTCCACGCCATGCGCCGTTCCCGCCTGTTGCTGCCTGCCCTGGGGCTTGCCCTGCTGACTGCCTGCCAGGGCCGTTCGCCGGAACCCGGAAAGGAGCCGCCCGCCGGTGACGCGCCCAGCGCGGAGAAGGCCGCCGCCGACGGCAAGATGCGCTGGAGCGAGGCGGTGGTCTGGGATGGCGATCTCAACGCCTGCCGCCAGGGCGAGAATGCTGCGACCCGCGATTGCCTGCGTGATGCGATGCGCGCCGGTGGCGCCAGTACCGATGCCGTTACCGCCGCCGAGCAGTTGTCCAGCGGCGGTGAGCTGGCCTATGTGACCGCCTGGCACGAGAACGAAGGACTGGGCATTGCCACGGTCGAGTATCCGTTCCGCGCCAACACCAATGAAGGCACCCGCCTGGTCGATGCCAGCGGCAAGCGCATCGATGTGGATGCCGTGCAGTTGGACGACACCCTGCGTGCCGACCCCACTGTGCAGGAGCTGCTGAAGGCCAACCCGCAAGCCACGCCGTTCGCACCGGCGCAGTCGGCCGGCGCTTCGCCATTGGATAACGGCGGCATCCGCCTGCTGTACCGCACGCCGCTGCGCGACTGCCACGCCTGCCCGGATGTGGGGCAGCTGCAGATCGCCTATGACTTCGATGCCAAGCGCAACTTCATCGGCCAGCAGGTGGTGCCGGCGACGCCGTAAAGCCACGGCCCCCTATAGAGCCGAGCATGGCTCGGCTCTACATTTCTATTCCTGGTACAGCTCTATTCCTGGTACAGCACTGCCACGCCATCACCACGGGCAAGCCGCTTCACCTGGTCCAACGTATCCACCGCCATGACGGAGTACGTGACCTCCACACCCGAGTGCAGGCGTCCCTCGGCAGTGTCCTCATCACTCGCCACTGATATCAGCTTGCGAATTCCGGCGAATCGATAGAGGGAAGGCCTACCGTCTTCACCCACCAGGCGACCGGTCAGATCCTCATACCCGGAAGCAAGCGCTTCTGCATTCTCAAGAGCGTGTTCATCGTTGTCGGCACTGATCAGATACACGTTCTCATGCACCCGGAACGCCCCCTGTCCTGGACTCTCGTAGTAGAAAATGGCGTGTGCGCAATACCAGATGCATCACCTCAATGATTCTTTTGCGGGTTGTCCCTGGTTTGGATCTCGCGAGCCTTCTGCTGCCAGCGGAATCCACATTTATGCGGCACTTGGCAATGAGCCGTTTAGCCGTTAAGCAGCCCACGGATCACAAACCACATCCACGCATGGCCTGGATCTACCGGTACAACCGCACCTGCTTCTCCAGCAGATGCGGCACGATCAGCCGATGCACGGGCGCAACCGGCAGCATGTACACGCGCCCGAACGCGTTGTGCGTATGCACCACGGTCGCCACTTCCAGCACGTCGCCCTGCCACTGCAGCGCCAGCTGCACGCGCAGGTGGCGGTCGTCGTCTTCCAGCACGATGGCATCGTCGTCCAGCGACTGCAGGGTGAAGATGCCCAGCCGCTGGCCGGGTTGAGGATCCGCAACAACCTGCACCGCCCGCAACGAGCCCAGGTGCTTCATGCCGAGCAGGCGCATGCCGTGGTTGCGCAGCGCCATCAGCCCATCGAACCAGCCGGGAATGGTCGCGGCCATATCGCGGTAGGCCTGCAGGGCCGAGCGCCCATCGCGACGAGTCGTCGCCTGGCAGGCGTGCACGAAGTCGGCACCGGGCAATTGCGCACGCAGCACACTGCAGGCAGTTGGCGGCCTGCTCACGACGGACGCACTGCTCACGGCTTCGGCCCCTGCCCTTCGTTGTCTTCCCAATGCAGGATGCGGCGGGTCACGAAGCGATAGACCGGCTTGCCGGTGGCAAACCACAGTTCGCGCACCCACGAGGTGCGCTTGAGCACGCGCTTCTCCACCGGGGTGAGCGACTCGCGGCAATACATGCGCTTGTGCTTGAGCAGGTGGCGCAGGTCCTCGCGGGCCAGCAGCCGCATCCAGCGCGAGCGCGGGTTGCCGATCACCGCCAGCTGGAAGTCGATCAGCGCCGGACGACCGTCTTCGGTGACCAGCCAGTTGGCTTCCTTGGCCAGGTCGTTGTGGGCCACGCCATTGCGGTGCAGCTGCTGCAGCAGCCGACGCGCCGAGCGGAACCAGGCCAGGTCACCGCGTGGTGGACGCTGGTACATGGCGTCGCCGGCCATGAAACTGCGATCGAGATGACGGCCATCCCACGCCAGCAGCTGCGGCACATCGGCCATGCCGTGGATGTGGCGCAGCGCGCGTGCTTCCCGGCGGGCCAGCCACCAGGCCGGCAGCCGCAGCCACAGCGGCGTGGCGCCCAGATCACGGCGCACGAAGGGGCCATCGGGCCCTTTCACAAGAAGGATCTGGCCGAAGCTGTCGGCCTTCAAAGCATGCGATGGAGCGTCTGGCGTATGCGGCATGGGGCCATTCTAGGCGAAGGCGCCGGTTGCAAACGGTCACGAAGCGGCTGGGAACCAGTCACCTTCACGCCCCTATAATCGGGCAATGGACTCTTCATGGATCGACGCCACGCTCGCGTGGATTGCCGCTCACCCCGTGTTGGCGGGTGCCGTTATCTTCCTCATCGCCTTCTGCGATGCGGTGATCATTCTTGGCGCCATCGTGCCGGCGCTGCCGTTGCTGTTCGCGGTGGGCGTGTTCATCGGCCTGGGCCAGATCTCCGGGCCATACGCGGTGGCGGCAGCCGCCCTGGGCGCGTTCGCTGGTGACGGCATCAGTTACTGGATCGGCCGACGCTGGGGCGACCGCCTGCGCGGCATCTGGCCGTTCAGCCGCTACCCGCAGCTGCTCGACCGCGGCGAGAACCTGTTCCGCCGCAACGCCTTCAAGAGCATCCTGATCGCACGCTACGTCGGCGCGATCCGACCGTTCGTGCCGGCCATCGCCGGCATGATGAAGATGCCCGCCAGCCGTTACGTGCAGGCCAGCGGCATCGCCAGCATCTCCTGGGCGGTGCTGTTCCTGGCGCCGGGCTGGATTCTTGGCGAAGCTTACGACGCAGTCGCGGCGGTGGCCGGGCGTCTGGTGGTGGTGGTCGGCCTGCTGGCGGTGATCCTCGGCCTGGTCTGGGCCATCGTTCTGTACGGCTATCGCTGGTCGGCCGCGCGCATGGACAACTGGCTGGCACGCCTGCTGGACTGGTCCAACCGCCACCCGACGCTGGGCCGCTACACCGTCGGCGTGCTTGATCCCAAGCGCCGCGAATCGGTGCCGCTGGCGATGCTGGCGTTGATGCTGCTGGTACTGGGCTGGGGCTGGTTCGCGTTACTGACCGTGGTGGTCGCACACGGCGAGCCGCTGGCGATCGACCTGCTGGTGCACCAGGCCATGCTGGCGCTGCGCAATCCGCTGGCCGACTACCCGATGGCCGCGCTGGCATCGCTGGGCGCCTGGCAGGTACTGCTGCCGGCCACCGCGGCGGCGATGGGCTATCTGATCTGGCGCCGGCGCTGGATGGCAGCCGCGCACTGGCTGGCCGCGCTTGCCTTCGGCCTGGCCCTGACCATGCTGCTCGGCGCCACCGTGGATGTGGTGCGCCCGGTCGATGCCAGCAGCGGCTTTGGCTTCCCGTCGGTATCGGTGACCATGGCCACCATCACCTTCGGTTTCTTCGCGGTGCTGATCGCCCGCGAGATGCCGGGTCGCACCCGCGTCTGGCCGTACCTGGTGTCGGGCATCGTGGTCAGCCTGATCGGCTTCTCGCGCCTGTACCTGGGTGCGCATTGGCTGAGCGATGTGATCGGCGGCATGCTGTTCGGCACGTTCTGGCTGCTGGTGCTGGGCATCGCCTACCGCCGCCGCTTCAACCGCTCGTTCTGGGTGAAGCCGGTGGCCTGGCTGTTCTACGGCGTCTTCGCCGTGGCGGCGATGTGGTACGCGCCGCGCCACATTCCGGTGAAGCTGGAGCGGTTCGAGCCGACCCTGCCGGCACCGCAGGCGATGGATGCGCAAGCCTGGTGGCAGCACGACTGGGCCACGCTGCCGGCGCGCCGCAACGAGTTCGACGACGACCAGCGCTGGCCGCTGGACGTGCAGGTGGCGGGCCCGCTGGCGCCGCTGCAGGCGCAGCTGGAAGCCCGCGGCTGGAAGCGGCAGGAGCAGGCCGGCTGGCAGCAGGCGCTGCTGATGCTGGACAAGAACACCGGTGCCGACGAGCTGCCGGTATTGCCGGCAACGCTGGATACCCGCGTGGAAGCACTGCTGATGGTACGCCAGGGTGCGAAGCCGGATGAGCGCTATGTGCTGCGCTTGTGGCCGGCACCCGCGCAACTGCAGCCGGGCAACACGCCGCTGTGGCTGGGCAGTGCACAGACCCTGCGTTACGAGCGCCACTTTGAATGGATCGGCATGTGGCACCCGCTGCGGGGTGTCGACCCGGCGTTGAACGCGGTGAAGGACGCCGTGCAGGACCTGCCGCAGCGGGAGGATGTGCACAGCGAAACCGGGCTGCCGGTGTTGCGGTTGAAGACCACGCAGTGATGGCGCCGGTGCTTCTCTGGTAGTCGCCAACCTTGGTTGGCACTTCGGGTGAAGGCTGCCAACCAAGGTTGGCAACTACTGGTTCCGGCGCGCTCTGTCCGTCGCCGACCCTGGTTGGCGTTTCCCGGTTCCGCCGCGCTCTGGCCGTCGCCGACCCTGGTTGGCGTTTCCCGGTTCCACTGCGCTCTGGTAGTGGCCAACCTTGGTTGGCGGTTACCGGCTACGGCATCCAGCCCAGCAACTGCTGCAACCGCTGGTGTGGGTCGTCCATCTGCAGCAGCTGCAGGCGCTGCTGCTCGCTCAGTGGCAGCAGTTCGGCCAGCCGCCAGCCGACCCAGCTGGCCTGGTCCAGCAATGCCGGGTTGGCCGGCGCATAGGCCTCGCCGGCCTGTTCGATGATGTGACCCAGCACCGTGGCCAGCAGCGCATGCTGCGGCCGTAGCTCATCGTCCGGGTCTTCATCACACCAACGCACGTCGGCCACCACCAGGCCGTTGTCGCGTACGCGGGTGCGCTCGACATGGAAGCGGCGGGTGCCACGCAGGCGCAACTGCAGCACGCCGTCTGCGCCGACATCAAAGTCTTCGATGCGTACCTGCACGCCATACGCTGCCGGTGTCGCCGGGGCTCCCACTTCCTGGCCGTCGAGGATCAGGCAGACACCAAAGCCTTCGCCACTGCGGCCGCTGTCGCGGACCAGGTCCAGATAGCGGCGCTCGAATACACGCAGGCCCACCGCCGCACCCGGCACCAGCGTGGTGTGCAGCGGAAACAGCGGCAGCGAACCGTCGACGCTCATCGGGCCTGCAGCGCGGCCAGGAAACGGCGCGGTGCACCGTCGAAGCCACCGTTGGACATGAACACCACGTGGTCACCACTGCGCGCGCTGGCCTGCAATTGCGCCAGCAACGCGTCGGTATCGGGCACCGCGTGCGCTTCGCCACGCACCGCGGCGATCACCGCAGCGGCATCCCAGGCCAGTTCCGGGCGATGCAGGAACACCACTTCATCGGCCAGCGCCAGCGACGGAGCCAGCGCCTGCGCGTGTGCGCCCAGCCGCATCGAATTGCTGCGCGGCTCCATCGCGACCACGATGCGCGCATCACCCACCTTGGCACGCAGGCCTTCCAATGTGGTGGCGATCGCGGTCGGGTGATGGGCGAAGTCATCGTAAATGGTGATGCCATCATGCTGGCCGATCACTTCCATGCGGCGCTTGACGCTGCGGAAGCGTGACAACGCAGGAATCACGTCGGCCGGTGCCACGCCCACCGCATGCGCGGCAGCCAACGCAGCCAGGCCGTTGAGCACGTTGTGGCGGCCCAGCAACGACCACTGCACGTCGCCCATTGCCTGCCCGCGGTGATGCACGCGAAACGCGCTGCCATCGGCGGCCAGCAGCTCGGCATGCCATTCCAGCGACGGATCGAATCCGAAGCGTTCGACCGGCGTCCAGCAGCCCATCGCCAGCACTTCGGCCAGATGCTGATCCTCGCCGTTGACGATCAGTCGGCCACGCGCCGGCACCGTGCGCACCAGATGGTGGAACTGGCGCTGGATCGCGGCCACGTCGGGGAAGATATCGGCGTGGTCGTATTCAAGGTTGTTGAGGATGGCCACCAGCGGCCGGTAGTGCACGAACTTGCTGCGCTTGTCGAAGAAGGCGGTGTCGTACTCGTCGGCCTCGACCACGAACTCGCGGCCCTGCCCCAGGCGGGCGGAGACGCCGAAATCCTCGGCTACGCCGCCGATCAGGAAACCGGGTGAACGACCGGCGCTTTCCAGCAGCCAGGTGAGGATGGTGGTGGTGGTGGTCTTGCCGTGGGTACCGGCCACGGCCAGGGTGTCGCGGCCCGGCAGCACCTGTTCGGACAGCCACTGGGCGCCGGAGATGTAGCGCTGGCCGGCGTCGAGCACGGCCTCCACGGCCGGGTTGCCGCGCGAGAGCGCGTTGCCGATCACCACCTCGTCGGTGCCGGCCGGCACGCTGTCGGCGCGGTAACCCTGGTCCAGGGTGATGCCCAGCTGTTCGAGCTGGGTCGACATCGGCGGATAGATGGCCTGGTCGCTGCCGCTGACCGTATGGCCCAGTTCCCGCGCCAGGGCGGCCACGCCGCCCATGAAGGTGCCGGCGATTGCAAGGATATGTACGCTGCTCATGACCGAGGATTGTGACCGATGACGGCTGTATAGGGCCAATGTCCGATCCGGGGTAAGACAAGTCCTACACAGGATGTGAGAAAACTCCAATCATCTGTCAGGGAAATCCCGATAGCGATGTTCTGTGAACCCGGACACAATTCGAACTGCCAGCCGCAGTACCCGAACCGGTCCTACTCCCCAAGAGGCCATCCCCAAGGGAGCTCATGCTGCGGGGCCCTGAGCAAGCCCTCTGCTGGCGCCTATCAAACGACACAGGCCTGGTCCTCGCGGACCAGGCCTGTGCTTTTTGCGCCCGAAGGACCGGCAGTGCACCCGCCCTGCAGGATCAACCTTTGATCGCCGCCAGGATGCGGGCTTCGATCTCGTCCAGCTCACCGACGCCGTCGACGCGGGCCAGGGTGCCACGGCCGGCGTAGAAGTCGACCACCGGGGCGGTCTGGTCGTTGTAGACCTGCAGGCGCTGGCGCACCGCTTCCGGCGTGTCATCGGCGCGGCCCTGTTCCTTGGCACGACCGGCGATGCGCTCGACCAGCAGCTCGGTGGCCACGTCCAGCTGCACCACGGCATCCAGCGGCTGGCCGATCTTGGCCAGCAGGCCGTCCATCGCATTGGCCTGGGCCACATTGCGCGGGTAGCCATCGAGGATGAAGCCCTTGGCGACATCGGCCTGGGTCAGGCGCGACTCCAGCATGCCCAGCAGGATGTCGTCCGACACCAGGTTGCCGGCATCCATCACCGTCTTGGCCTGCTTGCCCAGCTCCGTGCCCGCGGCGATTTCCGCGCGCAGCATGTCACCGGTCGAAATGTGGGCGATCCCCAGCTTTTCCTTCAGGCGCGTCGCCTGTGTCCCCTTGCCCGAACCGGGCGGTCCCAACAGAACCAATCGCATTGACCTGACTCCAACGTGTTGAAAACAAAGAAGGTTCGCGTCCCGGACGGACCGGTATCGCTGCACCGCAATAGCGCCACTTTACCGCATCCGGGTAATGTCCCTGCAATGTCCCCTCCCCCGAGCAGGTAGAAGCATGCGCAACGGTACTCTCCTTTATGCCCAGTCCGGCGGTGTCACCGCAGTCATCAATGCCACTGCAGCGGCGGTGATCGAGCAGGCCCGGGCCAAGGGCATCAAGGTCCTGGCCGCCCGCAACGGCATCCTCGGCGCACTGCGCGAGGAACTGATCGACACCAGCAAGGAGAGTGCTGCGGCCATCCGCGCCCTCGCCCACACCCCGGGCGGCGCCTTCGGTTCGTGCCGGGTCAAGCTGAAATCGCTGGACGCCGACCGTGCCCGCTACGACCGCCTGCTGGAAGTGCTGCGCGCGCACGACGTGCGCTGGTTCCTCTACAACGGCGGCAACGACTCGGCCGACACCGCGCTGAAGGTCTCGCAGCTGGCCAAGGCCTCCGGCTACGACCTGACCTGCATCGGCGTGCCCAAGACCATCGACAACGATCTGGCGGTGACCGATACCTGTCCGGGCTTCGGCTCGGCGGCCAAATACACCGCCGTGTCGGTGCGCGAGGCGGCGCTGGACGTGGCGGCAATGGCCGAGACCTCCACCCGTGTCTTCATCTACGAGGCCATGGGCCGCCACGCCGGCTGGCTGGCTGCGGCCGCCGGCCTGGCCGGCAATGGCGATGACGAGGCCCCGCACATCATCCTGCTGCCCGAACGCGCCTATGACGAAGCGGCGTTCCTGGCCAAGGTCAAGGCGGTGGTCGAGCGCGTCGGCTACTGCGTGGTGGTGGCGTCGGAAGGCATCGCCACCGCCGATGGCCGCTTCGTCGCCGACGCCGGTGGCGGCAAGGACTCGTTCGGTCACTCGCAGCTGGGCGGCGTGGCCGCGCACCTGGCCGGCCGGGTCAAGGACCAGCTGGGCCTGAAGGTGCACTGGGCGCTGCCCGATTACCTGCAGCGCTCGGCCCGCCACCTGGCCAGCAAGACCGACTGGGAGCAGGCGCAGGCGGTCGGCAAGGCCGCCGTGCAGCTGGCACTGAAGGGCCAGAACGGAGTGATGCCGGTGATCGTGCGCAGCACCGATGCGCCCTATCGCTGGAAGATCGAAGCGGCGCCGCTGTCGAAGATCGCCAATCATGAAAAGAAGATGCCCGCCGGCTTCATCCGCCGCGACGGCTTCGGCATCACCGCCAAGGCACGCGCCTACCTGTCGCCGCTGATCAAGGGCGAAGCCCCGCTGCCGTACGGCACCGACGGCCTGCCGAAGTACGTGACGCTGAAGAACGTGGCCGTGAAGCAGAAGCTGCCGGCCTTCGAGGGCTGAGCCGAAAAAGGGGACGGAGGGGATTAAGTCGCATCTGCCCCTCCGTCATCTCCTACAGCGTCAGCAGTGGGTCGGATACGACTTAATCCCCTCCGTCCCCTTTTTAGTGGAGGCACACCTTGGCACTGCGAGTTGTTCGACTGGGTACGCCGCGCCACCCCGGCGAGGGCCTGCGTATCGGTACCGTGCGGCGGCCGCCGCGCGGCGTGCCGCGCAGTGAGTTCGCGGTACAGGACTGGTACGACGTCTGGTTCCCGACCCTGTCACCCAGCGCGGAACTGGTAAAGCGGGCGCACGAAGCGAAAACCGCGGCCGACTGGAATGCGTTCTTCCGCCACTACAAGGCCGAGATGAAGGCGCCGGACGCGGCCCACGCGCTGGACCTGCTGGCCGCGATGTCACAGCACAGCGACATCAGCGTGGGGTGCTACTGCGAGGATGAAGCGCATTGCCATCGCAGGGCCCTGCGAGAGCTGCTGGTGGCGCGCGGGGCGACGCTGGCGGAGTGATGATTGCAGGGTTGCCGGCCAGCGGCCGGCACTCCCCGTGGATGACCGCGCGGGTACATCGCCCACGCAATTTCAATTGCAGGCCTTGCCTTCCATCTGCAGCTGCGCGGCGAACATCGTCACCTGCGGAATCTGGCCGGCGGCGGCCTGCTTCTTGGCCTCTTCCAGATAGATGCGCGACTGGCCCTGCCCGTCCAGCTCGACCTTGTTGCTCGACGGCAGGCGCCACACCCGCACTACCGCCTGCTGCGCCGGGCACGCGGCATTGGGTACGCGGATCACATCATTGAGCTTCCAGCCCTTGTCCACACTCGGCTGCGCCTTGGCATAGTCGACGAAGCGCGCGCGCGGCTGACACTGCTCGCTGGTCCGCACCGGTGCGAAGCGATACGGCTCGGCCGCCTGACCGGTGAAGGCACCTTCCAGGCGCGCGCAGGCCTCGGGAATCTGCCGCAGGGTGTGCACCGCGCCCACGGCCTGGGGGGCACCCACGGCACGCTGCAGCTCCGGGGCTTCCGCGGCGAGTGCCGGTACGGCCGGGACCAGGGCGGCAAGCATCAACAGGGACAGGCGCATGGGGAATCTCCTACGGGACTGAGCGCAGGCTTGCAGAGGCTGGCTTAACGGGGTGCAAAGGCCTGCGGCTTTCGAATCATGCCCATGGACTGGCGGCATGCGGCGGGGCTCGTAAAAACCAGTCGAGCACGGCTCGACTCTACAGTGCGCGGCACGCATACTGCGGGCACCAGGGAATGCTGAACACCGCCATACGTCGGACGACCACCAAGGTCGGTACGGGTTGGTTCCAGGCTGCAGCCCGTCGTCCCCCTCGTGGTGCCGTTCATCGCCACTGGATGCCTACATCCATTCTGCGGAGGGGTCTAATGCTGGAACGTCACGGGCTGTCACTGGCGCTGGGCTGCGCCATTCTCGCGATCCTGTTCGGAATCGTCTCGGCGCGCTGGATCCTGCGCCAACCCACCGGCAATGAACGCATGATCGCGATCGCCACCGCGATCCAGGAAGGTGCGCGTGCCTACCTCAACCGCCAGTACCTGACCATCGGCGTCGCCGGCGTGGTGCTGTTCGTGCTGGTCGGCATCTTCCTCAGCTGGTACACCGCGATCGGCTTCGCCATCGGTGCGGTGCTGTCCGGCGCGGCCGGCTATATCGGCATGAACGTGTCGGTACGCGCCAACGTACGCACTGCCGAAGCTGCACGCCACGGCATCAGCGCGGCGATGGATGTCGCCTTCCGCGGCGGCGCGATCACCGGCATGCTGGTGGTAGGGCTGGGCCTGCTAGGCGTGGCCGGCTATTACGCGCTGCTGCTGCGGATGGGCCTGCAGATGGACCAGGCGCTGCATGCACTGGTCGGGCTGGCGTTCGGCTCGTCGCTGATCTCGATCTTCGCGCGCCTGGGCGGCGGCATCTTCACCAAGGGCGCGGACGTCGGTGCCGACCTGGTCGGCAAGGTCGAAGCCGGGATTCCCGAGGATGACCCGCGCAACCCGGCGGTGATCGCCGACAACGTCGGTGACAACGTCGGCGACTGCGCCGGCATGGCCGCCGACCTGTTCGAGACCTATGCGGTCACCGTCATCGCCACCATGCTGCTGGGCAGCCTGATGCTGGCCGAGGCAGGCGCCAATGCGGTGCTGTATCCGCTGGTGCTGGGCGGCGTGTCGATCATCGCCTCGATCATCGGCGCGCTGTTCGTCAAGGTGAAGCCGGGCGGTTCGATCATGGGCGCGCTGTACAAGGGCGTGATCGTGTCCGGCGTGCTGGCCGCGATTGCGTTCTACCCGATCACCACCGGGTTGATGAGTGACAACGTGCATGGGCCGATGGCGCTGTATGGCTGCGCATTGATCGGGCTGGTGCTGACCGGCCTGATCGTGTGGATCACCGAGTACTACACCGGCACCCAGTACAAGCCGGTGCAGCACGTGGCACAGGCCTCGACCACTGGGCATGGCACCAACATCATCGCCGGCCTTGGCATTTCGATGAAGTCCACCGCGCTACCGGTGGTGGCGGTGTGTGCGGCAATCTGGGGCGCGTTCGCGCTGGCTGGCCTGTACGGCATCGCCATCGCCGCCACCGCGATGCTGTCGATGGCCGGCATGATCGTCGCCCTCGATGCTTATGGACCGATCACCGACAACGCCGGTGGCATCGCCGAGATGGCCGAGCTACCCTCGGAGATCCGCGACATCACCGATCCGCTGGATGCGGTGGGCAACACCACCAAGGCAGTGACCAAGGGTTATGCGATCGGCTCTGCGGCACTGGCGGCACTGGTGCTGTTCGCCGACTACACCCATAACCTGCAGGCGGCCAATCCCGGTCAGGAGTTCCGCTTCGACCTCAGCGACCACACGGTGATCATCGGCCTGCTGATCGGCGGCCTGATTCCCTACCTGTTCGGTGCGATGGCGATGGAAGCGGTCGGCCGCGCCGCCGGTGCGGTGGTGCAGGAAGTACGGCGCCAGTTCCGCGAGATCCCCGGCATCATGCAGGGCACCGGCAAGCCGCAGTACGACAAGGCGGTGGACATGCTGACCCGCTCGGCGATCCGCGAAATGATCGTGCCGTCGCTGCTGCCGGTGGCGGTGCCGGTGGTGGTCGGCCTGCTGCTGGGGCCGCGCGCACTGGGCGGCCTGCTGATCGGCACGATCGTGACCGGCCTGTTCGTGGCCATCTCGATGACCACCGGCGGCGGCGCCTGGGACAACGCCAAGAAGTACATCGAGGACGGCCACTTCGGCGGCAAGGGCAGCGAGGCGCACAAGGCGGCGGTGACCGGCGATACCGTCGGTGACCCCTACAAGGACACCGCCGGCCCGGCGATCAATCCGCTGATCAAGATCATCAACATCGTGGCACTGCTGCTGGTGCCCCTGCTGTAGATCCACGCCATGCGCAAACCCGTAGAGTCGAGCTTGCTCGACTGCTTCTGGCCCACACCGCAAGAGCAGTCGAGCAAGCTCGACGCTACGAGGTCAACGCCCGCGCAGGAAGAACGACACCGGCACCATCACTTCCACCGGGTCGCCGGCCACTTCGGCCGGCGGCGGCGGTACCGGGCTGGCCCGCTGCACGGTGTCCAGCGTCTCCTGGTCGAGCAGCGCGAAGCCACTGCTGCGGCCCAGTTTCAAGCCCGAGACCGCGCCATCGCGGGCAACCGCAAAGCGCACGTAGACCACACCCTGCTGGCGCAGCCGCTCGGCCTGGCGCGGATAGCGGCGGTGTTTCTGCAGGTGCCCCAGCAGGCGTCCTTCCCAGGTCGCCTCGGCACGACTGCGCTCACCCGCCGTGGTCTGCGGTGCGGTGTAGCGTGTGGCCGCATCAGCCGCCACCTGCGGCGGTGCGCTGGTCTGCGCGACATTGGCGTCAGCGGTGTCCGGCGACGGCGTCGGCTCCGGTGTACGCGGCGGCGGCAGGTCACCCTGCGGCTGCACCGGCGCCTTGGGTTGTTCACGCACGGCCGGCGTCGGCGCCTGCCGCTGCTGTTGCTGCTGCAGCGGCCCGGTGGCGACCTCGCGCGGCGGCACCGGCGGTGCCTGCGCCATCGGCGCCAGTTCCAGCATCAGTGCCGCGGGCGGCGCCGTTGCAGCCAGTGCTGGCGCACGGGCCGCCCACCAGCAGGCCGCGCCGATCAACAGCGCATGCACCAGCAGCACGATCGCCAGGCTGGTCGCCCAGCGCCGCAGTCCACTCATCGTGCGCCCTGCTCCAGGCCGACCAGTGCCACCTTCAGGTAGCCGGCCGCTCGCAGCGCATCCAGCGTGGCCATCAGTTCGCCATAGGGCACACGGGTATCGGCACGCAGGAAGATGCGCTGCGTGGTGTCACTGTGAGTGGCCGCCTGCAATGCAGCCGCCAGGCTGTCGCGCGCCACGGCCTGTTCACCAACGCGCAGCGACAGATCGGCCTGGACGGTCACGTACACCGGTGCCTGTTCCGGCGGCGTGGCGCTGGCACTGCTGGCCGGCAGCTGCACCGGCACCGACACGGTGGCCAGCGGTGCGGCCACCATGAAGATGATCAGCAGCACCAGCATCACGTCGATGAAGGGCGTGACATTGATCTCATGCGCTTCTTCCGGCGCATCGTCACGGTCGGACGCGGTCCTGATCGCCATCGTCGTACCTCAGTGCACCGCGCGCAGCGGTGCCGCTGCGTTACGCGGAACGGCACGATCGAGGTCACGCGACACCAGCTGCTGCACGGCCGCCGACAGATCGCCGAGCAGACCCCGCAGGCCGGCCAGCACACGGCTGAAGTGGTTGTAGACCAGCACGGCGGGAATCGCTGCGACCAGACCCAGCGCGGTCGCCAGCAGAGCCTCGGCGATGCCGGGCGCAACCACCGCCAGGTTGGTGGTGTTGCTCTGGGCGATGCCGATGAAACTGTTCATGATGCCCCACACCGTGCCGAACAGGCCGACGAACGGCGCCACCGCGCCGATGCTGGCGAGCACGCCGATGCCACGTCGCTGCACGCGCGCGGTTTCCAGTTCAATGCGGTCCAGGCGCGAGGCCACGCGCTCCTTGATGCCGTCGAGACCATCCAGTTCCTGCGACAGGCGCAGTTCGGTGCGCGCTGCGTCCAACATGGCGAGTGCGATGCCCTGCTGCACACTGGCGTCGGCGCTCTCGCCGGGCAGGCTCGGCACCCGCAGCAGCAGCGCACGCGCTGCGCGCAGCTGCCGTGCCTGGCGGGCCAGTTCCCAGCCTTTGGCCAGCAGCACGGTCCAGGTGGCCAGCGACGCCAGCGCGAGCGCGATCATCACGGTCTTCACCACCACATCGGCGGCCAGATACATGCCCCAGGGCGTCAGTGCAGGGGCAGCCACGGGGGCCAGGTCAGCAGGCAGCATCGTCTCGTTTTCCATCAGCATCAGGGGTCGCTGCACGGCGGCGTGTCGTGCGCGGATCATTGGCGTCGTCCACTTCCACGACCGGGTTGGGTTCCAGCCGCGGTGCGGGCCGACTGAGCACGTAGCCGGCGCTGATCGCGAAGAACAGGCCCACGCCCAGCAGCAGCCGCCAGGACGGATGTGCGCCCCAGCAGAACAGCGCGAAGCCCACCGCCATGCCCGCACTGGCAAACGCCTTGCCCTTGCGCGACACCGCGCCCTGCTCGCGCCACAGCCGCAGTGACGGGCCGTAGCGCGGGTGCGCCAGCAGGCGTTGCTCGAACTTCGGCGAACTGCGCGCGAAGCAGCCCACGGCCAGGATCAGGAAGATGGTGGTCGGCATCACCGGCAGCAGCGCGCCGATCACCCCGAGGCCGACCATCACCCAGCCCAGCGCGAACCAGAGCCAGCGCATCAGCGTTGCGCCGATAGGCGGGAGGCGTGCATCAGGCGAATTCCACTTCGACGTGGCCGTGCACGCTGCGGAAGGCGGCGTCCGCCGCATCGATCACCTGCTGCTCCTGCTCGGCGCTCAGCGGCACCGCATCCAGCGCAGCAGTGAATTCACGCCAGTGGCGCGCCGCGCCATCCGGGTGTGCGGCCAGGTGGCGGGCGCCGAAATCACGATCCAGGCCCAGCTTGGCAGCCATCTTGTACAGAATGGTGCCGCCGAGATTGGAGCCTTCGGCCACATACAGCCACCCCAATGCGGCGGGTAGCTCCAGATCGGACGGCAACGCCGCGATGTCGGCCCCCGGCAGAGTCTGCTCCAGATCCTGCAGGTCGCGCGCCACCTGGGTCAGGCGGCGGCGTTCGCCCAGGTCGGGCAGCAGTGCGTCCAGCGCAGGGTTGGCATACAGCGCATCGATGCTGCGGTGGAAGCGGTACTGCACGCGCAGGAAGCGGGCGAAGTTGCCGCGGTCGGCGAAGATGTCGCCGGCCATGATGCGCTTGTCCAGCGCGCCATGGCTGTCGCGGGTGGCGGCCTTGAGCCGCAGGCTGCGGCTGTCTTCAGGGGCGATGTGTGCGTTCATGGGGGATGCCAAGGGGGTCGTCCTGCTGTAGACGTTCGCCATGGGGCTTTCCCCAAGGCCATGTACACCGATAATGGCGTATCCCTTCTTCCCGCAGGAACCGACGATGATCACCACCGAACCGCGCATGACCAACCTGTTCCTGCAGCTGGGCCTGGACGCCAGCGCCGAAGGCATCGCCCGCTTCATCCGCGAACACCAGCTGGCCACCGATGTGGAAGTGGTCGAAGCACCGTACTGGAACGATGCCCAGCGCCAGTTCCTGTCCGAGTCGCTGCAGGCCGATGCGGCATGGACCACGGTGGTGGATGAGCTGAACGAGTCGCTGCACGAAGATGCGGTGAAGGCGGCGACCGGGCTGTAACTGGCTGGAGGAAGGCGCCGGGCATGGCCCGGCGCTACCGTTGTCTCCCGCTGGGGTCAGAGCCCTTTCTGCAGGAAAGGGATCCGACCCCGACGATCAATACTTCCAGGTCAGCGCCAGCCTCGCGGTACGGCCCGGGGCCGGCATCACGCCCAGCGCCAGCGGATCCAGGTAGTAGCGGTCGGTGACGTTGTCCACGCCCGCCTCCACCGACAGCTGGTCGTTGAAGCTCCAGCTGGCGAACAGGTCGACCAGGGTGGTCGGCCGGTACAGCTGCTGGATCGCCGACAGGCCCACGTTCCAGTCCTTGTCCAGCTTGCTGATCGGGCCGGCGTTGTGGACCACGCGGGTACCGAAGGTCAGGCGCTCGTCGAACAGGCGCGAGCCCAGGGTCAGGTTGACCATGTAGCGCGGCGGGTTCTGGGTATTGGTGTACGAGCCCTCGAAGCCGCCGTCCACGCAGTTCGGCGTGTTGGCCAGTTCATCGTTCCTGCGCTGTGCACCATAGGCACGGCGCTCGGCTGCGATGTCCGGTGCGCAGGTCTTGGCCTTGAAGTAATAGTGCGCGGACAGATCAGCAAATACCTTGCCGCTGTCATAGCTGGACTGGAACTCCATGCCCGAGACCTTGAACTGGTCGACGTTGCGGATCAGGCCGGCCGAGAGCGTGCGGTAGTCACGGGTGATCAGGTCGTCGATGCGGGTATCGAAGTAGGCCAGCTTCAGCGCCAGGCGGTCGCCGGCGGTGAACAGGTCATAGCGGATGGTGCTGGCACCGATCTCCCAGCTGCGCGCACGCTCCGGCTTCAGCTCGCCCACCGGCTTGGCGGCGGTGAACAGGCCCAGTGTGGTCTCGAACAGGCTCGGCAGCTTGGTGCCTTCGGCGTACTTCACGTAAACCATGGTGTCTTCGCTGAAGCGGTAGGCCACGCTGGCGGTCGGCGAGAACGCGGTGTCACGTCGGCGGATCGGTTGCGACCAGGTCCAGCTGACCGGCACCTCCAGGTCCTGCGCCTTGCCGGCGTCGTAGAAGTTCCAGCCACCGATGTCGCCCACCGTACCCTTCTTGTACGGTGAAGCCAGCAGCGATTCCTGGGTGAAATTCCCGTTGGCGTCCGGATACCAGTTCAGCAGCGCGATGCGCTTGGCCCGCCACGACGGCAGCGCCGGGTTGCCATTGAGCAGCTCGGTGTAGCGGTACTGGCCCTGCACCTCGTAGGCATCGGGCGTGGCCAGGCGGTTGCGGTCATGCACATCCACGCGGTTCCAGCGGCCGCCGGCCAGCAGTTCCCAATGCTCATCGGGCTGCCACTTCAGCGAGGCCACGGCACTGTATTCCTTGCGCTCGGCGTTGCGCAGGAAGCGGTTGTTGATCAGGTCATCGTGCATGACCGGCCCCGAACTGCCCGGTGCAATGTCCTCATCGCTGTAGGACAGGCCGTAGTCGAGGGTGAATGCACCGGCGTGGGTATCGAACTTCGAGGTGTTGCTGGCATCCAGGCCGAAGCGCTTCTGACGCAGCGGATTGCGGTAGGCATCCTTGTAACCGGGGTCGCCACTGAAGCTGGGCGCGTCGTACCACTCGGTGCGGCGATCGAAGTACCAGGGGGTGATGCCGGTCAGGCTGTTGTACATCACGCTGTCGGTGTCGGTGTACGTGGCGTTGACGCGCAGGTCGACCAGCTCGCTGTCCGGGTTGAAGCGATAGCGCAGGGTATAGCTGTCCATGTCGACGTGGCCCGGGTCCCATTGCGGAATGCGGTCACGATCCACACGGATGATCTGCGAGGCCATGATCTCGCCGGCGGTGCCCTCGTAGCGGCGGTAGCCCGCTTCCAGGGTCTGTGCATCGTCGATGCGCCAGGTGCCCTTGAGCAGCGCCGACTTCGAGCGCGCCGAGGTATTGAACACCTCGGTACGCGGCGGGTTCAGCGGCGCCAGCGTGCGCCGGGTCTGCGGGAAGTCATCGTAGCCATGCTTGCCGGAGAAGTAGTTGCCGTTGTCGCGGTAGGCGTAGGCGGCAACCAGATCGAAGCGATCCCAGTGTCCCGCAGCGGCCACGTTGAAGAACTGGCTGCCGGTGGCGCTGCGGTCGGTACGCGGCGCGGCGCTGTAGGACGGCAGGTTGTTGGCGCTGTTGTTGGCCAGGCCGCCACGCACGCGCACGCCGAAGTCCCGGCCTTCGCGCAGCACGTCACCGATCTTCAGCGTCTCCATCTCGACCACGCCGCCGATGCCACCGGAGGCGTTGGCCTGCAGGCTCGGGCCCTTGGTGATGGTCAGGCTGGAGATCAGGTCCGGGTCGAGGTAGGTGCGCTGCGACTGGCCGGCATAACCACGGTAGGTATCCATGCTGGACTGGCCACCGTCGATGATCACCGGCACGCGGCCCTGGCCCTGGATGCCACGGATGTTGACGTCGAAGCCGTTGCCCACGCGCGGATCACCGGCGGTGACGCCAGCCACGCCCTTGACGATGTCGCCGTTGGACGTACCGCGGAATCGCTCCAGGTGCGTGCGGTTGAGCGTGGTGGTGGAGCCGACGCTGCGATAGCCGTCGAGCAGGCGCGCCTCGTCGCTGGTTGCGCCGCTGTCGATACGGTCGCCGGCCACGCTCAGCGTATCGGTGACGATCACACCGCTGTCGGCCTGCGCCGACGCTGCCGCTTCCAGGGTCACCGCATCGGCACTGACCCGGCGCACCGCCAGGCCACTGCCCTGCAGCAGGTGCTGCAAAGCCTCGCTGGCCGACAGGCTGCCGCTGACCGCACGCGAGGTCACACCCCGGGCCAGGGTGGCCGGGTACACGACCTGCACGCCGGACTGGCGCATGTAGCTGCGCAGCGCCTCGTCCAGTGGCTGCGCGGGGATATCGAAGCGCTGCACGGCAGCGTGGTCACCGCTGGCATCCTGCGCGAGTACGGAGGGCGCGGCGCTGGCCAGGCCGGCCGCCAGCAGGGCGATGCACAGGCGGGACGGGCGCGGCATGCGGCCCGGACGATGGAAATCGAACATGGGGGAACCTGTCAGGTAATCGGTGCCGCGGGCGCGGCGACATCCGCAACACGGGCGGACACGGCGACGTACTGGCGGCGGCGGGTACGTTCGCGGAGTAAGACGGATGAAAGCGTGGCAACCCCAAGAGCGATTTGCGGCCGCGGCAGGTGCCGACCGTGAGTCGGCTGCTTGCAGTGGTGGGTGCCAACCGTTGGTCGGCTGCTTGCAGTGGTGGGTGCCGACCGTTGGTCGGCACAGGGGCGGTCATCCACGCATGGCGTGGATCTACTGCACGATGGCGACGCCGAATGGAAGACGAGTAACCCGAAGACCTGCTGTTGCCGCCAACGCATCCAGCGCCTGCTCCGGGCGATCGATGCGCAATGCTGCACTGACAGCCGGCAGCTGCGACAGATCGCCACGCACGAAGGTCGGGCCAGCGCGATAGCGCCCGACCCATTGCACGGCCTCGGCGACGCTGGCCTGCTCCAGCAGCAGTTCACCCTGCCGCCATGCGCCGACACTGTCGGCCGCCACATCCTGCAGACGCGTCACGCCACTGCGCTCGCCATAGACCGCACGCTGTCCCACCTGCAGGTAGGTCCAGCCACCGTCGGCCGGGCTGGCCACGCGCACCCTGCCCTGTCCGACCTGGGTTTCCACCTGATCGTTGTCGCGTGCGACGGAGAACGCGGTCGAGATGTCCTCGACCACGCCATTGCCCGCGCGCACGCTGAAACGCCGCTGGGCATCCGGGCTGACCTCGAACCAGGCGCGCCCGCGCAGCAGCTCGATCCGGCGTGCATCGGCATCAAACCGCACGGCGATCGCGCTGTCCGCATCCAGCACGGCGCGACTGCCATCGGGCAGTTGCACGTTCTGCACGACATGCGAACTGCGATGGTCGGCCTGTAGCCGCAACCAGGCCTCCGGCCATGCCACCAGCATCGCCAGCGCAGCTGCAGCGGCCATTGCCCAGCGCAGCCGCCGCGGGCGCCGGCGTTCGGCGGGCCGGGCCTGCGGGCGTGGTCCGACGCGGCGCCACAGCGCGCGCTCGTGCTCGAAGGCCCGACGGTGCCCCGGCTGTGCCAGCCAGCGTTCGAACTCATGCATGCGCCCCTCGCCGATGTCACCCGAGGCCAGCCACGCGATCCAGCCCCGGGCCTGTTCGGCCAGGGCATCGTCATTGGCGGCGGGCAGCGTGTTCGGCGGGCTCATCGGCTGGCGGACAGGCGCATTCAAGCGCGGGCGGAGGAACTAGACCGCATCCGCGGTCCAGTGATCAAGACGTTTCAGCGAGGGCCAACCCCAAGGCGGGGCGATCATCGGCCGCTGCGCGCCCAGGCCAGGCGTTGCAGCGCCGTGCGCACATGGTTCTCGACGGTAGTCACCGACACACCCAGACGACGTGCGATCTCGGCCTGGGTCAGCCCCTGCAGGCGGTTGAGCCGGAAGATGGTGCGGGTCGGCTCCGGCAGGTGCCCCGCCGCGTCAAGCACCCGCTGCAGCTCGTCCTGTGCCATCGCCTGCTCTTCGGTCGAGATCACCTCGTCCGGCCCCCACAGGTAGTGGTCGGCCAGCAGACGGTTGCGCCGGGTCGATTCGCGGCCATGGTCGGTGGCCAGGTTGGCGGCCAGCCGGTACAGATAGGCGCGCGGGTTGTCGATGGCCTGGCTGTCGTCGACGCCACGTGCCTTGAACCACACCGCCTGGATCACGTCTTCGGCGCCGTTGTCGCCCCCCAGGATGCGTTGCACCCGGCGCAGCAGCGCGGGCCGCTCGCGGATCAGCAGTTCGGTGAGGGAGGCGGCATTGGAGGACATGCGCGGAACCGGGACGACAGACGGAAGGCGCCGCGCATGCTACTCCGTTAATGAGAATCAGTCACGTTCTCATCAATGGATGCACCCGGTCAGCCCGTCATAGACGCTCTGCGAGGTCCCCGGCAGCGGGTCATGCAGTGGATTGCGCGCGGCGAGCGCGGCATGGAAGGCTTCCACCGGGGTTCCCGCCACCAGCGGCAGGCGGCACAACCAGGTCGGTTGCCGGGCCACGATCGCGCCATCGTTGCGGGACACCTCCAGATCGCTGGCGGCGAATGCCCACAGGCATTCATGCACGGTTCCCCGCACCGCATCCACCGAACAGCGCAGGCGCAGGGCGCGGATATCGCTGTATTCGCCCTCGCAGAAGGTGTCGCCACAGATGGCATCGAAGCCATGCTGCAAACGGCCTTCCAGGGCAAAGAAGCGGTCCCAGTTGGCCTCCTGGTGCGGGTAGTCGATCAGGTCGACATAAGGGGACGCCTGGGCCAAAGGCGCAACCAGCAACATGCAGGTCAGGCCAAACGACAGGGCAGACACGTTCATGGGCAGACTCCTTGGGAAGGTTGGTCCAGCCTGCGCTCCCATGCCGGCCGCCCCCATCAGCCAATCCCGGTCTGCCCGGTAGGCCCCCGCCCCGCAGCGCCGTCGGCCCCTCCCTCTGCACAGCGCCCGGCAAAGGCATAAAATGGGGGGCTATCCGTCTACATCCCCCACCTGGAGCACGACCATGGGTCTGGAACTCGTCTCGCCCGGCAAGAACCCGCCGGAAGAAATCAACGTCATCATCGAGATCCCGAAGGACTCGGAGCCGGTGAAGTACGAAGTGGACAAGGAAACCGGCGCGATCTTCGTCGACCGTATCCTGTCCACCCCGATGCGCTACCCCTGCAACTACGGCTACGTGCCGAGCACCCTGTGCGGCGACGGCGATCCGGCCGACGTGCTGGTGGTGCTGCCGCTGCCGCTGGTGCCGGGCTCGGTCGTGCGCTGCCGTCCGGTCGGCGTGCTTAAGATGAGCGATGAGGCGGGCAGCGACGAGAAGATCCTGGCCGTGCCGGTGTCGAAGATCTTCAGTGGCTATGCCCACGTCGAAGACATCGCCCAGGTGTCCAGCCACTGGCTGGAGCGCATCGGCCACTTCTTCGAGCACTACAAGGACCTGGAGAAGGGCAAGTGGGTCAAGCTCGACGGCTGGGGCGGCGCCGCTGAGGCCAAGCAGATCCTGATCGAGGCGCACCAGCGCCATCTCGACAGCAAGGCCTGAGCCTGAACCGGATCGCTCCGGCGGCACCCCGCCGGAGCGATGCGGGTCACGTTTCATGACGACGGCACATCACACGTGCCGCCGTATTAGGTAAATTGCGTCACTTCACACGTCGTCGACATCCATCGTCGAGACAGCCAGGGGAATGTGTCGTGCGTATTCTGCTTGTTGGGGATGCAGCCAGCCTGCCGGCCGAGCTGACCGAATTCATTGCCGATCTTGGGGAAGACTGGCAGCCGCTGACCGCCACCGATGGCCAGACCGCGATGACTGCGGTGGCCACGCAGGGCGTGGATGCGGTGATCGTCTGCCCGCAGCTGCCGGATCTCAATGCCACCACGCTGCTGGGCCAGATCCGGACCTTGCGCCCGGAAACCATCCGCATCGCGCTGATCGATGCCCAGCACGGCAACCGGCCGCCGCCGGCACGCCTGATCGGTGTCGCTCACCGTTTCCTGCCGTTGCCACTGGCACCGGAAGTGCTGCTGGAAGCGCTGACCAGCCTGGAAGAGCTGCGCGAAGTACTGGACAGCCCACGCCTGCGCGATGCCATCGGCCGTATCGAGAAGCTGCCCTCGCCGCCGCACCTGTACCTGAGCCTGACCCAGGCGCTGGAGCATGACGACGACGCTGACAGCGCCGACGTCGCCAAGCTGGTGGCGGCCGACCCGGCCATTGCCGCGAAGGTGCTGCAGCTGTCGAACTCGGCGTTCTTCAGCCAGGGACGCACCATCGCTGACCTGCGCACGGCCGTGACCCGCCTGGGCCTGTCGACGCTGCGCGACCTGGTGCTGGCCAGCGAGGTGTTTTCCGCACCCACGTTGTCCACCGCCGAACGCAATTCGCTGCAGCAGCGCGCCCTGCTCGCCTCGCGCCTGGCCGCGCGCCTGCTGCCCGAATCCAGTGCCGAACTGGGCGCGACCGCCGCCCTGCTGGCCGACATCGGCCTGCTGCTGCCCGGCGTACGCAACGAGCGCAGCGAACCGTCGCTGGCCGGTGACACCCGCCCCGGCCATGCCGAGGCCGGCGCCTACCTGCTGGGCCTGTGGGGCCTGCCGATGCCGATCATCGAAGCGGTTGCCTTCCACCTGCAGCCGCAGCGCGCCAATACGCGCAGCTTCTGGGTGACCGGTGCGGTGCATGTGGCGCTGGCGCTGGTCAACGGCGATCCGGTGGATGAGGACTACCTGCAACGCGCAGGTGTACTCAACAGGCTGCCGCAGTGGCGCGAGCATGCCAATGCGTTGATGGGACTGGTGCCGAGCGAGGTCTGAGCTGTCAACGCAGGAACAACCTCGAAGGCGCGCCCAAAGGCGCGCCTTTTTTGCATCAGCGCGCGCCGCAGGCGTCCTGCACGCAGTGGCGATACTGCAGATCGCACATGACCTTCGAATTGCCTGCAGCCAGGCATTGCTGGCGCAGCTCTTCGCAGTACAGCCCGCCCCCACAGACGCCACCGGTCTGGGCGAACACCGCACCCACCAATGTTGCATAGATCAGTGCAGCAGCAGACAGTTTGTGCAACAGCGTGCTCTTCATCGCTCTCTCCATGTGCAAGTGTCCGCAAGTGGACCCAGCAACTGTGTTGATTACGACACGACAGGAACGTGACTCTGCTCACCTTCCACGACATTTCGGAATTCCCCTACAAAAAAGAGGGCGGACCTTGCGGTCCGCCCTCCCGGTATTGCTATCGCACTTCGAACGATCAGAAGCGCTGGGTGTACTTCATGTACAGGAAGCGACCGACGTCGAAGCCACCGTAGTAGGCGAAGCTCGAGTTCGGCGCCGAGTACTGCAGCGCACCGCGGTGATCGAACACGTTGTTCGCACCCAGGGCGATGGTGGCATCCCACGGAGCCTTCCAGCTGACCTGCACGTCGTGGAAGGTGTTGGAGCCGGTGTGGCGCAGCGGATCCGGCTCACCATTGGCGTAGTGGTTCGGGGCGTCGCACCATGCGTCGTCGATGCAGCTTTCCTTCATGCCCGAGTAGTAACGAGCAGTCCAGTTGACACCGAAGTCACCCAGCTCCCAGTTCACGCCCAGGTTCGAACGGACGCGGAACAGGCCCGGCTCACCAACGCGACCGATGGTGATGTTCTCACCCTTCTTGTTCTGGCCGGCTTCGTCGTACTTGGCCAGGTAGCTGGTCTGCCAGTCGATGCTGAACTTGCCGATCGACAGTTCCGGCAGGCGGTACTTGACACCCAGGTCGTAGCCTTCGGTCTCCATCGAGCCGAGGTTGGCCAGGCCGTAGGTCAGCGCCTCGATATGGCCATCGGCGGCACGGGTGACGCCTTCGCAGCGAGCTGCGTTGCCCAGCACGTAGCAGTCACGCAGGATGCGATCAACGCTGTCAGCGATGATCATGTTCTTCAGCTCGTAGCGGTACCAGTCGAGCGAGATGTCCAGGCCCTGCACCCAACGCGGGCTCCAGACCAGGCCAACCGTCTTGCTCTTGGAGGTTTCCGGCTTCAGAGCCGAATTCGAACCGCTGACGAACTGGTCCGGGGTCGCGCACGGGAAGGTGCTGCAAGGCGCGAAGCCCTGGCCGACCTGCACGTAGTTGGCCGGCACGCCAGCCCCGGCGCAGGCAGCATTGCCAGCGACGTTGCCCGGCGAGGTCGAACCGCACGGATCGGTGTAACGCTCGAAGCTCGAGTTGGTGCCGCCGTACAGATCGTCGACGGTCGGCGCGCGGAAGCCTTCGGCGTAGGTACCGCGGACCAGCAGCTCTTCGATCGGGCGCCACACCAGGCCGAACTTCGAGTTGATCGTGTCACCGAAGTTGCTGTAGTCGGAGTAGCGGCTGGCGACGTTGAAGGTCAGTTCCTTGGCAAACGGCAGGTCCGACAGGATCGGCACGTTCAGTTCCAGGTAGAACTCATCCAGCGAGTAGTTGCCCGAGGTGGTGGTCGACGCCAGGCCGGTCGACTGGCCCGACTGACGGAAGGCGTCCGGCACGAAGCGGCCTTCTTCCTTGCGGTGCTCGTAGCCCATGGCCACGCCCAGGTCACCGGCCGGCAGCTCGAACAGCGAACCGGACAGGTTGGCGGTGTAGCTGGTGGTCTTGGTCACACCGGTGTCGGTGTAGGTCGGGAACAGGAAGTTCTGCAGATCACGGTCGGCAAGCGAGCCCTGGCCGTTGACGCCATACGGCAGCAGCGGGTTCCACGGACGGCACTGGCTCAGCGGGATCGGCTTGGCAGAAGTACCGCACTGGGCAACACCCTGGCCATTGATGAACGACTGGCCCAATGCCTGACGCGAGGCGATCAGGCTCATGTCGCCGTAGCCGGTCTTGGTCAGCTCGTTGCGGTTCCACAGCGCACCGACGTCCCAATCCCAGGTCTTGCCGGCGAATTCGAAGAAGCCGCTCAGGCTCGGCGCAAAGCGCAGGGTCTTGAGGTCGCTCTTGGTGGTACGCGGCACTTCCCACAGGCGGCGACGGAACTCGACGTCCTGACCGATCGGGTTGAACGCGCTGTCCTTCGACAGCGGGGTACCGAACGACAGCGACTGGTACGGGTAACCCGCGATCTGCTGGTCGGTGGTGCGCTGGTTGTACAGCACGTCAGCATTGAAGGTGATCGAGTCGGCCAGATCGTAGCTGCCGTTGACGTACACGGACTTACGCTCGATGCCGGTCTGCACCATCATCTGCTGGTTGGCATTGGAGTACTCGGCCGGGGTCAGCAGGTGGTAGTCGGCCGCATTCTTCGGGTCACCGCCCGGATTCAGGGTCATCCACTCCGGCTGCGGCTGGCCTGCAGCGCGCGGCTTGCAGTCGCCCCACACGCGCGGGTCGCACCAGGTGCTGTTCTGGCTCAGCGGGCTCCAATCACCGGAGGTGGTGTTCGGGCCCAGGCCGCCGTCGCGGCTGAACCAACGATCCTTCGCCCACACCGGATCCTGCTTGGAGTATTCGGCCGACAGGGTCACGCCGCCACGCTCGCCTTCGGAGCCGAGGGTGAACGAGTAGGTGTTGGTGTCGCCGTCGCCGCGGCCGTACTGGCCGACATAGACGCTGGCTTCAGCACCGTCGAAGCGCTTGCGGGTGATCACATTGACCACGCCAGCGATGGCGTCCGAACCGTAGATGGCGGAGGCGCCATCCTTCAGCACTTCGATGCGCTCGACGGCGGCCATCGGAATCTGGCTCAGATCCTGGTAGCCGGCAGTGGTCGCGCCCAGGCGCTTGCCGTTCATCAGCACCAGGGTGCGCTGCGCGCCCAGGTTGCGCAGGTCGACGTAGTAGCCGCCAACGTTTTCGCCGGAGGACAGCGAGTCCGCACGGGAAATGGCCGGCGAACCTGCCGAGGTCAGGTTCTGCAGGACATCGGCGACGGTGGTGTAGCCCTGCTTTTCCAGGTTCTCACGGCTCAGGGTGAGTACCGGCTGCTGGGTCTCCATCGAGGCGCCGCGGATGCGCGAGCCCGTGATTTCGATGCGATCCAGGGTGGTCGCATCCTTTGCTTCCTGTGCAGAAGCAAAGGCGGGCGTCAGCGCCAACGCAATGCCAGCCGGCAGAAGGCCCAGCCGCACTGCGGGATTACGAACGTTCATCTATCTCTCCAAGGTACGTGTTAGCAGCGTGTTAAAACACCCCAGCACGTTACGATTGCGTTGCAGCGCTGTATTTGCGCGAACCAACCGGAGACTTTGCAGATTGTGGCGGCAGCAAGCCGCCGTTCTCCCTGAAGCGCGATGCGGACTGGCCGTAGCGGGCGCGGAACGCACGCGCGAAGCTGCAGCAGTTGTCGAAGCCACTGGCTGCAGCAACTTCGCCGACCATCATGTCAGTGTCACGCAGCAGGTCGGCAGCGCGCTCAAGGCGCAGCCGCGCCGAAAGCGACTGCGGGCTTTCCTCGTACAGGCTCTGGAAGGTCTTGGAGAGATACCAGCTGGAGAAGTTGGTCAGCTCGGCCAGTTCACCGATGCGCACCACGCGGTGGCTGTTGCCTTCCAGGTACAGGCGGGCGCGCTGCATGCGGCCGAACACCTGGCGCTTGCGGCTGCGCGAGCGCCCCGGGCAACGCTGCACGTTGTCGGCCAGCCCACGCTGCAGGCCCGCCAGGTGCAGCAGCAGCGGGCGCAGTGCCTGTGCCGGCTGGCCACTGGCCAGCGCATCGCGCCACAGGCGCAGCGCAACGCGGGCATCGCCACGGTTCATGCGGCCACGCCCGGCATACAGACCGCAATCGGCCATCTCGGCCAGCACGCGCAGCGCTTCGACCGTCAGGTTCAGGCCAACGCACAAGCCGTTGCGACCGGCCTGCACCAGCGGCCGCGACTCCTTCTCGAAGGCGATCCACTCGCCCTGGCGCAAGCGGAAGCGTCCTTCCTTGGCTTCCACCCAGGAGCTGCCGCGCACCTGCATCCACACAGTGAAGCTGCTGCCTGCGGTCTGCAGGCTGCCGAGCCGGGCCACGCCCAGGCAGGTCGGCGCAGCATCGTCGAGCGACCGGTCCAGAGAGACGGTTTGGCCGCGATCGGCCAGCGAGAGTTGACGCATGGGGGCACCACGGATTTGCCTAGTACAGGCCTCCGTTTTGCCAAATCAGGCGGCACCACGTCAGGAAAGTCAGACGAGATCGCCACGAATTCGCGGCGAGGTCGCCACGAAGAAATTACGAAGGCCCATTTCCGTTGAACAACAACAACTTGGAGAACGCCGGAAGCAGCGTCGGCGAGCGCTCGGGCAAACGCATCACACCGATGTCGGCACCGTCGCTAACCGCCATTGCCACGAACAGGGTGCGCCCATCGGCGCCGGCACTCAGCCCGTTGCCGGCACTGAGGCGTTCCGCATCCAGGCAGCGTTCCGGTTCCTCGCGCCCGGCCTGGATCAGCACCAGTGTCGTACCGCAGCGGGTGGACGTACCGAGATAGCCGATCGCACTGTTGCCGGCCACGGTCCAGGCCCGGTACCGCCACCGGCTGGGCTGGTCATCGCTGATCTGCTGCACGCTGCCTGGCGCCAGCGCCGCATCCACCGACCACAGGCCACCTGCCGCCAGGCGGGTGAACAGCACACGCCCGCTGCTGCGATCGAACCGCGCCTGAGACACGCCCTCGATGCTGGCAAGGCGGCGCCAAGGCTGCACGCTTCGATCAAACAGGCTCAGCCGGGTCTGTTGCTGGTCATCGCGCTCGACTACCAGCAGCTGGTCCGGGTTTGCGCCGTACAGTGCCTGCAGCGGCTGCTCCGACGGTACCGGCAACGGCTGGACGCGTTCGTCACGTGGGGCGATCTCATAGACCACCGTGCGTCCGTGTTCGTCGCGCCCGACCACCAGCAACCGCCGGCTGTCGGCCGACCAGTCCGGTGCCTGACGTGCCTCAGGCCGCAATCCTTCGATAGGCCGCAGCGAATCGGGGCGCTCCATGTCCGCCCACCACAGCGCGAAGCTGCCTGAACGATCGGACGTGAACACCAGTTGGCGTCCATCCGGCGCCGCCATCGGCTGCCCATCCCGGCCGCTGGACGCAAACAGGCGCTGCGGGGGTGAACCGCCCTCCATCGGCACCTTGAAGATGCCGAACTGCGCGCGGCGGTGAACGAAGGCCAGCATGCCCGCGCGGCGCGCCGTCGCCGGCCATTGTGCGTCGTCGAGCCCGGCGTCGCGCAGCGTGCGGCTCTCGACGTCCAGGTAATACAGGCGCACCTCACTGTCGACACGGCGTCCAAACACGATCGTCCGGCCATCACGCAACCAGGCCCAGCCACGCAGTTCAGCGGCCTCGTTGGTCAGCTGTTCGGGCGTGCCACCCGCGGCCGGCATGCGCCACAGGTCGCCCAGCTGCGGATTGCGCACGAATACCAGCCACTTGCCATCAGGCGAGTAGCGCGGCGCATAGTCGAAGTCATCCTCGGCGACACCGTAGTCCAGCGCCTCCCATTGGCCACTGGCCAGATCAAGCTTGCGGATGCCGCGATGGGCATAGCGCCCCACCATGCTGCCGAACACCAGACCACGGCCGTCCGGCGTCCAGTCGAAACTGAGCAGCTCGGTGCCATCGCACCGTGTGGCCTGGCGCAGGGCACCACCGGTCGCGCTGGCGATCAGCACCTGGCAACCGCCGTTGTTGCTGAACCGCGCGAAGGCGATCTCGCGTCCATCCGGCGACCAGCTCGGGAAGCGATCGACCGAGCCGGCCGGCGGAGCCAGCAGCTGCCGCGCAGGCGCGTTGCCGGAGGTCTGCACCTTGATCGCGCCACCGCCCTGCCCGTCTTCGTTGGCGCCCTCATAGGCCACCAATGAACCATCGGGTGAAAGCGTGGGATAGGTTTCAAAGCCGCTGGTCGCGGTGATCAACCGATAGGGACGCTGCGGGCTGCCGATCACGCGCGTGCCGTTCTCCACGGCCGCGTCCACAGCTGAACTGCTGGCCGGTGCCCGCCGCAGCAGCAGCGCGGTCAGCACCACCACCGTGGCCAGCATCAGCACGCCCAGCACCAGCAGTACGCGCCGGCGGACGTGGCGCCAGCGGCGGCGCGATGCCTGCACGTGTGGCGGCATCACCTCGGCGACGGCCATCGCCGGTTGCATGTCCACGATTTCGTCATCGGCTCCCGCGGGCGGCGCCGGCTCGACATCGTCCAATATCTGCACCGGCACCAGCAGGCGATAGCCGGTCTTGGCGATGGTCTCGATATAGGCCTGGCCGTTGTCGTCGTCATTGCTGAACGCCTTGCGCAGCTGGGTGACGGCCTGGGTAAGCACATCATTGGTCGGCAGCGTGTCCGGCCAGACTTCCGCGAACAGTTCATCGCGGGTGACAACACGCCCCGGCTGGCGCAGCAGCACACGCAGCACGCCCAGCGCCTTCGGCGTCAGCCGACGCGGGCGACGCGCACCCACGACCTCGACTTCGCGCGAGGACAGAGTGACAGTGCACTCTCCTATCCGGATCCGATCGAATCCGGGGGGCTGGTATTCACTGCTGTTCATTTTCCGCTACACAGTAGAGACAGGTCCGGGGCAGCGTTTGCCTTCGATACCCTCCCGTCCTGGGAACAGCAAAAAGCCAGACTCCGCACAAAGCATCGGCGCATACCGCAAAAACAATGAAGCGGGTGAATACTAGCCTATGCGGGTTACCTCGCCTATCGCGTGGTCGACATCCAGGCTCTCTCTCGCCGACGCATTCACATAATTTGCTGCACCATTCGCGCCCTGCGGGGCGCGAAATTTTTATCTGGCGTTCATTTTCACATGCGCCGCAGCATGGTCAATCCAACCAGTCGCGAAACCACCAAAGCTACGTACATCACGCCTGAAAACTGCTCCAGCATGACCAAGGCGCGCGCCTGCGGATGCAGTGGCACAACGTCGCTCAAGCCAACACCCGAGAGCAAACTGAAGCTCAGATAAAGAAGCTCCATCCAGGTGCGCTGCGCGCCACCACCGGTGCCCTGGAAACTGCCCAGATACCATTGCTGGCACACGGCGAAAGCAAACGCGAAGGCCCACGCCAGCAACGTGAATGTCGCACCTGCTGCGAACAGTTCATCGCGGGTGACTTTATGGTCCTGGAGCATGTAGGCGATGAGCGCACCGGCCGTATAGAAGTACAGCAGGCTTTCCAGCAGCTGCGCGGTGGTCAGCAGCGCACTGCGATCCAGCAGTGCGCCGGCCAGCGAGAACACCACCGAAGGAATGGCCAGCAGCAGTGCCAGCCAGGTGCCCAGCGGACTGCGCTGGACCACCCACAGCGCCAGGCCGAGTACCGCCATGCCGAACATGCCCAGTGCCGCACGGCCGCCGGCGGTGTCATCAAGTGCGGGATACAGCAGCACCGCGATCAACTGGGCACCCAGCAGCCAGGCCGAAGGATGGCGGCGGGCAATGGCCAGCCAGCGGGTGGTGATGGCAACGGGCATGGCGTCCTTTCCCCAGGGTGATGGGCGGAGGATAGCCGGGAGCGGCGTGATGAGCGGTAGTGCCGGCCACTGGCCGGCACTCTCGCCGGCCCCACGCACGACTGAATGCCGGCCAGCGGCCGGCACTACCCGTTACACGTCAGCCCTGGTGATAGACCTCGGCGCCGGCCGCGCGGAACTCTTCCGACTTCTCCTTCATGCCGGCCTCGGCGTAGTCGCGCACGTCCTGGGTGATCTTCATCGAGCAGAAGTGCGGGCCGCACATCGAGCAGAAGTGCGCCAGCTTGTGCGCATCCTTCGGCAGGGTCTCATCATGGAATTCCTTGGCCTTCTCCGGGTCCAGCCCGAGATGGAACTGGTCTTCCCAGCGGAACTCGAAGCGTGCCTTGCTCAGCGCGTTGTCGCGCACCTGCGCGCCCGGGTGTCCCTTGGCCAGGTCGGCCGCATGCGCGGCGATGCGGTAGGCCATGATGCCGTCGCGTACGTCCTGGCGGTTGGGCAGGCCGAGGTGTTCCTTCGGTGTCACGTAGCAGAGCATGGCCGTACCAAACCAGCCGATCATTGCCGCACCGATCGCGCTGGTGATGTGGTCGTAGCCCGGTGCGATGTCGGTGGTCAAGGGGCCCAGCGTATAGAACGGCGCTTCGCCACACTCGCGCAGCTGCTTGTCCATGTTCTCCTTGATCAGCTGCATCGGCACGTGGCCGGGGCCTTCGATCATGGTCTGCACGTCGTGCTTCCAGGCGATCTTCGTCAGTTCGCCAAGCGTCTCCAGCTCACCGAACTGCGCCGCGTCGTTGGCATCTGCGATGCAGCCCGGGCGCAGGCCGTCACCCAGCGAGAAGGTCACGTCATAGGCCTTCATGATCTCGCAGATCTCTTCGAAATGCGTGTAGAGGAAATTCTCCTTGTGGTGCGCCAGGCACCACTTGGCCATGATCGAGCCACCGCGGCTGACGATGCCGGTGACCCGCTTGGCGGTGAGCGGAACATAGCGCAGCAGCACGCCAGCGTGGATGGTGAAGTAGTCCACGCCCTGCTCGGCCTGCTCGATCAGTGTGTCGCGGAAGATCTCCCAGGTGAGTGCTTCGGCGCGGCCATCGACCTTCTCCAGCGCCTGGTAGATCGGCACGGTACCGATCGCCACCGGCGAGTTGCGGATGATCCACTCGCGGGTCTCATGGATGTGCTTGCCAGTGGACAGGTCCATCACCGTGTCACCGCCCCAGCGGATCGCCCACACCAGCTTCTCCACCTCCTCGGCAATGCCCGAGGAAACAGCGCTGTTGCCGATGTTGGCGTTGATCTTGGTCAGGAAATTGCGGCCGATGATCATCGGCTCGCTTTCCGGATGGTTGATGTTGTTGGGCAGCACCGCACGGCCGCGGGCGATTTCGTCGCGCACGAACTCCGGGGTGATGATCTTCTGGATCGAAGCGCCGAACGCCTCGCCCGGGTGCTGCTGCAGCAGCCCGGCATCGCGGATCGCGTCCAGCCGCTGGTTCTCGCGGATGGCGACGAATTCCATTTCCGGCGTGATGATGCCGCGGCGCGCGTAGTGCATCTGGGTGACGTTGGCACCTGCACGCGCACGGCGAGGCAGGCTGCGCGTGGGGAAGCGCACCGCATCGAGCTTCGGGTCATGCTCGCGATCGCGACCGAACGAAGAGCTCAGTCCTTCCAGCCGCTCGGTATCACCGCGTTCTTCCACCCAGCCGCGACGCAGTGCCGGCAAACCAGCGGACAGATCGATGCGCACCTCCGGATCGGTGTACGGGCCCGACGTGTCGTAAACGGTCACCGGTGCATTCTCTTCGCCGCCGAACAAGGTCGGCGTGCGGGTCAGCGCGATCTCGCGCATCGGCACCTGCAGATCCGGGCGTGAACCGGGCACGTGGATCTTGCGCGAGCCGGGAATGGGCCGGGTCACGGATTCGGAGAGTTGCTGGGCCTGTTGCTGCAGGGCGGAGAGCTGTGCGTTCATCGGGCATCGTCCAGGAAGGTCAGGGACGAAGCGGCGGCGCACTGCTGCCGCGCCCGGACGGTCCTTGGGCGGAGTCCGGGCATGGCTGCACTGCAAAGCTTCCCTACGCCGGTATGAGCCGGATCAGGTTCCAAGGGACTGTCTCAACCGTGGCCACATGGCCGCGGTACCCCCGCTTCTTGGTGTGCATTAGAGCATAGAACGCACTGCAGCTCCTGGCTGTTCCATCCACGCACGGCGTGGATCCGCTGTTTCTGCATTAACAGAACCGTGACATCGCATTCAGTAACGTGCACACGCATCGTGCCGCTGCGGCCGGTGTTTCCCCGCCGCCTTCGCGGCCCCTGCCCGGTCTGTGCTGCATGTCGCCGGCCCCTCGCAGCAAGCTCTGCTCGCTCCCCTCAATCCCTTGATCGGAGAAGCTCCTTCATGGTGTTTCGCGTTTCCATCGCACTGGTTCTGCTTCTGGTGCTGCTTGCCGGTGTTGCACCCGGCCCCTTCAATACCGTGGTGCAGTCGGTACTGGCCGATGTCATCCGCAGTGTCGGCTGGCTCTATCTTCTGGTCGTGTTCCTGGCACTGACGTTCCTGATGTATCTGGCATTCGGTCGCTTCGGCAACCTGCGCATCGGCGGTGAAGATGCCGAGCCGGAGTTCTCGCGCGCCAGCTGGATGTCGATGCTGTTCGCCGCCGGCATGGGCATCGGCCTGGTGTTCTGGGGCGCCGCCGAGCCGATTTCCCACTTCACCAAGCCTCCGGAAGGCCTCGCACCGCAGAGCATGGACGCGGCGCGGGCTTCGATGCGCTATGCATTCTTCCACTGGGGCCTGCACCCGTGGGCGATCTACGCGCTGATCGGCCTGGCCATGGCCTGGTTCCAGTTCAACCGCAATGGCCGTGGACTGGTCAGTGACATGCTGCAACCGATCATCGGCCGGCACCATCGCGGCTGGATCGGACGCGTGGTCAACATCGCCGCGGTTGTTGCCACTGCCATTGGCGTGGCCACCACGCTGGGCTTCGGCACCATCCAGATCGCTGCCGGCATGGAACGCGTGTTCGGCCTGCACGCGGGTGTGCCACTGCAGCTGACCATCATCGCCATCGCGTTCGTGCTGTACATGGCCTCCACCGCCAGCGGTGTCGAGCGCGGGGTGAAGTGGCTGTCCAACTTCAATCTTGCACTGGCCGCGCTTCTTGCGGCCACCGTACTGGTGCTGGGCCCGACCGGATTCATCTTCGATACGTTCACCACCACACTGGGGTCGTACCTCAACCAGTTGGTGACGATGAGCCTGCGCATGTCGCCGTTCTCGGGAAGCACATGGGTAGCGGACTGGACCATCTTCTACTGGGCGTGGTGGATTTCCTGGGCCCCGTTCGTCGGCTCGTTCATCGCGCGCATCTCGCGTGGGCGCAGCGTCCGCGAGTTCGTCATCGGCGTCGTGCTGGCACCCACGGTGCTGGGCTTCTTCTGGTTCGCGGTGTTTGGTGGTACTGCGCTGTGGGCGCAGATCTTCGGCCACGCCGACCTGGTGCAGGCGCTGGGCAACGGCTATGAAACGGTGCTGTTCACCCTGTTTGACAGCATGCCGCTACCCTTGCTGCTTTCCTGCATCGCACTGGTGCTGCTGATGATCTTCTTCGTGACATCAGCCGATTCGGCGGTGCTGGTGCTGGCCAGCATGTCCACTGACGAGGCAGGCGATCCGCCGTTGAAGCGCAAGCTGGCCTGGGGCATCGCGGTGGCGCTGATCGCAGCGGCGTTGCTGCTGGCCGGTGGCCTGGATGCACTGCAGGGCATGATCACGATTGCGGCGTTGCCATTCGCGCTGCTGATGGTGCTGGTGATGGTGTCGCTGTACCGGGTGCTGGACCAGGAGTACACGCGGGAGCGGCGGCAGGCGCAGCGCCAGCGGCACATGATCGATGCGTGGATCGCGCGCGAGATGGCGGCGCAGGAGGAGACCCAGGCGGAGGCGGCGCGCGCGCACGATCAGGATTGAGGGTGTTTTGCAGCCTGCGGCTGCACCGCTTCTTTCAAGCAAGTGCAGATTCAAAAGCCAGAGCGGCTCTGGGTTGCTGCTTGCTTGGCGGGGAGGGGGCAGATGGCGGGACACGCCGCAAGTACGTCCCTGTAGGCTCGGCCACGGCATCCATGCCGTGGACGGTCCCGCCATCTGCCCCCTCCCCGCCTCCGACAGTTTCCCGGTGACGGTGGGTTTTCCACGCTATGCGTGGATGAGGTGTATCGGAAAACAAGAAGGGGTCGGATTCGTTTTCCTCCGGAAAATGGATCCGCCCCCTACTCACAGCACGCGGCTGTTGCCGTTGCCTTTGTTCTTGATCTTCTTTTTTCTTTTCCCGCGGTGATGGCCACGGAAACTGTCAGGGGCCGGGCGGGTGGGCTGGGCGGGGGTGTCCGCGGCATGGATGCCGCGGCCAAGCCTCCAGGGACGGATTCACGGCGTCCCCCCCCCCCCCCCCCCCCCAAAAACAAAAACCCCGCAAACACACAACAACCCACCCGGGGGCCGGGGGGATATAAAAAAAAAACGGCCGCCCCCCCACCCGGGTTGGTGGGATGGGGGGGGGGGGGGGAGAAGTAACAGCGG